>JADLCY010000010.1 GCA_020846935.1 Gemmatimonadaceae bacterium
AAGTTGCAGCGGGCGCGGGAGGCGAGACGGCAAGTGAACATCGCGCAGCTCAGCCGAGCTGCCTAACCATGGGAGAGTGTCACTTCGTCAGGTCACCCGAAAGCGCGATATGTGGAGAAGCACTACAATGGCACATCATGGACTGCACAGTCTTGGCGCCCTGATGGGACGCCTGCTACTCAACACACTCCCAACTGGGGACTCAACGCGGTGCGCTTTCCGCTCGCGTGGGGATGCGCGACGGGAGATACGGCGCGGATCGGTGTAATCGATTTTGGCTTCCCGGCTGGGATAGCAGACCTTACTCCCAATATTGCCTCTGCGGTACATGCGCCTCCACCAAATGATACGATGCAGCACGGTGCGATGGTCGCTTCGGTGGCTGCTGCGCGTGGAGGCAACGGCGTTGGGATGGCAGGAGCCGCATATCTCGGGCGAGTCGACCTGGTGGATCCTCGGCTGCGTGACTCTATGGGGGGGCCAATCGGCAGTGCCGCCGCAGGTGTCACGATTGCAGCCCACGCTGACTCTTTGGTGAGACGAGGCGCTAGAGTAATCAACATCTCATTGGCGATCAGCGTCAACCGCAATAACGCCGCCGATCTCCAAGACGCTGTGACCCTAGTTCAGTGGATGATGCTCGCTGGCTCAGTCGGCGGCCGGCCTCCACTGTTTGTTCTCTCCTCAGGCAATCACGGGGGAGATCCGAGAGATATTACATTCCCTCTTATGAAGGATGAGGACTCTACTCGAGTGCTGGTCGTGACTGCCAGCACCCGAAGCGGGGGGCTCCTCACGGCGGCCGTCGGTTCTCCCTACATTGACTTGGCGGCGCCTGGCGATAGCGTCGGAGTTCTTCGTCCGACGAATCAGACAGGTACAGCGACATCGAGCGGCGCGTCGTTTGCAGCACCATTGGTGTCAGGCCTTGCGGCAATGCTGGCTGGCTTCGATCCACAGCTCACCGCCCAGGAGCTGCGTCAGCTCATTCTTCGGGGAGCGATAGGCGGTGGAGTTCGCGCAGGCGGCGGAAGTGGATACCGGGTGCCAGATGCGTATGAGTCTCTAAGGATCGCTGGCCGCAAGAACGGAGCGAGGCTTTGTGGCAATAAGACGTACCTCTACGCCGAACCGCCAACTTCAGGTAACCGGATTTTCCGATTCCTCGCCCGCCGTGATTCCTCACTTCAGCCATTGGACACGATCGCGAATCTGCTCCTCCCTGAAGACTCACTGTTCCAGTTTGCAGGGATAACGCACGGCGGCCGAGAGCTTGTGAGCCGGGTCGTTGGTTCCACGCCTCAGGCGTACCAGGTCTTTGCCAGACACAATGGTACTCAGTGGCAGATCCTCCCGGCATCTTGGCCCTCTATCTCAGCACCTAGCTTCAGTGGATCGTCGAATTCCAGCCAAGGGCGATCTCACGGAGGAGACTCGCTCCTGACCGCTCGCTTCACTCTTGCCAGCAACCCCGCTTTGATAACCGCAGACGTCGGAATAGACGCTGGGGGAGCTCAGAGTGCTCCGCTAGCAACCTTTGCGAACATTCCTGACCTCTACAACGACCCTGTTTCAGGCATACTTTACGGCGGCGCCGCTACTGAGTGGGGGACGATGTCTCCGCTCGGAGGGTTTGCAATCACAGCAGTCGGACGGGGAACAAACTACGGGACAACAAGCTTCTATAGGTTTGACCTTTCGACGCTCGCATTGAGCCACATCTTTGACGATCCTGCAAGTGTTCGGATGCTGTCGCTGTGCCAAGCAACATGTAGCTGGGTACCCGCCCCCATGCACGCTATTGGCATATCGGAGGATGGTTCTGAATTTTGGTATGCGGTGCCCAATGGAGCGTGGGGAAGCGGCGTAGGTTGCACCGTCAAGCGATATTCACTGAAGCGACGTCAGTTGACAACAGATGTTGCTATCGCGGTTCCGGGTTGTTTTTGGATGGAAGGCTCGGCTCGAGTTGCTGGAGTCGCACCTTGGGTCGGTCACGCGCGCAGATAGCCTTGCAGTGGTTCTGTAGTGGTTTGGAAGGAGTGGCATCGGTTTTCTGAACAGGTGAGATAGCTGGATCGGCGGGCTCCACGAGCGAGATTTCGCTCACTCCTTTAGGAGACCGCATCATGGCCCGACGTGCTCGCCGCAGTCATGCCCAGGCCTTCAAGGCCAAGGTCGCCCTTGCGGCGATTCGGAACGAAGGTACCCTCGTTGAGTTGGCGAAGCGCTTCGACGTCCACGCCGCTCTGATCACCGCGTGGATCAACTGCTCACCAGTGCCGCCGAGGTCTTTGGGGCAGGCCGGTCCCGCGAGCCGCCCGTCGAGGTGAAGACGCTCCTTGCCAAGATGGGCGAGCTGGCGCTCGAGAGCGATTTTGAGAACGTGCGTTCGGCAAGGCCGGCCTGCTGAGCGCCAAGCGATGATCGACCGCGCCTACGCTCTGCCGATCACGCGGCAGGCGGCGGCGCTGGGGATCAGTCGGGGCGCGGTGTACTACACGCCCCGGCGGACCTCGGTATGCGATCTCGCGCTGATGCGCCGGATTGACGCGGTGCACCTGGAGATGCCCTGGTTCGGGGCGCGCGGGCTCCGACCCGAGTTCCCCGGCGTGGGCCGGCGGCGCTTCGGGACGTTGATGCGCACCATGGGGACCAACGCCATCGCCCCGCAGCCGGGCACGAGTCGCCGACATCGCGCGCATCCCGTGTACCCGTACCTCTTGGGGAATCGAGTGATCACCCGGCCGAACGATGTCTGGGCGATGGACATCACCGACATCCCGATGGCGCGCGGCTTCGTGTACCTCGCGGGCGTGATGGATTGGGCCAGCCGTCGGGTCCTCAGCTGGCGCCTGTCGATCACGCTCGACAGCGCCTTAGGTATCGCGGCGGTCGAGGACGCGATCGCGCTACGGCCGGCCCGAAACCTTCAACACCGATCAGGGCGTGCAATTCACCAGCGCAGCGTTCACCGGTCTCCTGCTCGATCACGGGATCCGGATCAGCATGGACGGTCGCGGAGGAACTCGCACGTCGCCACGTTGGTCGAGCGGCAGTCGCGGTTTGTCCAACTCATCAAGGTGCGAAGCAAGCAGGCGGAAACGGTTGCGCGCGCGCTGACCCGCCACGTCCAGCGGCTTGCCGGGTCGCATGATGGAAACGCTCACGTGGGAGCGCGGGCTCGAGATGGCCCACCACCGGCGCTTCACCGTCTCCACCGACGTCGCGGTCTACTTCGGCGATCCCCAAGGCCCGTGGCAGCGTGGGACGAATGAGAACACCAACGGCCTGCTGCGCCAATACCTTCCGAAAGACACCGATCTCGCGGCGGTCACGCAAGCACAGCTCAACGCGATCGCTCGCCATTTGAACGCCCGACCACGCAAGACACTATCATTCATGACACCAGCGGAGAAGTTGCTAAAACTGTTGCTACGAGCGGTTGAACCGGCAGCCACATGTTCTGCGAACGCCCGCTCCTGCGGGAGCCTCGCATTCTCGCGGCGCAGGCGCCGCTACTCGTGCTGCGGCGTTTCGCCCGCGTGGTCCTCCCCGGGGCGTCCGAACTGCTTCAGCCACTGGCGGAGCCGATTCGCCCGGACGTCGAGCTCGTGGGCGACCTGGGCCAAGCCCACCCCAGCCAGCCGACGCGCCTGCACCAGCTGGACGACTTCCTGCGTGTCCGCCGAACCAAACGCGCGGTAACGCGCCGCTCCTTGCGACTGCCCTGGCCTGGTTTCGTCATCGAACACCTCCACCCCGAACCCAGGGTACGTGAGGCGTCCACGAAATCCGAGATGGCTCAGTTCCGCCCCGGCGCGCAGTGGCTCTACGCGGTACGACCCGCGCGGCCCGCAGTCCGCGAGCGCCGTCGCGTGCCGGAACATCGCTCGGGCTGTCACCTGATGCAGTTTGCGATCGGCTGGAACGTCGCGCCGGAACGTCGTGCTATCGTGCGACTCACTGCGCGCTCTCGTGGGTCCGTACTCCGTGAAGTGCTGCGATTGAAGACGGGTGACGCCTCAGGAAGCTGGACGGGAGCCGGCCGCGATGTGCGCGAGGCGATTGCCGACATGATCGGCAAGGATGCCAACGGCGCAGCCCGGCAGGGGCATCGCAACGCAGAATTTCTGGTGTGGTGGGAAGATGACCGGCCAACACGGTTTCTGGTCTGGCGTGGTTCGCGTCCGTTCGATGCAGAGGAATCTGAGGCCGTCGCTCTCGCAGCGGCACGCGCCATGTCATGGGCACTGCGTCGCTCAGATGCCGAAGTGTGGAAGGTGCGACTGGTCCCTTTGGATCGGGCGGTGCCACCGCCACCAGGGTTCGACGGACGGCCCGCCACAACAATCTGGGAGTCGGTGACGCCATACGTTCCGCCGCGGCGCCACCGTCGTGGAGGGAAAGAGCGCGATGAGGAGTCGATTCAGGACCAGGTCCGTCGGGAGCTCATGCAGCGCGGGATCGGTTCAACGCAGAGATCGAGCTGCTCGGTGTTCCCTCTTGGGCGGCCGTACACGTCCCTCGACTGGGAGCCGATCCTCGCGAGTTCACAGGGGACCGACGCGGACAGATGATCCGGCTACGCTTCACGACTCCGGTCGAAGGTCCAATCAGGCTCGGCCACTCGAGCAGCTTCGGTCTGGGCCTGTTCCGCCCTAAGTTCGCTGAACGGTAGTACTATGGCTCTGGTGTACTTGAGTACGTTGCTTCGCAGGCCGAGCCGAAGGCGCATCCGAACGAACGCGTCTTGCTATCGAGTGTTGGTGTCGCGAGTCACAATGACCGGAGCCCTACGCTCGAGCACGATGTCGCGCATGGCCGACCTCGCTTGACGACCCGCTCAGAGCCTGTAGCTCTCTCCGAGCGCACGACAGGGAGAGGAAGACGTGGGCGGTGTGGAGCAGGGCCGCGGCCCGGGCGAAAAGCAGCATCACTCGCCGAGCGTCGTCAGGCGGGGGGCCGATGATACCATCGACCGCCTTCAGCGCGCGCATGCCCTGGGAAAGCTGGTGGGCGAAGCGCCCAGCTTTCGCGCGGTTGTCCAGCGACTCCCCGTCCTCTCACGCAGCGACGCCACGGTCCTGCTCAGCGGCGAGACGGGCACGGGCAAGGAACTCGTGGCGCGTGCGATCCACTACCTGAGCGGCCGAAGCCGGGACGCGTTCACCGCGGTCAACTGCGGTTCGCTCCCGGACGGGCTGCTCGAAGACGAGTTCTTCGGCCATGCGCGCGGCGCCTATACCGACGCACGCACGGCGCGCGCTGGCTTGCTGCGGCGAGCCCACGGCGGCACGCTGTTTCTCGACGAAGTGGATGCGCTGACACCGCGCGCCCAGGTCGCGCTGCTCCGCGTGCTCCAGGACCGTTCATATCGCGCGCTCGGCTCCAGTGACGAGCAGCATGTCGACGTGCGAGTGGTGGCGGCCACGAACACCGACCTCTGGGATCTGGTGGAACAGCACACCTTCCGTTCGGACCTGTTCTACCGGCTGAGCGTGCTCACGGTGACGCTGCCTCCGCTGCGCGAGCGGATCGACGACATCCTGCCGCTCGCCTACCACTTCCTGCTCAAGTTCGCCGGGGAGTCGGGCACCATCCGCTTCGCATCGGAGAGCAAGGCGGCGCTGCTGCGACACCCGTGGCCGGGCAATGTGCGGGAGCTGGAGAACGCGGTCCTGCGCGGCGTGAGCCTGTGCGAAGATGGAGTGATTCGCGCCGACGATCTGGGGCTGCGAGCGCGCGCGACGCCGGTGCGCGCCCCGGCGGTGGAACCGGAGCGCGTCATCGACCTCTCGAGGCCCTACAGCGACCTCAAGCGCGAGACGCTCGTGCGCTTCGAGCGCGACTACCTCGCGCGCCTGCTCTCGAGTTGTGGCGGGAACGTGAGCCAAGCTGCTCGTCAGGCAGGCAAGGAACGCCGCGACTTTCGTCGACTGCTGCGCAAGCACGCGATCTGAGAGGTGGGGGCCGGTCGCCTCACGGGGGGCGCTGGCGCCCCACCTCATCTGCGCGCCGCTCGTGCCTCTCCCGCTGCGCACGGATGCGCCCTTCTGCCATGGGGCGGCTCGACCCCGGGCGACGGGCGCGGGCACCACGGGCCGCGATGCCTAACGCGTTGCTGGGCCAACGCTTGACGCACGCCAGGCCGCACGGCATCGCCCTTGCCTTCACTCATCCGCGTGAGTGACTCCCAGCCGCGCCCCAGCGAACCTCCCCTGGATGCCGACGTGCGTGAACTCGTGCTCGGCTACCTCGACGACCACCCGACGGCGATGGATACGCTCGACGGAATCGCCGAGTGGTGGATCCTGCGCCAGCGCATCGAGATCGAGGTGCGCCGCATCGCGCGCGTGCTCGACGGGCTGGTCGCCGAAGGCTATCTGGAGCGCTCGGAACAGGACGGCGTACGGTTCTATCGACGCACCCGGCGGCCGGCCGGCCACCACAACGGAGTCGGCGCGTGAAGCCGCACCTCGAACTCAAGCTCAAGGCCGGCGCGCCCACGCCTGACGTTCCCTACTGGGAGGACGCGATCCGCGACAAGGCGGGGACGGAGGTGCCTCCCGACGCCGCGGTGGCCCGGCTGCTGGCGAAGTACGCGGTGCCGGTCCTGGCCACGCGAGCCTACGCGCCGCGCGGCACCGTATGGTCGCCCGACGAGATCGCCGCCGGGCTCGACCGGGTCTATCGCCTCGTGCTGGCCGAAGACCGCACGCTGCCGCCGCAGCTCATCGCCGACATCGCGCTCGTGCCAAGCGTCGAGTACGTGCGGCTCGGCGCCATCGGCAAGGCTGACCTCCCGAGTCCCGTCGTAGCGAGCCTGAGCGTGGATACCGACCGACAGTCGCGGGAAGCCATCTACCTCGAGCAGGCACAGGCGTATTCGATGGGCGATCCGGGAGTGATCGTTGCGGTGCTGGACACGGGCGTGTGGCTGCCGCATCCGGAGTTTGCCGGGCGGCTCCTGCCGGGCCGCGACTTCGTCGACATCCTCGACGGCGCCGGCTCGTTCCTCGGTGACTACCTCGACGCCGACGATGACCCCACCGACGCCGTGGGGCACGGCACGCACGTCGCCGGCATCCTCGCCGCGGCCGGGCGCGCCATGCCGCGTGGTGTGGTGCCTCGGTGTCGCATCCTGCCCGTCCGCGTGCTCGGCGCGCTGCGCCAGGGAGACAAACGCGTGGGTGCTGGGCTCGTCGACAACATCAACGTCGCGATCAAATGGGCGGTCGACCAGGGCGCGACGATCATCAACATGAGCCTCGGCGTGCGGCGTTCCGGCGGCGGCGTGCCGCACGTCGACGTGGTCGAGTATGCGCGTCGCAAGGGCGTCACCATCGTTGCGGCGGCGGGGAACGACGGTCGCGAGGAGCTCTACTACCCCGGCGCGCTCCCGCACGTGATCGCCGTCGGAGCCACGAGCGATGACGGGTCGGTGGCGTCGTACTCCACCTTTGGCCGTCAGGTGTCCCTCGTGGCCCCAGGCACCCAGATCTATTCAACGTACCTGGACAACGAATACGCGCACAGCACCGGGACCTCGCATGCGACGCCTTTCGTGGCGGGCGCTGCCGCGCTGCTCGCGTCCTACGCGCGCGCGAGGTTCGGCGTGCGGCTCAGGGATGCGCAGATCAAGCACGTCCTCAAACACTCGGCGGACCGCGTCGACGCACAGTTCAAGCACCCCAAGGCCGGATTTGGCCGCGTGAACATCCTCGACGCGGTGCGCCTGCTCGACCACCGCCTTGGCGCCATGCAGCGCAAGGCGGCATGAAATGGCACCACGAGACCGCGGGGACAAGGAACACGAGAAGCGCCGCGACCCCAAGGCGCCGCGCGAGGGAGAACGCGCGCCACCGGACCGCGAGGCGGCACCACCACATGCCAGGGAACCCAAGGCGCGAGGTGCAGCCGCCGCGAGCACGACCACTGCAACATCCACCGACGATGAGCCAGCCAAGGGCCCGACCATGACGAATCCAACCACCCCGACCTCTGCCCCCTCGCGACTGGCGGGCCTGGGCTTCCTCAACGGACACGCGGTGAAGCGCCGCGGGGTGCTTGCCGTGCAACCTCCGCCAGAGGTGCCGGAGGGCTTCGTCGCCCGAAGCATCATCGCGATCGGTGACGCGGCGGGCGGCGATGCCACGGTCGCGCGCGTCGACAGGAAGCTCAAGGCCGAGGGGCTCGTCGAGGCCGTCGGCAAGGCGACGGCGAAGCTCAACATCGGCGGTCTGGATCGGACGCAGCGACTGCTCCTGTCGATCCCGGCGGTGTACGCGAACATCCTCGAAAAGGGGCTTGCCGTCGTCGAGGCGCCAGGAGCATCCGAAGCCACACTGTCGACGGCGCGCCGCCGCACGGTCAACTTTGACGACACGGCCGGACTCGTCGATTTCGTGCTGCGTGGGCTGGATGCGACCGACGGCTTGCGTGCGCAATACGCCACGCGTCTGGTCGACGCGGTCGTCAAGGCGCGCGGACTGAGCCTCGCCGACAGCGTGAAGACGGAGGTCGTGCGCGAGGTGGCAGCGCGCGAGATCCCGATCCCGGTGCCAAAGGTCGAGGAGCTGGTCGTGTCGCTCATCGCGCTCGGGCGCTCCACGCTCACCATCAGCGACGCGATCGACTCGTATGTGGCCCGCGGGGAGGTGGAAGCCGAGCGGTTCACGCCGGCGATCCGCAAGCGGATGATCGCGTACCTCAAGGATCTGGGCGTGGCGTTTCCCGATGGCGGATTGACCTCGGGCGACCGTTCACGCTTTGACGAGTACTTCGCGCTGGCCTACAACCACGCCACGCGCGCGGGTGGGGGCGCGACGACGGACCCTATCGATAACGTGCGGCAGCGGGGCGCGATCAACGACTGGGACTTCACGGTCGACACGTTCGACGCCGTCGAAGAGCAGGGTGTGGTGCCGCAGAACATCCTCGCGGCCGGTGCCCTCGACTACGTGTACGAACTCGGCGAGCGGCTGGGCATGTTCCGTCTCGCCGACGCGCTGGTCCTGCGCTGGGCCAACGGCACATTCGACGCCGAGCCGGGTCGGCCGAGCGCGGACCTGTATCGGTACTGGAAGCTCCGCAGCGAACGCGTGTCGCCGGAGGAGCGCGCCATGATGTACCGGCGCATCCTGTCCAAGGGCGACGGCAACCTGCTTTCGGGCATGGTGGAGAACGAGGCGTTCCCGGACCTCTGGGGCGCGCTGATGGAGAAGGCCACCGACTTCCTGCGCCGTTCCGAGGAGAACGCGAGCACCGATCGCCTGGTGTCGCGGCAGCCGATCCATCAGGCCACCAAGCAGCTGCAATACAACCTGACGGAACACGCGACCGGCATGGCCCACATGCAGATCACGGAGATGTACCACCACCTGCTGGAGGCCAAGCAGGTGCTGGAGCACGCCATTCCGTTCTTCTCCACCGGATCGCGCAAGAGCCTGTGGACGGTGATCGAGCGCGCGTCTCGCGAGTGGTTCAACGAGTCGCCGAACATCTCGGCCATCCGCTCGGCGGCGGTGGACGGCAACAAGGTCTACCAGTGGATCGCCAACTTCGATCAGTCCAGCGTCACCGACCAGCAGTTCCAGGTGTTCCTCGAGGCCAGCGAGGCGTGGATCATCGCGCAGGCCACCGACGATTCGGCTCCATCGACAGGCCCGGAGATGGAGGATGAGGACGAGGCGGACATCGACGCTGAACTGAACGACACCGACGACTGGGACAAGTAACCGCGCCGAGCGAGGGGATTACCCATGGGAAGCACGCATGAAGTCCAGGCGCTCGCGCGCACGAGGGCGCAGGAGGTCCTCGCCCAGCTCCCGCAGTTCCATGAGATGCCATGGAACGACAAGCTGAGCGTATACAAGTCGCTGGTCGACGAACACGTGCGCGAGCTGTCGGCGCCCAATGGCGCCGACCTCTCCGGCGCGCTGGCCGGCCCGCCCAAGCCAAAGCGGGCCTCGGACCTGATCAACGACCGGCGCCACGAGAACCGACGCATCGACCAGGCCGGCGAACTGGCCGGCGAGTTCATCGAGAACGTCGACTTCCCGAAGTTTGTCCGTGATCTGCTGAAGGGTGTGTTCGACGCCAACCTGCAGGTCACGATCCAGCAGATGGAGGCGTACCAGAAGCTGCTGAAGACCGCGACCAAGTCGGTCGCGGAGTTCGCCAACGCGGTCGACAACACCGCGGCCTTCGGCTACCTCGCGGAAAACCAGGGCGACGACTTCTCGATCGACTTCGACGACAACGAGAAGAGCGACAAGAATCCGCAGGGCACGGTGCTCACCACCAAGGACGGCCAGCGTGTCGACATCGGGGACAACGAGATCAAGGCGAAGATCATGGACGCCAAGATCGCGATGGCCAAGGAGCAACGGGCACTGTTGCGCGAGACCATCCTGATGGGCATCTCACGGCTGGTGGTCGAGCGCGGCAAGGTGAAAGCGTCGGTGCTCTTCGACATCAAGGCGGGTGAGAAGATTGACAAGGCCGACAAGGCGGCGATGAAGGAGGCGCACTCCTCGGGCACGTCCATGAAGGCGAGCGGGGGCCTCATCGGCTCGATCTTTGGCGGCCCGAGTGGGGGGCACACCCGGAGCGACTCGAAGACGCAGATCAGCATCTCATCGGCGAAGAGCACGGCCACCACCAGCCTCGAGGCCAAGCTGGCGGGAGAGGTGGAGATCATCTTCAAGCGCGACTACTTCAAGCTCGACAACTTCGCGAGCATGTACTCGGGCGTGACCGCCGCGGACCGTGCGGCGGTCGGCGGCGCTCCGGGTGCGGTTGCTCCACTGCCGCCGGGTCCGCCCGCGCTGCCGCCCCGTGTCTGAGTCATGGCGCTCGCCATCCTGCGGCCGGCCCGCGTGCCAGGGCCATCGGGGGCGCTGGCCTTCGACCTCGAACTCGGCAGCAACCGCTACCACCAGTTTGTCATTGGCGGAGCGGGCATCAGCCGCGCGTCAGGGTTTCCGCAGCTGGACGAGCCTTCGTACACCTCGGCGCTGTTTGGCCCGTTGCCCGAGTCGTCGTTCGGGCGCACGACGCTGCTCGTGCCCCGCGAGCGGTTCGATCGCGACCATCGGAACCTGCAGGTCACCTCGTTCAGGACGCGCGCCCGCGAGGGCCCGGCCTGGTCAGACATCGTCCGCGTCAGCGTGGCCGGTCCCGTACGCGACGACCTTCCACTCCCTGCTTTCGGTGTGAGCATGGCCATGGACACCTATTCGGACGCAACATCGTACGGCGCTCCGGCGCCATGGCAGCGGGCGGAGCCCATGGCGTATCGCGAGGTGCCGGCGTTCTCGAACGCGATGCTGTTCGGTTCCCTCATTCCGGTGATCGGCAAGCTGGCGGCCAAGGTGTTGCCGGCGATCGTGAACGTGGGCAAGGTGGCTGGCGGAGGTGCGGCTCCCGATATCGGCGGGCTCGTGTCGCAGATCATCGGCGGCGCACGTGGCGTCGTCGCCGCGCCGCCCGGCATCGAAACCCTCGTCAAGCCCGAAACGCTCCAGCTGATCGCACAGCTCCTCGAGCAGCTCAGGAGCCCGCAGCCGGCCAACGCACCGGCGCAGGCCAAAGCGCTGGCCCTCGGCGACGGATATTCACACGCCGCGGTCGCGCCGGCGTTGCTTGCGGCGCTCCCGGCGCTCATGCCGCTGCTCGAGAAGGTGGCGAACCCCGAAACGATCAAGGCGATCCTCGAGCACACCGACCCGTCAAAGATCATCGGCGCCGTCACCAACGGCGTGAAGGAGATCGGGAACCTCGGGCTCGAGCACAACAAGCAGGAGAACGAGCACCTGCGGGCGCTCAACCCCATGGGGGTCCACGCGCCGGTGGATGACTTGCTCAAGGGCCTTGGCTTCGCCTCGTCGCTCGAACCGGGTGTCTCGAAGGAGAAGGGTGAGCCGCGGTATCGGCGCATCGAATCGGTGACGCTCACGTTCGCTGGCGCCTCACCGGTGATGATCCACGGCCGCACGCGCGTGTGCTATCGCCTGGGGGAGGAGATCGCCTTCCCGTTCGACGTGCAGACGCCGCGGCCGGTAACCGGCGCTCGAATCACCCTGCAGGTGAAGCACGTGGCGACGCGGGCGATCCTCGCGCGGCGTACCGTGGAGGTTCCGTCGGTGACCTCCGGTCGCCTGGCGGCGCGCGCGGCGCTTACGAAAGAAGACACCGCCAGGCTCAGGGCCGGCGAAGAGTACCTGATCTGCGCGTGGCTCACCTGGAAGACAAAGAAGGGCAGCATCGTGGGGACGAGTCGCATGCAACTGATCACGCTCGTCGGTGAGTACATCTTCGACCGGGTCGAGGACGGCAAGGTGATACCGCTCAACGACGTCGCGAAGCATCGTCCGTTCTGGCACAAGGTATGGCAGGGAGCGTTCGACCCGACGCATTTCCGGGTCGATCTCGAGGGCAAGTACTTCTACGTGCTCGATCCGAAGAAGGACGCCAACGCGCCGATTGCAACCAGCACGAAGTTTGAGGCAGGCGAGGGCAAGGTGAAACGCGGCCGGTTGCGGAGCGGCATGACCGCGAGCCTGGCCGCGCTGAATGCCCTGATCCCGCTCGTCTCGACCGGCAAGGCGCTGGGCGAGGCACAGCTCAAGGCACTCGCCGGCAGCGACTTCGTGTCGCGTTTCCACACCGCGGCGCGCTTCCATGGGTCGCTCAAGGGCAAGGCCGGCGTGTCGGCGACGCTTTGGGTCTACCCCGAAGTCAAGCTGCACGAGGTGGTGTTGCTCAAGGCGGCGTCCACCGACGCCGATGCGCACGTGCGTGAGCTCGTGGAGGAGCGCGTGTTCTTCCCGGTACCCGTGTCCATCCACGTCATCGGCACGAGGACGACCTCATGATCCGCAACGACTTTCCGGTGTTCTCCTCGGGCTTCACGCGGGCCATGGCCGACGCGCCGCCGCTCGTGATGCTCGATGGGCAGGAGGTGGTGTTCGACAAGCTGGTGGGCCTGGCGCCGGTGAACCTGGCGCCGCGCAAAGGCAAACCCGAACGCGAAGAGCCGTGATCGCGCCCATGGTCACCCCAACCGACGACCCGGACGACCTTCCGCCGTTGGCGCTGCTGCTCGGCGGGCTGGTGCCCAAGAGCGATCCGGACGACGACGAAGGGGCAGAGTCGCAGATGATGGAGATCGACCAGGTGTCGCTGGACCTCGCGATCGAATGCCACGTGCGGCCCGACGGGAATGTGGTGGCCTCGCCGCCGACGCAATACATCGCGACGTCGGTGATGCCGGTGTTCCATCGACTGCGGCTGCGCGTGGAGCGCGACGTCGATGGCTAAGGGCGGTCCGAGCTGGCGGCTCAACGCCTTTCTGGACTCGCTGATCATGGAGCTCGATCGCGCGCAGGACACGCTCGCGCTCAAGGGAATGAACCGACGGCTCACCTACACCGTGCGCGACCTCAACCTCGAACTGCAGCTCTTTCCCGATTTCGACGGCAGGGAACTGCGGTTTGCCACCGCCGGACCCGGCGAATCGGGCGCGGCCCGGATCGCCTTTCAGCTCGGATCGATCACTGATCGACAGATCCGCGAAACGACCACCGAACCCCCGAGCCGGGACGACATCGCCATCGAGGTGATGGACGACATCGACGACCAGACCAAGCAGGACCTGCGCCGGATCGGCGTCACCACGGTGAAGGACATCGAACGCATGGAGAAGCGCAACGTGGACCTCAAGCGCGCGGGCGGGTCCGTCGACTACACGAAGCTCGCCAACATCATCAATCGCACCCGACGCCGGCAGAGCGCGCCGGTGGTGGCGAAGGCGATGCTCGTGGGCGACGAGTCGTCGCCGCACCTCACGCTGGAAGGCAGCAACCTCGCGACCGCCTCGTCGACCGGGGAGTTCCCGTTGGCACAGCTCAATGGATCGCCGGTGACCTTTGTGAGCGCGACGGCGAGCGAACTGCGCATGGTGGTCGATCCCGATGTCCTCAAACCCGGCCTGAACACGCTGCGCATTGCCCTGGATCCCTACGCCGTCATCACGCTCGACGTGCACGCCTGAGGAGTGGCCCGATGCAGAACCGCCTGACCTCGCTGTTTGCCCTGGACGAGCTGCTCGCTCGCTCGTCCGCGCGCGACACCGCGCGCAAGGGGCACCGATCCAGCCGCAAGATGTCGCCTCCAGCCGCGCCAGCGAGTCACCCGGCGCGACCCAGGCGCCGCGGCAGCACCGACGCGCCCTACGCGCAGTCGTTCGATACCGGCGCGCCCATCCGTTGCGAGCACAACCTTCCGCGCCAGGACCCCGGGCTCGTGCCGCTGCCGGCCGAGTCCGCGCCCGTGGTCGCACACGCGCTCGACGACACCTACCACGTCGAAGCGTTTGAAGACGACGCGCCTGCGGACGAGGAGGAGCAGCCCCTGTCGTCGCGTGGCATCGAGACCGAGACGCGGGCCACGCTCAGTGAAGCCAGTGGTCGCGTGCATCCAGGGCCGGCTCCTTCGAGGTTCTCCGCTGCCAGGAGCGCACCGATCGAGTCACCCGCGTTGTCACTCAGCGCGCAAATGGAAGCCGTCGAGCGGGACCTCGCGGAGCTGGCCGCACGGACCACGGCGCCGCAGGACGTGGCGCCGACGCCGCCGGAGGCCGCTGCCGACGAATCGAGCGCGCCACCGCTCGCCGCTGCCAGGGGACATGCGGTCTTTGACGCGATGGCGAAAGGGATGAACTACGCGACCGAGTTTCGCCTGCCGGCGGTGCAGCTCTCGCAGATGTTCAGCGCGCTGGATCGCGAGCTGGACGCGGCGGTGGCACGCGAGCCAGCGCCGCCGACACCGACATCAACGCCGCCCACGCCGACGTCGCAGCTCATCACGGACCTGGTCGGCCTCGCGCCCCGCGCGGCCGCTCCCGAGTCGGTACCGCCACCCACGCAGGCCATTCCACCGGACGCCGCTTCCCACAGCGAGGCGCGTTGAGCGAGGCCACATGTCCAATTCCCTCCTCGAACTCGAGAAGTCGTTAGGCCCGCGTCCCCGGCGCCCCAAGCGCAAGGCACGAGCCAGGAAGCGTGCACCGCTGACGGCGCCGCCGGCGGCAACCGCCCCGCCGCTGACTGCGGCGCCGAGCGCGCCCTCCAATCCGCCGCCGGGCCTGCAGCCTCAGCTCGCGCGCGCCTCGCAGGCCGTCGACTACCGCGTCCCGGGCATCGTGCAGGCGATCGCGCAACCGTCAGGAATGACCTGCTGGGCGACCGTGGCCACGATCATGGTCATGTGGAAGAAGCAGCAGTCGATGACCATTCCTACCGCCCTTCAAGCGGCTGGCGCCAGCTACGTGACGAAGTTCAACGGCAACCAGGGGCTGCTGGGCTCCGAGAAGGCCGCCTTCCTTTCGGCGATGGGTCTGGCCTACCAACTGCCACAGAGCCGCGCGCCCTGGGGATGGGAGAGCCTGCTGCGCTCATACGGCCCGTTGTGGATCACCACCGACGAAGACCCGACGGCCGGGTTCGCGATTCACGCGCGTGTGATGGCGGGGATTCACGGGGATGGCACACCGACCGGCACCACCATCGACGTCATCGATCCGGCGGGGGGCCGCACCTACTCCGAGCGGTTCGACACCTTCCTGCGCAAGTATGAGTCGGAGGCACTGACTCCGGGGCGCCCGGTGCGTATCCAGATCGTGCATTGGCCGACGACCGCAGGGCTCGGCGTCCTCGGTCTGGTGCGCGGCAAATCGGCATCGTACGCCGAGTCACTGTCGGCCGGTCGCCATGCGACGGTCATCGACGACGAGTTCGAGCCAACCGACGCTGAGCAGGACTCGGGCGTCCCGGTGGCGCGCGCGGCGTCCGCGTACGCGAATGGCCTCAAGGCGCCGCGGCCACTGACCGCTGCCGACGTGCGATGGCCCGCGGATGCTTCAGCGCCGGACTATCGTCACCTCGGGGTCGCCATCGACACCACGCCGTTCGACCTCACGGCGCGCGTGCTCAAGCGTCTCGCGGCGTTCAATCGCTTTGCCTTCGACGGCGTTGATCAGCGCGTGGTCATTGGCCTGCGCGGATGCACGCTCGACAACGACGTCACCGACTGGAGCGATGCGATCCGGGTGCGCGAAGCCGTGCCGAATCACGCGGACAATCGCTGCGTGATCGGCGTGTGGGACCGCGTGACGGGGAAGGTGGTCGCGTTCAGTGCATCGACGGTGCCTAACTGGGAGTACATGGAGGCGTACCGCCAGAACCACGCGCGGCGCGCCAACCAGCAGCCCACCGGCCGCTACAGCCTGGTCGTGGGTACGCACCGTCCAGGAAAGAAGAGCCGAGTGCTCGGCGCGCTGCGGAATGCGTCGGAACTGGTGGTGCTGCGGACGCAGGACAACCTGTCGTACACCGTGATGGATACCTGGGACCAGACCACGCCGTTCAACAACATTCATCCGGGCCTCGTCCCGGTGAACCAGGGGACGTCGACCGTGCCGGACTATTCGTCGGCGGGGTGCTCGACGGTGCCTGGCACCTCGAGCGGGGACGTGCCGTCGGGCGCGTGGGCCGCGTTCCGCAAGGCGCTGGGCCTCGACAACGCCAGTCTCTCGAAGGACGACGGCCGCAAGTTCGCGTACATGTTGCTGACGGGTCGAGAGGCTCGCCTATGTGCCGGATCGCCGCCGTCGATCGAGCGGCTCCGCTTCGGTTCGCAGGGCGAAGACGTGCGCAAGTTGCAGGACGGACTGGCCAGTCACCCGAAGAAGTACTACAAGGGAAAGGTAGACGGCGACCTCGGAGCCGGGACGGCGATGGCGTTCATCCGGTTCCAGAAGGACCGCGATCGCGGCGCTGCCGATGGCATCGTGACGCCGGGTGATGCCACCGCACTCGGCTTTGCCCTGGGCGCGTCCGGCGCTCAGCAGATGGACATCATCGACAAGATCGTCGAAAAGGGAGAAGACATCGCGCGCGGCATCTTCAACAAGCTGACCAAGCGCGCGGAGGAAGGCCGCTTTGCGGTGACCGGCGAGATCGCCGAGTTCATGCACGATGACACGGCGTCGTCACGCCAGTGGACCCGCAAGACGGCGGAACTCAAGCTCAAGGCCACGGCGCCGCGATCCGGCGTGAAAGACGTGGCACGGCTCGACATTGCCGGGGCCAAGACCTACCACTTCAAGCTGCTGATCGACTTCGAATACAACGGCTACGACATCAAGAACGCCCAGATCTCGCGAGTGATCCAGGGCTCCTCCGAAATGACGAGCGGGCAGTTCACCGCGGACTTCAAGGCGAAGAACGCCACCACACTCAAGGCAGAGGTGGCCCGCATCGAGTTCGTGCTCAGCGGCAAGTGGGACCCCGGACTCGGCGACAAGTACTACGACTTCAAGGGAAAGGTCTTCGTCGAGGCCGACGGAGACGTCGGCTTCTCGCTCGACAAGAACGAGCGCGTCTCGATCGACTTCGTGGCCGGCGCCACGCTGGCGAACGTGAAGACCACGTCTGGCAAGCCTCCGGCGAACCAGGTCGTGCGCACGGTCGTGTTCTTCGAGAAGGTCGGGTCCGACGTGATCGCCGAGAAGGAGATGAGCCGCGTGAAGTCATGGCTCCGCCGGCTGAGGACGGAGCAGGACGTACGCTACAAGCGGCTCCGGGCCGGGACGCTTCCGATCAACATCGAGGGGTACGCCAGTGCGACGGGGAAGGGCGAGATGAACCAGAAACTCTCGCGCAGCCGTGCCGAAAAGGTACAGAAGCTGTTCCGCGACGAACTCGGGAGCGAGGCAAAGATCATCCTCGCGGCGCATGGCGAGGACGACCCGGCATACAAGGATTCAAAGAAGGACGAAAACGACTTCGATCGTCGCGTGGACATCTGGTTCGAGGTGACGGGCACGAACTGACCTTCAGGCCTCGGCGCGCAGGCTGGTGCGGTCGCGACGGCCGCACCAGCTCTGCACGGTCGCTGGGCGGCCGCCGCGTGATCGCGCGTTCCCGGACGTCGCGCACGGGCATTGGGCGAATCCACGATGTGGCGTGTGGATCCGCCATGCGCCGTTGGATCCGCCCTCGTGTGTGGCTCAGCCCGCGGCGGGCGCCGGAGCCCCCAGCTCGATCGGGGCGGCCACGAGGTTGCCGTATTCCGTCCACGATCCGTCGTAGTTCCGCACGTTCTCGACGCCCAGCAGGTACTTGAGCACGAACCACGTGTGGCTCGAACGCTCGCCGATACGACAGTACGCGATCACCGGTCGCGAGAGGTCCACGCCGCCGGATGTCACGTACGCATGGCGCAGCTCGGCGTCGTTCTTGAACGTGCCGTCCGCCGCGACCGCGGTGGACCAGGGAATGCTGCGCGCGCCGGGGATGTGTCCACCGCGCTGTGCCGTCTCCGACATGCCCGGGGGCGCGATGACCTCTCCGGTGAACTCCGCCGGACTCCGCACGTCCACGAGGCCCTGTGACTTCGCCTGCACCACGCCAAGGACGTCGGTGACGCGCGCGCGCAGCTCCTGTCGCTCCACCTGGATGTTGTACGTGGTTGGGGTCACGGCCGGCGGTTCGACTGTCAGCTCCTTGTCATCTTCATTGAGCCACTTCACGCGGCCACCGTCCATCAGCCGGACGTCCTCGTGGCCATAGAGCTTGAGCAGCCAGAAGCCGTACGCCGCAAACCAGTTGTTGTTGTCGCCGTAGAGCACGATGGTGTGGCTGGGCGCGATCCCCGACGCGCCGAGCAGGGCTGCGAACGCCTCGCGACCGACGATGTCACGCCGGACCCGATCCTGGAGCTGCGTCTGCCAGTTCCAGCCGACCGCGCCGCGGATGTGCCCGGCATCGTAGGCTTTGGTATCGACATCGATCTCGACGATGCGCACCGAGGGATCGTTGACATGTTCCTGGACCCACTGGGTCGTGACGAGGACGCGGTTGCGGTCTGGGGGAGTGGTCATGGCAGGATCGGGTGAAGGGTGCCGACTCACAGCGTGGTGCCACGCGTGAGGTCGGGGAGGTGGCGCGCCATCGTGGCGGCGTACTTGAACACGTTGTCGGGAAAGACCATCACGCCCACGCCGCGCAGCCCGACATCGCGCGCGAGGATCTGGCGGGCGCCTTCGAGCACGAGCCCGGAACTCGGACCCGCGAGCAGTGCCTCCTGACGCGCAAGGTCGAGGGCGCGCTCGTACGCGAGACGGAAGTCGATCTCGATGATCTCGTCGATCAGCGACGCGTCGAACAGCTCCGTCGCGTCGAGCTGCGAGACGTTGCGCAGTCCCGGGACGTCATGGCCTTCCGACGGCTGCACGGCGATCACCCGCAGTCCGGGCGCACGCGATCGCAGCCACCGCGCCAGCCCGGTCACCGTGCCGCAGGTGCCCAGCGTCACGAAGAGATGCGTGATGGCCCCGCGAGTCTGGCGCCAGATCTCGGGCCCCGTGGTGCGCGCGTGGGCTGCGACGTTGGCCTGGTTGGCGTACTGATTCGGCATCACGTATCGATCGGGCTGGGCACGCGCGTGCGACCTGGCGATGTTGATCGAGCCGTCGCCGAGTCCGGGCATGGGACACAGCTCGTCGTTGATCACCTCCAGCTCTGCGCCCGCGACGCGCAACAGCAGCTTTTTCTCGAGGGGCACCTTGTTGGGTACCACGGCCCGCATCGCGTACCCTCGCGCGCCGGCGAGAGCCGCGAGGCTCAGTCCCGTGTTGCCACTCGTCGGCTCGACGAGTCCGCGCCCGGGTGCCCCGGAACCCAGCACACCGCGCGTCTCGAGGTCGCGCAACATCTCCCACGCGGCGCGATCTTTCACCGAGCCGAGCGGGTTCATCCACTCCAGCTTGGCGTAGAGCGCAAACGCGGGTGCCGGGTTCAACTTGTTGATGCGAACCAGCGGCGACGGGTTGCTCTCGTCAGGCAGCATGTCGACGACGCTGTCGAACACGCGGGCGTGTACCGAGGGCGCTGGTCCGGCCGGTGCCGTGCGCGCCGGCGCGTCAAAGGCGACCGTCGAGGGGACTTCGAGCACGGACGCAACCGCCTCGAGCGTACGATCGACCACACCGTCGTCGTGCCCCAACGACAGAAACCAGCTCTCGTAGCCACTCGGAGGGAGCAACACCCCGGCTCGGCGCAATCCGCGGAAGAAACGCGCAAACGCCGCGTGGTCGGCGCCCTTTGCATCGTCGTGATCGAGCACGGGCTGCGGCGCGAAGAACACCGTGAGCATCGAGCCAACGCGCTGCACCTGCGCCGGAATGCCAGCGCGCCCGAGCATCGTCGCGAGCCCCGCGCCCAGCCGTGCACCGGAACGCTCGAGCCGCACGTACGCATCGGCATCGAGCAGTTCGAGCGTCGCGAGCCCCGCGGCCATGCCCGGTGGATTGCCGGCCAGTGTGCCGGCCTGGTACACCGGGCCACGCGGGGCGATCAGCCGCATCACCGACTCGCGCCCGGCGTACGCAGCGACCGGAAGCCCGCCACCCAGCACCTTGCCCAGCGTCACGAGGTCGGGCTCGATCCCGGTCAGTTCGATGGCCCCGCCGCGCGCCAGGCGAAAGCCGGTCATGACCTCGTCGAAGATCAACAGGGCGCCATGCGCCCGGGTCAGACGGCGCAACGCTCCCAGGAACTCCGCGGTAGCCGGCACGACACCCATGTTGCCGGCCACCGGCTCGACGAGCACCGCGGCCACACCGTCGCCGCCGTGGGCGAAACACTCCTCGAGCGCGCTCACATCGTTGTACGGCAATACGATCGTCTCGGCCGCCACACTCGATGGAACACCGTGCGCCGTCACCAGACCCAGCGTGGACAGCCCGGACCCAGCGGCCGGGAGGACCGCATCGGCGTGTCCGTGGTAGCACCCTGCGAACGTGACGAGTTGCGAACGCCCGGTCGCGGCGCGCGCGAGACGCACCGCACTCATCACCGCTTCCGTCCCGCTGCAGGTAAACCGAACGTGCTCGGCGACCGGCACGCGGCGCGCCACTTCCTCAGCGAGCGCGACTTCGAGTCGATGCGTGGCGCCGAACCCCAGACCGTCGCGCAGCGTGCGCGTCACCGCGTCCACGACATGCGGATGCGCATGCCCGACGATCGCTGCGCCCCACGAACCGATGTAGTCGATCAGGCTGGCGCCATCGGCGTCGACGACGTGCGCGCCCGAACCTCGCTCGAGCACGAGCGGGGCGTCACTCACCGAGGCGAGGGCGCGCACGGGCGAGCTCACGCCACCGGGCATCACCCGCTCGGCGCGTGCCGCCAACTCCGCTGCTGCTGCAAAGGTCATCGAGCCCTGTCCTCCTGGAGCCAACGTGCGGCCTCGACGGCCCGATACGTCACGACGATGTCGGCGCCAGCGCGAACCACCGCTGTCAGCGCCTCGAGTGCGACCGTGCGTTCATCCAGCCATCCGCGATCGGCCGCGGCGCGCACCATCGCGTATTCTCCGCTCACCTCGAAGGCGGCCAGCGGAGTGCCCGGGTACGTCGCGCGCAGCCTGACGAGCGTATCGAGATTCGTGAGCGCCGGCTTGACCATCAGGATGTCGGCGCCTTCTCCCACGTCGCTGGCAGCCTCGCGGAGCGCCTCACGCGCGTTGGACGGGTCGAGCTGGTGACTGCGCCGGTCCCCTTGGCCGGGTGCAGAGCGTGCGGCTTCGCGAAACGGACCGTAGAGCCCGGACGCATGCTTCACGGCGTACGACAGGATGCCCACGTCGCCATGACCATGACGATCGAGCGCGCCGCGGATCTGTTGTACTGCACCGTCGATCATGCCGCTCGGCGCCACCAGCGTGGCTCCGGCGTTCGCGGCGGCTACGCTCGCGCGCCCGATCCAGTCGAGGCTCGCATCGGTATCGATGCCGCCGTTTCCCATGACCGCGCATTGGCCGTCGGGCGCGAACTGGCAACGACATACATCCACGGCGATGACCAGGCCGGGCGCCACGCCGCGTATCGTCGCCAGCGCGCGCGCCACCACACCGTCGGGCGACACCGCTCCGCTGCCATCGTCATCTTTCCGGCCCGGAACACCAAACAGAAGGATGCCGCCGACGCCCAACGCGTCGATGGCGGCAACGGCGGCGGCGACATCACGCACGGGGTACCGCGCGATCCCCGGCAACCCGGCGATGGGGCCGGCGAGCGCGTCATCGTCGGTGACGAACACGGGCGCGATGAAACGGCGCGGCTCGAGCTGCGTCTCGCGCAACAGCGCGCGCAGCGCGGGCGTACGTCGCAGGCGCGTGTGCCGCGCAAATACGGGCGTCGTCACGCGGCCACCGCGGTCGAGCGCAGCGCGATCAGCTCGGCGATCATCCCGGCGTCGGTGT
Source organism: Gemmatimonadaceae bacterium (assembly GCA_020846935.1). Classification (NCBI taxonomy): domain Bacteria; kingdom Pseudomonadati; phylum Gemmatimonadota; class Gemmatimonadia; order Gemmatimonadales; family Gemmatimonadaceae; species Gemmatimonadaceae bacterium. Next base: position 22,333 of record JADLCY010000010.1, read on the forward strand.
GCGTGCTCGCGACGCGGACTGACCAGCCTTGCGCGCGCGCCGCCGCGGCCGTCGTCTCACCGATGCATACGGCGACCGCCGATCCGGGTTGTACCCCGGATGCGCCGAGCGCCCGTGCGGCGGAGGGCGAGGCAAGGAGCACCGCGTCCACGCCGCGTGCGATCGCTTCGTGCGCGCGCGGCGCGAGGGGCAGCTCCTGCGTGTGGTAGACCTCGATCGGTGTCACTTCGAGGCCCGCGGCACGAAGCCCGCGGGGCAGCGTGTCGAGCGCGAGCGTACCCGACGGGAACAGCACGCGTTCGTGTCGGGCGACGCGCTCACGAAGGGCGTCGACAAGCGCGTCGGCGCGAAAGACGTCCGGTTGCACGTCCGGCCGGAGACCCCAACTCAGCAGTTCGCGGGACGTCACCGGGCCCACCGACGCGAGGCGCGCGCTCCCCAGGGCCCGCACGTCCACGGCGTGATGCTCGAGCGCTCCGCGGAAGCCGCGCACGCCGTGGCGCGACGTGAACGCGATCCACGGTCGCGGTCCCGCGTGTGCGAGGGCACGTGTCACGTCCGGCTGCGCATAGGTGATGCGGATCAACGGGGCCGCGATCACATCGGCGCCGGCAGCACGCAGGTTGTCCGCGAGCTCACGCGCCGCCTCGTGCGGTCGGGTGATGACCACCCGACACCCGGCCAGCGGCCCGACGCGCCGCTGTCGCTGCAACTCGGCCACCGTCAGCCCGACCACGAGCACCGCCGGCGCAGCCACACCTTCGGCCACCGCCAGGCGGGCGATTTCGGCCAGCGCGGCGCTCACCACGCGTTCCCCAGGGCACGTGGCCTGTTCCACCAGGGCCGCCGGCGTCTGCGGATCGATGCCGGACGCGATCAGCCGCGCCGCGATCGCATCGAGTTCACCCACTCCCATCAGCACGATCGTCGTGTCCGCGCGGGGCAGAGGATCCGGCGATGTGAGGAGTGCCGTGCCGGCCACGATGACCGCGCTCGACGCCACGCCACGGAGGGTTGCGGGGATCCCGGCCGCGGCCGGAGCGGCGAGCGCACTGGAGACACCTGGAACGATTTCGCACGGAACGCCGGCGTCCCGGCACGCAAGCAGTTCCTCCCACCCGCGACCGAAGACGAGCGGATCACCACCCTTGAGCCGCACCACCACGCGGCCGGCGAGCGCGTGCCTGACGATCGCGGCGTTGATCACCTCCTGGGTCCCGGAGTCACCGCGCGACGACTTGCCCACGCTCTCGATCAGGGCGCCGGGAGGCGCCTCATCGAGGAGCGCGGGATCCACGAGCCGGTCATGGAGCACCACGTCCGCGCGCCGGAGCAGGTCGCGCCCGCGCACCGTGATGAGCCCCGCGTGTCCCGGCCCGGCGCCCACCAGGTAGGCCGTACCCGGTCGCACCGTCATCGCGCACCTCGCTGCAGCCGTTCGTTGGACTCGTCGCTGAAATCGGCGGCCGCGCGCGCCACCGCCTCGGGCTCGACGTCGCTCACCGTGCGATCGAGCACGCCGCCATCGCGGTCGAGGCGACGTGCCCGGAGTTCGATCACCTCACCGCGAACCGTGGCCAGGGCCGCGGCGACCGCGCCCTCGCGGCCACTGACGTGGCGCGCAAACGCCAGTTCGGCCTGCACGGCGAGCCGCGTCGCGCGATCCTCGACTTGCCGCAGCAGGAAACGCACGGAGGAGTCCGCGCGACATCGGACGACGATGGCACCCTGCCCCGGGGCCGGCGTCACCTCCGTCACCGCGAAGCGCTGCGCGATGCGACTGGCCAGGCCGAGGCGCTCCAGTCCGGCCTCGGCGAGCACGAGCGCGTCGTAGTCACCGCGATCGAGTGCGGCCAGCCGATCGGGCACGGCGCCTCGGATCGCGACCACCTGCACGTCCGGCCGCAACCGCTGCACCTGGCGCGCGCGTCGCCGGCAGGAGACGCCGATACGTGCCCGCGGGGGGAGCGCATCGAGTGCGACGTTCGCCGTACTCACCAGCACGTCGAACGCAGATCCTCTCGGCAGGTAGGTATCGTGCACATCGCCCGGCCGGTCGAGCGGGAGATCCTTGAGGCTGTGCACCGCGACGTCGATGGTGCCGGCGAGCAGTGCCGCGTCGATCGTCCCGGTGAAGGGATCGTCCGTGGGGAAGGACGAGAGCGGCGTCTCCTGGTCGAGGTCGCCCGCCGTGGACATGCTGCGCAGCCTCACGTCGACGCCGAGTGGTGCGACGGCGCGCGCGAAGAGCTCGACCTGCCGGCGGGAGAGCTGGGAGTCACGGGCCCCGGCTCGCACCACCGTGCGACCCGGGCGCCCCTCGTCGATCGCCCCCTCGAACGCCTCCATCATTTCGGCGTCGCCGGGTGGGTCGATCGCGACGACCTGCACGCCGTCGTCTCCGCGCGTGGCGCTGGCGGCCCGGATGCGCGCGGGCAGGTCAGCTGTCGCGTGTGCGCCGCCGCCGACGAGGAACGGGGCGACGATGAGCGTGCGGTACCCGCGAGCGCCCGTGATCGCGTCCTCCACCGTCGGGAACTCGTCGAGGAACGCGGCTTCGGCGCGCGCCCGCGTGAGGCGCGGCAGCGCGCGCACGATCTCGCGCGTCGCTTCCGCACTCCCCGGGAACCGCGCGGTCCCGTGCCCGACGACGATGATCAGCGTGCGCGATGGCTCCCCGCCCACGGCGCGCAGGCGTTCCCGCACGCGGTGCGCGATCCCGAGCACCACCGCGCCGCTCGTGCCGATCGGCGCGGCGACATGGATCGGGCGCCCCGATCGCTCCACCGCCCGTGCTGCCGCTTCGCGGAGGCGGGCCGCGTGGAACCCGTCACTCGTCAGGCACGGGATGACGATCCGGTGCGCGCGATCGGCGGCGTCGAGTGCGTCGTCGTACGAGGGCGTGCCCTGGTGGAACGCCGTGAGGACCCGCACGCCCACCTGCGACGCCTCGAGGTCACGCGCCCAGCGCCGCACGCGATCGTTCGCCTCTGAGGCGTCACCGGCGCCGTGGGCCGCAAGGATGACATCCAGGTCGAGCGTCATGAGGCCCGGCGCTCCGACAGGTCGCGAGGCTGGCGGCGCGCGAGGGCGCGCGCGGCATGGCGCGCCACCTCCTGCTCGACGAGTCGCTCCGCGTCTTCGAGGACCCGGCCCCTGACATCGCCGGCGAGATCTTCGAGGCGCACGATGGTCGGTCCGAGGGCTGCGTCTACCGGCCCGATGCCGGGCACGGCGCCAAGGTCAACGACCAGTCGAGCGCCCGAGGCGCGAAGCCCGGCTGCCGTCAGGATCGGTCGGCGTGATGAGACCGCCGCAACGACGGCGTCGCTCTCGATGCGTCCCTCGGCGAACACCGCGAGCTCGACGCTGGCTGCATCGATGGGCGCGGCGATGTTCTGCACACTGGGGAGGTGTCGCCCGGCGATGGTGATTCGCGTGAGGCCGGCCCGGGCAAGCCCGTGCGCCACCTCGCGCGCCATCGCTCCTGACCCGACGACGACGATGTGTGCGTCCGGTGTGTTCTCGAAGGTCGTCGCGACGGTCGCCACGGCACGCGCGGCATAGCCGCCCTCGCCGGCGCCGATCGCCGAACGCTCCCGCACCAGTCGCGCGCCGCGAATCGCGGCCGTAAAGCTGTGCGCCAGCTCGGGGGTGGCGACGCCAGCGGCAAGCGCGCTCCCGAGGGCGGCGCGCACCTGGCCGAGCACATGCGGCTCGCCCGGGATGCGCGACGCCACGCCTGAGGCGACGCGCAGCAGGTGCCGGAACGCCTCCGTGCCGGTGGCCCGTTCCACGCAGTCAAAGCCGCACGCCACGAGCGTCGCATCGACGCCGCCGGCTGTCGACGTGTAGACCTCGAAGCGCTCGCACGTGTGCAGCACGATGGCCGGCGCTCCGGCCAGCGCCTCCGCGGCCGCCGCCGCGTGGTCGGCGGCCGCGATGCGGTCGTGCAGTGAGAGGGTGCGGAGGTCGACCCTGGCGACGGACAGCGGGATCACTGAAACTGTCCGGCGGTAGGTTGCTCGCGCCCGGTGAGGAGCGCGCGGGGCGGGCGCGGCAACAGCGCGCGCTGGTAGAAGTCGCCGAGGGCCTCCCCGGTCGTTCGATCGCGCGCATACTGCTCGAGCAGCGGGCGCAACGTGCTCACGATGTCGCTGACGCCGACGTCGCCGGCAAAGAGGTCCGCCAGCCGGTCGCCGCCGAGGCTGCCGCCCACGTACACGTGATAGACCCCGGGCCGCCGGCCCACGAATCCGATGTCGGCGTTGTACGGGCGCGCGCACCCGTTGGGACAGCCCGTCATGCGCACCGTGAGCGGGACGTCCTGGATGCCCAGTCGATGGAACTCGCCATCCAGCTGTTCGAGCACGCCGGGGAGCGCGCGTTCACTGTCCGCCAGCGCGAGCCCGCAGGTAGGCATCGCCGGGCACGCCATGGAGTACCGCACCAGGTTCGTGAGGTCCGTCTCGAGCGGCACGCCGTGCCGCGTGAGGAACCGGCGCACCGCCAGCACCTCGTCACGCTGCAGGTCGGTGAAGATCAGGCTCTGCATCGGCGTGATGCGCACATTGCAGTGAAGGGTGCGCACGAGATCCCGCAGGGCGGTGCGCAGCGGGATCCGGCCATCGTCGATCCGGCCGTTAGGCACGAACACGCCGAAGAACCACGTCCCGTCGCCCTGCGGGTGCGCGCCCAGGAAGTCGTGCTGGCGAGGTGGCGGGACCGGCGCCGGCGGGTGCAGCGTGAACGGCACGCGGCGCCGCAGCTCCTCGGTGAAACGCTCGACGCCCCATTGCTCCACCAGGTACTTGAGGCGCGCCTGCCGCCGGTCAGAACGGTTCCCGGCGTCACGGAACAGTTCGCACACTGCCCGCACGGCCGCCACCGCGTGCTCCGGGTCGACGCACGCGATGGTGCTGCCGAGCCGCGCGAAGGTGTTCGCCTTGTTGTGCGTGATGCCGAAGCCGCCGCCAACCACCAGGTTGTACCCGGTGATGCGTCCGTCTGCCGTAATCGCGACAAGGCCGCAATCGTAGCTGTAGATGTCGACCGAGTTGTCCGTGTCGATGGCCACGCCGGTCTTGAACTTGCGCGGCAGGTAGGCGTCGCCGTACACCGGCTCCTCGTCCCGACTGTCGGTCACGGCCTCGCCATCGAGCCAGATCTCGTAATACGCCCCGGTGCTCGGCCTCAGTTCGGTGGCGATGCCGCGCGCCACGCCAAGGACGTCGCGATGGATCTCGTCGTCGACGGGCGCCGGTGAAGCCATCACGTTGCGCGACACGTCGCCACAGGCGGCGATCGTCGTCAGCAGCGTGTCGTTCACCGCGGCCAGCAGCGGCTTGAGGTTGCCCTTGAGCACGCCGTGGTACTGGATGCTCTGCCGGGTCGTCAGTCGCAACGTCCCGTTGCCGACGCGGTCGGCCAGGGCGTCGAGGGCGAGATACTGCTCCCAGGTGAGGGCGCCGCCGGGAATCGTCAGGCGGACCATCATCTGCCAGTGCTTCTCGCGCGCTTCGCCGCGCTTGGTGCGCTGGTCGCGATCGTCCTGCTGGTACGCGCCGTGGAACTTGAGCAGTTGCGCATCGGTCTCGTTGAATCGCGCTTCCGGCGATTCGACTGCTTCGCGCAGCGTGCCACGCAGGCGATTGCTCTGCAGCTTGACGAGCTCCACGGACGAGGGGCCGCCCTCGACGTCGTCACCGAGTGTCGTGCTCACGAGGCGGCCTCCCCGGTTGATGGCAGGTGAAGACCGCATTCGGTCTTGTCGCGCCCGGCCCAGCGCCCGGCGCGCGAATAGGTCGTCGGGAGCGATCCGGCCACGGCCACGGTGCAATGCGTGCAGCCAAGCGACGGATAGCCGCGATCGTGCAGCTCGTTGTACGGCACGTCGTTCGCGCGGATGTAGGCCCACACGTCGGCGCGCGACCACGCGGCCATCGGGCTGATCTTGAGCACGTCGAAGTGCCAGTCCCACTCGACCACGCGAATGCTGGCGCGACCGTCGGTCTGTCCGCGACGGATCGCCGTGATCCAGACGTCGTGGTCCGCCATCACCCGCGCCATCGGGTCGACCTTGCGGATCGTGCAGCAGGTGTCGGGATCGCGCGCCCAGAGCTCCGGGCCATGCACCGCCTCCTGCTCGGCCGGCGTGATCGGCGTCCCCTCGTTCACGAACGTGAGCGTCGGGTAACGACGGACCAGCCGATCACGCAGACGCAGCGTCTCGCTGAAGAGAAAGTGCGTGTCGAGGTACGTGATGCGCAGCAGATGTCCGGTGCGCGCGACCATGTCGATCAGCGCGCAGCCCTCCATGCCAAAGCCCGTCGTGACCGCCAGGCGATGCGTGCCAAAACGTTCGATGGCCCAGGCGGTGATCTCGGGGGGCGACGCGTCGGCGATGCGACCTGCCGACGCCGGGGAAACTCCCGTGGAAGGGAGCGAAGCCTGTGCTGCGGACATCCAACGACTCTCCGAGAACGAGCGGTAGAGCCGCCGATCGGCGAGTCGTAGCGAGAGGTCGCGACCGAAGGCGCGACGACCACATACAACAAGGCCCGGCAGGACAAGGCCGCCGGGCGCTCGCGTTTTAGCTCCTTGTTTTACGTGGCGGCAATAGGCGGCAAATCACCACGGCTTCGATTGTGCGACCATCCTAACGTAACCCTGCGCTCGCAGTCAAGGGCGCGTCTGCGAAGTCATGCAATCGCCGCCACGGCACACATCGATGAGGGACGAGTTGCCTTCCTGCAGCGCGCAGTTGCTCAGGTCATCAGATGACGGAGTGCCAAACCGGCCACGAACCGCGAGCCCTTCCATCTCGAGTATCCCCAGGGTGGGCGAAGCGGCGGCAGCGAGCCGACGAACGCGTCGGACACGACGAGACCGCGAATGCGCGACGGGCGCCGATCCGCGTGGTTGTGGCCGCTCGTCGTCGCAAACATCAACGACCGCGATCGTCGTTTATCGCAAGGATGCGCCCGAAGGAGGCGCGATTCCCCGCACGTCCCACCTGGCGCCTCACGCGGCGCGAGCCGACGCGCTCGAGCGCGCCCACCGGGGCACGGCGAGGTCCGCAAATCCCCGACCCAAGGGACGAGCCGACTGCAACGCACACCGGCGCCCTGACGTATCCTTCATGACCCCGACTCTCCCCGCCTCGTGACCGCCACCTTCCGCCTCACCCTCGCGCTTGCCCTCGGCGCGTCGGTTCTCACGGCTCCGACTGCCTCGGCACAGCACTCCATGGCCGGCCACCAGCGCATCGTCGTGCCGGCTGGCGCGCCGTATACCGCGGCCGACGTCGAGTTCATGCAGGGGATGATCGCGCACCACGCCCAGGCCATTTACATGTCGCGCATGGCCGAGGCCCACGGCGCCAACCCGCGCGTGTTGCGGCTCGCGACCAAGATCGATCAGTCCCAGGTCGCCGAGATCCGCATCATGCAGCAATGGCTCGTCCACTACGGGCAGACGGCGCCGGACACCGGATCGTGGCGCGGGATGCGCATGGCGGGAATGTTGACCGACGAGCAGCTCGCCCGGATCGACGCGGTGAAGGGCGTAGCGTTCGATCGCGCCTTCCTTGAAGGGATGATTGTGCACCACGAAGGTGCGCTGCAGATGGTCAGGGACCTCTTCGCCACCGCGCGCGCCGGACAGGAAGTCGATGTCAACGTGTTCGCCAACGACGTGGTAAGCGTACAGACGGCCGAGATCGGAGTCATGCGACAGATGTTGTCGCAGCTTCCCGCCAGGTAGCGCGCAGCGATGCCGGCGGCCCGAAGGGCCGCCGGTCAGTCGCCGTCGACACCGCTTGACTTCGGACCAGGAAACCCGCAGCGTCCCCGACCGTTCCACCGACGCCGGTCCACCTCCTCCCTGACGGAGTCCGCATGTCTCGACGCCGCGCGATTGCCACCATCGGCGCGTCGGTCGCGCTGGCCGTCCTGCCTCCGATGCTCGGCGCACAGCGACCCACCACGCTTGCGGGCCGTTCCACCGTCTACGCGCCCAGTGGCATGGTCGCCACGAGCCAGCCCCTCGCGTCGGCGGCGGGTCTCGAGGTGCTGCGACAGGGCGGCAACGCCGTCGACGCCGCCGTGGCAGCGGCCGCCGTACTGAGCGTGACCGAGCCGCACATGACCGGTATCGGGGGCGACATGTTCGCCATCGTTTGGCTTGCGCGCGAGCAGAAGCTCGTGGCACTCAACGCGAGTGGACGAGCCGGATCCCTCATGACGCGCGAGGCGCTGCTGGCGCGCGGGTTCCGTGCCGGCTCGCAGCAGGGCGTCCTGTCGGTGACGGTGCCGGGCGCCCTCGCCGGCTGGGATCTCCTGCTGCGGACGCACGGTCGTCGCTCGCTGGCGCAGGCGCTGGAGCCAGCCATCGGGTACGCGCGAGACGGCTTCCCGGTCTCGCCGATCATCGCGGCGCAGTGGGCTGCCCAGACGTCGTTTCTCCGGCGCGACTCAGCCGCCGCGGCGACCTATCTCCCGAACGGGCGCGCGCCGAAGGCGGGCGAGTGGTTCCGCAACACCGACTACGCTCGCACGCTGCAGGAGATCGCCGATCAGGGGATCGGCACGTTCTACGGTGGGGCCCTCGGCCAGCGCATCGTCGAGCGACTCGCCGCGCTCAATGGCTTCGTCACCCTCGATGACCTCCGCAAGAACGCGCCGACGTGGGTGACCCCGATATCCGTGCCGTTCCAGGGGTATCGCGTCTGGGAGCTGCCGCCGAGCAATCAGGGGATCGCGGCGCTGGAGATGCTGCGAATCCTCGAGCCGTACGACCTGAAGGCCATGGGGCACAACTCGGCGTCGTATCTGCATCACCTGATCGAGGCGAAGAAGCTGGCCTACGCGGACCTCGACCGGTTCGTCGGCGACGCCGATCACCTGGCGATGCCGGCAGAGCGCATGTTGTCTGACGCGTTCATCGCCGAGCGCCGGAGCCGGATCAACGCGACGCGCGCGCAGGAGCGCGTCGATCCCGGGCCGCTGCGCACGCAGAGCGAAACCGTGTACCTCACGACCGCGGACGCCGAGGGCAACATGGTGTCGTTCATCAACTCGATCTACGACTACTTCGGCTCGGGGATCGTGGTCCCGGGGACCGGCTTCGCGCTGCACAATCGCGGGGCCGGCTTCACGCTGACGCCGGACCTGCCGAACACCGCGGCGCCGGGCAAGCGTCCGTTCCACACGCTCATCCCCGGATTCGTGACCCGAAACGTCGGGGGGCGGGAAGAGGCGTACATGAGCTTCGGGCTCATGGGAGGCGGCGTACAGGCGCAGGGCCATGTGCAGTTCCTGCTCAATCACTTTGTTTTTGGCATGGACCTGCAGTCGGCGATCGACGCCGCGCGATTCCGCCACTACGACGGGCTGCGTGTTGCCCTCGAGGCTACCGTGAGCGACGCGGTGCGCTCGGGTCTCACGTCCATGGGGCACGTGCTCATCGAGCAGCCGCCACTCGCCTTTGGTGGCGCTCAGGCGATCATCCGGTTGCCGAAGGGCTACGCTGCCGGGAGCGACCCGCGAAAGGACGGGATGGCGGTCGGCTACTGAGCGGGGGTCGCGTGGCCGGTACCGGCAGCATATTTCGCCGGTCTCCTCCCTCGCTCCCCATGCGTCCATCGATCGCCATCTCTGCCCTCGTCCTCGCCATCCCCCTCGGGAGCCGCGCGCAGGACGTCGACTACCACCGCGCCGACGTCATCCGCACCGCGGGCGCTTACGTGCTCGGCGCCAACATCACGCCGCAGTGGCTCGAAGACAGCGTGCGCTTCGTCTATACCTCGGGCGGCAAGAACGATCGAGGCACGATCTACCTCGTTGATCCGGCACGCGCGGCACGGCGCGTGTACTTCGACCAGGCTCGCATGGCCGCGGTTCTCTCGGTGGCGGCGGACACCATCGTCGATCCGGCGCGGTTTCCGGCGTTCATTCCGATCGACTCGGGCAGGGCGATCGAACTTCTGCTGCACAAGAAGGCCATGCGCTGCGACCCGGCGAGCTACCGCTGCACCGCGCGCGACAGTATCGACTGGGCGCTCGATCGCACGCTCAAGCAGGGCCCAACGTGGGCAAACCGGTCGCCGGACCGCCGCTGGGACGTGTTTGCCTGGCGCTACAACCTCTACCTGCGGCCCGCGGCCCTCTCCGATTCGGACGCCGTCGCCGCCGCAGACTCGGTGCGCCGCGCGCGCAGCGACACGGCGGCACGGAATGCACGCGGTGGTCGCGCGCGATCCACGCGTCAGGACTCGATTCCGTTGCCGCGCGGGTCGATCGCCCTCACCACGGACGGTGAGCGCCTGTTCGCGTACGGCGGCACCGATCGCAATGTCGCTGCCGATACCGCCAAGCCACGGCCCACGCGCGTGCCAGTGAACTGGACGCGCGACTCCCGGCGGTTCACCGTGCACCGCGAAGACTACCGGCGCACGCGCATCTACCCGATGTACTCGTCGACCGGTGATCAGCCCGTGGACCGCAGCTACCACTACGCGGTGCCCAGTGATTCGGTCGTGCCTTCGCACGTGCTGTACTCCATCGACGTCACGGATCGCACGAGTGTGGCCGCGAAGCTTGCCGCCACACCCCAGACCACCGTGAGCACGCAGACGTACTGGAACGCGGCGGGCGATCACTACTTCGCCCTCAACGCCAATCGCGGCCCCAGTCGCATCTCGGCGCACCTCGTCGACGCGAGGACCGGCGAGGCCAGGACCCTGACCCGCGACTCGACCGCGACCTGGGTCGAGCTCTCCCACACGTTCGGGCGCGAGAACTGGGAGGTCGCGCGCGGGAGCGATGACCTCATCTGGTGGTCGCAACGCGACGGTTGGGGTCACCTCTATCGCATCGGCACCGATGGCGCGGTGAAGAATCAGATCGAGTCCGGCCCGTATGTCGTCGATCGGTTGTTCCGTGTGGACAGCGCGACGCGTACTGCGCCGCAGAACGTGTACTTCAGCGCGTGGGGCCGCGATCCCGGCTTTCTGTATTACTCGCACCTCTACAAGGTGAACGTCGACGGTGGCGCCGTCACCGCGCTGACTCCGGAGGACGGCGATCACGCGATCACCTTCACGCCAAAGGGCCCTTACTTCATCGACAACTTTGCGCCGGTGGACAAGGCGCCGATCATTCAGCTGCGATCAGCGGTCGACGGCAAGGTGATCCTCGAACTGGGTCGCGGTGACGCCGAGTTGCTGCAGTCCGTCGGTTGGCGCCCGCCGACCATCATTACCGTCAAGGCCCGCGACGGCGTCACCGACCTGTACGGGCTGATGTACAAGCCCAGCCATTTCGATTCGACGAAGTCGTATCCCATCCTCGATCACATTTACCCGGGGCCGCAGGTCGGCAGCGTCGGGCGCTGGGGGTGGTCGGGTACCGGCGAGCCGCAGGCCATCGCCGAGCTTGGCTTCATCGTGGTGCAGATCGATCACCAGGGCACGCCGCGGCGGTCCAAGGCGTTCCACGATTTCTACTATCGCAACATGGGTGACAACGGGATCCCCGATCACGTCGCGGCCATCCGTCAGCTCGCCGCGCGCCACGACTGGATCGACATCACCCGGGTCGGCATCTGGGGGCACTCCGGCGGTGGCCTCGCGTCGACGGACGCAATTTTGCGTTACCCCGACTTCTACAAGGTCGCCGTGAGCACCTCGGGCAACCACCATCCCGATACCTACGCGTGGTACTGGGCGGGCCGCTATCAGGGGCCGTACGAGAAAGCCTCCTACGATTCGGCGGCAAACTACACGCTGGCAAGGAACCTCAAGGGGCACCTGCTGCTCATGCACGGTGACCTCGACAACAACGTGCATCCAGCGAACACGACCAAGGTGGTCGATGCGCTGATCAAGGCGAACAAGACCAACTTCGACTTCCTCGTGTTTCCCGACGCGCCACACGGACTTCCGGTGTTCGCCACGCGAAAGCGGTGGGACTATTTCGTGAAGTATCTGCTGGGGAAGGAGCCGCCGGCCAACTACGAGATGATTGCGCCGCCGCGTCCGCCAGGCCCCCCGTTCCAGCCCTGACCATCGCAGCGCCACGCCTGCGCCGCCCCGTTCTCGGGGCGGCGACGCTGGCGCGGCCGCACCAAAGGCGGGGAACAGGTCCGATCCGATCGGTCCGGACGACCTCACGCGTTCGAAGACGCACCTTTCGGCCACTACTGCGGCCGGCGCGGCTCGAAGGCGGCGTGCGGCCACCAACACCTATTGGAGTCCTGGCCTCATGCGAATTCTCCCAACGACCGTCGTCGCGCTCGTGACATCCGTCGTGCTGCACGTCCCCGCGCTCGCGCAGACCTCCGTCACCTCGTCCGCCCATGCCGGGAGCGATCCCGGTCAGGTGCACGCTGGTGGCCCCCACCTCCACGTCAACGACAGGTGGCGAGAGTGCTCCTTTCAGCTGGATCCGTCGCTCACCCGGAAGGCCTGGCGTCAGTTCACCCGTGAGGCGGCCCTGGTCGCCTACTTCCGTCCCCTCGCGGACGCGCGGCCCCTGGGTCGGGGGCACGTCGAGGTCGCGGCCCTGCAGTGGGGGACGGCGATCGATGCCTCAGACGCGGCATGGAACGATACGTTCGTGCACCCCGACTCCACCCACTGGCTGTTCGAGGGATCCGCACTCCGGTTTCCGGGCATCATGGTTCGATCGGGCGTGAGCGATCGAACGGACATCGGCCTCTACGTCACCAAGAGCCCGGGCGCCAACTACGGCTTCATCGCCGGACAGGTGCAGCACAGCCTGACGGATGCTGCCAGCGCCTGGGGTATGGCCGCGCGTTTGAGCGTCATGTCGCTGTACGGTCCTGAAGACATCGGCCTCACCGTGTATGGCGCAGACGCCCTCGCAAGCCGAACGATGAACATCACGCAGCGCGTGTCGGTGTCGCCGTATGCCGGTGTTTCGACCTACCTCTCGAGTTCGAGAGAGCGGTCCTCGGTGGTACAACTCCAGGACGAGCGCGCGATCGGGGTGCAGGGCATGGTTGGGGCAGCCGTGTCACTCGCGTTCGTGCGACTGGGCGTCGAGTACAGCGTCGCCAGCGTTCCCACGCTGTCGCTCAAGGTCGGGCTCGGCCGGTAGTACGTCGACGGGTCCGGTGCGGCGATCGAGCCGCACTGGACCGTCGTGGGCGGGGCGTCTAGGTTGGCGGCATGGCTGGCCTGACACTCGACTGGATCCAGCTGGCGTCCCTGCTTGGAGCCATTCAGGGGCTCTCCCTTGTCGGAGCGCTCGTCGCTCAGCGACACAACCGGACGGCCAATCGGCTGCTCGCCGCCCTCGTCCTGGCATTCACGGTGTACCTGGCCTCTGGCGTGTACTTCGCGACGGGGCTGTTTCGCCGTATGCCGCATCTGCTCGGGCTGGCGTATCACCTGCCATGGGTCTTCGGTCCGGTGCTGTACCTGTACGCGGTTGCGGCCAGCGACCGCGACTGGCAGCTGAGCCCACGCGACCTGTGGCACGGGGTACCGTTGATCATGACCCTGGTCGTCGCGACGCCGGTGTATCTGATGAGTGGTGCGGAGAAGATCCGCTTTGCGGAGCACATGGCGGCAGGCAACGCGCCCCTCTCCATTCGCATCATCGATCCGTTCAAGTATGTGCTGGGGCTCGGCTATTCCGTGGCCACCGTGCTGTTCCTGCGCGGGCACCGCAGGCGCGTCGAGCATAGTTACTCAAACACGGCCCGGGTCAACCTGACCTGGCTCCTCCAGTTGGCGGGTGCAGGCGCCGCCACGTGGGTGCTCGCGACCATGTTGGAACTCACCACGCTCGGGCGCGGGCTGCGCAACGACTGGGTGGCGCTGGCCATTTCGGCCGTCGTCTACACCATCGGCTACAAGGGTCTGCGGCAGCCGGAGGTGTTCCGCTACGACACGTCGGAGCACCTCGGCGCCGAGTTCCACTCGACAGCGGAACCGGTGGCGCCGCCGGAACACCGCGAGGCGGCGGCGCGCTACGAGCGGTCAGGTCTGGGAGCGAAGGAGTCCACGCAACTGCGTGAGGCGCTGGAGGCGGTCATGGATCGCGACCAGCCATGGAAGGACAGCGATCTCACGCTGGCCGATCTCGCTGCGCGCGTGCGAACCACACCGCACAAACTCTCGGAGGTGCTCAATGCCGATGTTGGCCAGACCTTCAACGATTTCGTGAACGGCTATCGCGTGCGCGAAGTCCAGCGCCGCATCACGGCCGGAGAGGCCCATACGCTCAAGATACTCGCGCTCGCCATGGACGCAGGATTCGCCTCCAAATCCACCTTCAACCACGCATTCAAGAAGCACGCGAAGCAGACGCCCTCCGCCTTCAGGGAGGCGCAGGACGGGTGATCTCCGCACTCAAGCGCTTGTCGACGCTGGGCTTGACCGCCACCGGGCCGCATGGAGCGTCAGAGCCCCCTGCAACGCCCACCCGACGGCCCACGTATGGATTCCGTGGGGGCCACCCGCGCGGCTGCACGGCCCCGCTTGCTGCGTCTCGCACCGGTGGATCAATTCCACGGCCGCTCATCTCGCACGATCCCGCTTCCCCGCATCGACACCATGTCTCTTCCCCGCAGAGCGCTCGCACTCGTCGTCACGCTCGCCGTTCCAACGCTCCTTGCTGCGCAGACCTACCCGAGCAAGGACGATCCACGCAGCAAACTCACGCCCGGCCTCAAGGACGCAGGCGTCGCGGCAAAGAACATGCGGCTCGTCTCTGAATCGGGTAAACCCGCCGAGTTCGACTCCACGCGCGGACTCACGTTCGTCAATTCGGATCTCGCGTTCCGCGACAAGTACGTCTACCAGGGCAACTTCGCCGGCTTCATGATCTGGGACGTGAGTAACCCGGCGACGCCCAAGCTGGTGTCGACGGTGCAGTGCATCACCTCGCAGGGCGACCCGACGATCGTTGGCAACCTGCTGTTCATTTCGGCGGAGGGCGCCGGCAATCGCAACGACTGCGCCAAGGGTGGCGTGACCGATCCAAAGGATCACATGGCGGGCGTTCGCATCTTCGACGTCTCCAACCCCGCGGCGCCGCGGCTCATCAAGAACGTGCAGACGTGCAAGGGATCGCACACGCACACGCTCATGCCGAGCCCAAAGGACAAGAACATCCTCTACATCTACGTCTCCGGGAGCCAGGGGGCGCGTCCGAACACAGAGGTCGCCGGGTGCAGGGAAGGTACGGATCCGGCTGACGAGACGAATTCGCTCTTCCGCCTCGACGTGATCAAGGTCGACATCCGGCATCCGGAGAAGGCCGAAGTCGTGACGGGCGCGCGCATCTTCACCGGGCTCGACGCGGCGCCGCGCGCCGCCAGCCGCCCGAATCGCTTCCGCCCGCCCGGCGGTGACTCCACGCGCCCCGCGCCGATGCCCACGGGCCCGCGCAACTGCCACGACGTGACGATCTACCCCGCGGCAAAGCTCCTCGCCGGCGCCTGCGGCAGCTACGGCCTCCTCGTCGACGTCTCCAACCCGGAAAAGCCGATCCGCATCGATGCGAAGGCCGATACCAACTTCTCGCTGTGGCATACCGCCGTGTTCTCCAACGACGGGAAGAAGGTCGTGTTCACCGACGAATGGGGTGGCGGCACCTCTCCGATGTGCCAGGCCAACTCGATGATGGAGATGGGCGGCAACACTGTCCTCACCATCGACCGGAACCGCAAGTACAAACAGCACGCTTACTTCAAGATCCCGACCGCGCAGTCCGCCGAGGAGAACTGCGTGTCGCACAACGGCGGGCTCATCCCCGTGCCGGGCCGTGACGTCATGGTGCAGGGGTGGTACCAGGGCGGCGTCAGTGTCATGGACTTCACCAATGCCGACAAGCCGGTGGAACTCGCCTACTTCGATCGTGGCTCGATCGACCCGCCGCCGGGCGTCGACGTTCCGCTCACGCCGCAGCAGCAGCCAGGCAACCGCGGGCGCGGAACCATCGGCGGATCGTGGGGCGCATACTACTGGAACGGCTACATCTACTCCTCGGAACTCGCGCGCGGCTTCGACATCATGGAACTCGAGCCGAGCGATCAGCTGAGCAAGAACGAGATCGAGGCGGCAAAGCTCGTGCGGTTCGTGGAGTACAACCCGCAGAGCCAGCCGAAGATCGAGTGGCCGGCGGCGTTCCCGGTGGTGCGGTCCTACCTCGATCAGCTCGTCCGCGGTCAGGGACTCACCGCGGCGCGCACCACGGCCATAGGTGCCGCCCTCGATGCCGCCGAGGCGCAGCAGGGCGCGAAGCGCAAGGCGGCCCTTACGGCACTGGCCCGGGAGGTCGACCGTGACGTCGCGGGCGCGAAGGATCCCGAGCGCGTGCGATGGATGTCCGACGCCATCAGGAAGCTGGCGCGCGAAACGCGGTAGAGGTCGCGCGGTCCCCAGCCGGGCGGTGCGTCGAGGCGCGCCGCCCGGCTTTGCGTTGGTCGTCAGGCGTCGACCCGTGGCGCGCTCCGCGAGGCGCAGCCCGCGGGGTACTACCATGGCGCGCGCGGCGTGGCCAGCGCGATACTCCACGCGACGGGCGCCTGTGGACCTCGCAGCACGGGGAACCCGCCAGGCAACGGGCCGGTGCCCCGTGCCGCACATCCTCGTTGGAGCCCACCGACCGGAGCCCTGCGTGATCACCACCCTTGCCACCGTTGCGTTCACGCTGTTCCAGGCGGCGGCCGCGCCCGCGACGCGCCCGACCCCTTCGCCGTCGACGCCCGACAGCGTGGACGCCTTCGTCGCCGCCGAGATGGCGCGGATGCACATCCCCGGCGTTGCCATCGCCGTCGTGAAGTCCGGCAAGGTCGTCGTCGCGAAGGGCTACGGCATGGCGGACGTCGAAGCTGGTGTGCCTGTGACGCCGACGACGGTCTTCAAGATTGGCTCGGTCAGCAAGCAGTTCATCGCGACGGGCATCATGCTCCTGGCCCAGGACGGTCGGCTGAGCGTCGACGATCCCGTCTCGAACTATCTTGCCGGAACCCCCGAGTCGTGGCGCGGCATCACGCTTCGTCATTTTCTCACCCACACCTCCGGCGTCCTGCGCGAAGGTCCGGCGTTCAACCCGCTGCGCATCCAGCCAGACAGCGTCGTGGTGCAGTCTGCGTACTCGCAGCCGCTGCAGTTCCCTACGGGGGCCAGGTATCAGTACTGCAACGTCTGCTACTTCGCACTCGCCGACGTGATCTCCCGGGTCTCGAACACGTCGTGGGCCGACTTCCTCACGCGCCGTGTCTTTGCGCCTGAGGGCATGACGTCGACGCAAACGACGACGAGCGAGCCGGTGCCCGGGAGCGCGAAGGGCTACGTGTGGAGGGACGCCCGCTTTGCTCCGGCAACGCAGTTCACGGCATTGCGACCAAGCGGCGCGTTCCTGTCCACGGTGCTCGACCTCGCGAAGTGGGACGCGGCCCTCTATCGCGACGATGTGCTCACGCGCGCGACTCGTCAGGCGATGTGGACGCCGGTGCAACTCACCACCGGCGCGACCTACGCCTATGGTTTCGGGTGGCAGCTCGACTCGCTCGATGGTCATCGGACCGTGAGCCACGGCGGTTCGTTGCCGGGCTTTCGCGCGGAAATGGCCCGGTTCGTCGACGACAGCCTGACAGTGATCGTGCTCACCAATGCGGACGGTGCGCAGCCGGCCACCATTGCGGCTGGTGTCGCGCGCGCCTGGTTCGCCGCCGCGCGCCCGCGATCGCGTCGATAGCACGTCCTGAGGATCGACGAAGACCCTTCGCCCACGCGCAGGACATCTCACGCTGCGGTGGGCCCTGAGGTCGTGATGTAGATGATTCCCCGGTACTCCGGGGGCACACGCACCGGGGCGCCCCGGTACTCGCAGCCGTGACCGTACACCACCGTGTACCTCTCCCACCGTCAAAGAGGCCCAGGTTCCATACGGTCCGCTGGTCCTGCAGGGGTCGAGGCGCAGCGGGGCTGCGTGTCTTCCGTACGAAAACGCATTGTATGACCGCAGACGCAGCCGAGCCCGCTTCGTCTCGTGCCTTACCCAGGTTGTGCACGGACCTTGCATTGGCGCGCTCACATGGACGCGAACGCTCCCATCGCCGGCGCCCTCATTGTGGCGCTCGGGGTTTCTGCCATTGCCATCGGCGCGGCGTCGCTGATTCACGGCTCGCGCGCACGCCGTTGGCCCATTGTCATCGGGCAGGTCATTCCCGCGAATGTGGATGCTGATGCGCGTCGTCGCCGTCGTGGTGTGAGGCGTTTGTCATATCGCTACGAGGTCGGCGGACGCACGTACCGCAGCGATCGCAGCCAACTTGCATGGTTCGGCGATCGACGCCCGTCCGCCAGGCTCAGCCGTCGGGGCGATGCCGCGGACATGCGCGTGCACTCGGCGGACGCGTTGGGCGTGCGCATCCACGTCAATCCCGATGACCCGAGCGACAACATGCTCGAACAGCGGCGTGTGCCTCACGCGGTCGTGCTCCTGGGCCATGGGATTGCGCTGACGGTCCTCGGATTCACGCTCGTGGTCCGGCCGTAGTCGGCACACACCGCGCGGGCGCGCGGTTACCTTGAGCCGGAACACATCGCGACGCCCCTTGAGCGTTTCGCGTTCTGCTGTCGGGCGCTCAGGCCCGTCGTATTGATAGGTGCCGTCCCTCACCCCAACGCGCATCAACGGAATGTCTACACCTGAGGTCTGGCTGCGCGGCGCGATGCCCGGCATCGACCCGATCCTTCAGCCGGCGGCACACGCCATCGCGCAGGTGCGCGAGGACGTCGAACGCGCTGTCGCTCTGCTCACCGACGAGCAGCTCTGGCATCGGCCCGCGGGTGTGGCGGCCATTGGCTTCCACGTGCTGCACATCGTCGGGAGCCTCGATCGGCTCCTGACCTACGCGCAGGGTGAGTCTCTGTCGCCCGGGCAACTGCACGCGTTAGGCGCCGAACGTACGGTCCACGACGAACGTCCGGCCCGAGCGCAGTTGCTTCAGGCGTTTGCGTCGGGGATCGACGCCGCGCTGCGCCGCCTCGAAGGCATTCCCGCGGCGAGCCTGCTCGACGCCCGTGAGGTCGGACGCCAGCGTTTGCCTTCGACCACCCTCGGCCTCGTCTTCCACGCCGCCGAGCATTCGGCGCGCCATGCGGGTCAGGTGGTGACGCTGGCGCGCATCGTCGCCGCCTGACGAGTGGACGGCGGGCCATGCGGGTGACGCTGCGGCGTCGAGCGGCTGCTGTTCCAGGGCGTCCGCCATCGGTCGTGTGCGTTCTCGCCGCGGCGCGCGAATCACGAGGTAGTCGGGGCAGCCGCGGAGCCCAGGCGGGTGACGTCTCTGCATCGCGCGGCTGCTATTCGAGGGCGTCCGCCATTGGCGTTGTGCGTCCCCGCAGTGCCGTGCGAATCGCGAGGTACGTGAGCAGCCCCGCCGGTCCGAACAGGAACGTGAGGATCAGCGCCGGGATCACCGCGAGATGCGGGATGCCCCGGCGTTGCGCATCGCGCACCTCCCACCCGCCGATGAACAGGTCGAACGCGAGGTAGTGCACCCACCCGGCCAGCAGCGCCCACGGATCTTCGAACAGCGTGCGGACGCCGGCGAGCGATGAGAAGTTTCCATCGCTGCCCGGCAGCGCGACGGCGATGAGCACGACGTACAGCAGCGAGAGCGCGACGGCGAGCGTCACGGGGACCAGTCGCGCCGCGCGCCGCGGCACCAGGATCAGCGCGGCCCAGCCCAGCAGGGCCAGCGGGTTCACAAGGGAGAAGAGACGGTCGGGGGTCATGCGATGCTGCGGCGGTTGGAGGAATTGCCGGTGAGTCCGACCCACAATACGGCAGCGGTCGTGGCGGTGCCCCAGAGGAGCAGCACCGCGAGCGACGGGGCGCTCGGCGAGAGCGGGCTGTCGCCGCGCAACGCCATCGCGAGGAGCAGCAGGAAGGCGGTGCCGTAACTCGCCGTGACGGCGTGGAGCAGGCGGAGGCGTCGGCGTTCGGTCGGCACGAGCCGCGGCAGGAGTAGCGCGAGGATCCCGAGCACCTGGATCGCGTGCAGTCCGACAAAGTGCGGAATGCGCAGGTCCCCGTACTCCCGGCTCCACCCCGTGACCGGCAGTCCCGCGCCTCCGTCTGGTGCGCCGACCGTGTGCGCACCGACCGTTGGCATGCCGAGACCGGCACGCGCTCGCTCCAGCTGCACCCCGGTAGGCATCGTCATGAGCGGGCCGACGAGTGCGCCGGCGATGGTGAGTGTCATGCCCCATCGGAGCGCCGAACCCAGCACGCGATTGGTGAACGGCTGCCGCCAGAGCATCACCGCGACCCACACGCTGGCCAGCGTCTGGAGGCCGATGCCGATGCCCATCACTGCAAAGAGGGTTGCGTCGAGCGGGCTGCTCGCATTGAAGTGACTGGTCGTGCCGCGCCACGCCTGGAGGTCGATGATCGCGACCTCCAGGACAAAGACGCCGGCGGTGGTCCACGCCACCAGGCCACGCAGGCGCGAACGTGACCTGAGGTGTCCCAGAACCCACGCCAGCGTGAGGCTATAGATCGCCGTGGACATCGCGAACTTCAGCGGCTTGAGCCATGCCGGGGCGCCGGCGATGCTCCGCGGGTCGACGATCGCTGCGACGACTGTGGCCACGGCGACGACGAGCATGAGGACGCCGGTGGCGGTGAGGGGCGGACTGGATCGCCAGAGCGATCGGAGGGCAGAGGCGCGCATGGATCCTCGATGTGAACGTTGTCAACATACCGTAATCCGGAGAGTTGACGCTGTCAACATCCACGGCTACCATGCGGACATGCCGCCAGCGCGCCGTCGTCGGCCTTCCCGACGCTCCTATCACCACGGCAACCTCCGCCGCGCCCTGCTCGATGAGGCGCTCGCCATCATCCGGACGGAGGGCGTCGCCGGCGTCACGCTCCGCGAAATCGGCGCCCGGGTCGGCGTGTCGCGCACCGCGCTCTACCGCCACTTTGCCGACAAGCGCGCGCTGCTGGTTGCGGTCGCGACCGAGGGGTTCCGCACGCTCCGCGAGCAGCTCGTGTCCGCCTGGGAGGGGTCCGGCGGTGGCATTGCCGGGTTCGAGGCCCACGGGCTCGCGTACGTGCGGTTTGCCGTCGGCAGTCCTGCACACTATCGCGTGATGTTCGGCGGCATGGCCGACCACGACGTCGAAGATCCCGAACTCACCGAGCAGGGCCACGGAGCCTTTCAGTCCCTTCTCGATGTGCTCACCGACCTGCAGCGCGTGGGTCTCGTCAGGCGCGACGACACGCTGGTGATGGCCGAGTATGTGTGGGCAGTCGTGCACGGCGTCGCGATGCTGGCCATCGACCGGCAGCTGGTCAATCGCCCCGACGTCGAGGCCTTCACGCGATACGCGATCTCGCGCCTTGCCACGGGCCTCGCGAGCCCGGAGGCGTAGCTCCTACGCCGGGAGCCCTTCTCGCCGTCCCGTCAGCGCTTCAACGGCGGATTCAACAGTGACGGAACGCGATGCAGCCATAACGCCACCCCAGAATCGGCACCGATTTCCATTGACACGAACGTAGTGTCCGTGAGGAAGAACAGCGGCATTGGGGCATCGGCCATCGTGGCGATCTTGTGGCCAGACGCGTCGAAGACGTCGATCGGACGCGCAGTGCCATGCGGGGCGTCGCGCTGCACCCACACCTGGTGCTGTGGGGAGACGCGAAGGCTCCTGACGACAGGAATGCGACTGGCCATGGAGCGCTGCTCCAGCGCCGACTCGCGGCTGAGCCTGCAGCCGATAGTCCCCACCTGAACGGTACCTCCCAACCGTTCGCGAAGGGCGGCGACCCGGTCGGCCTCGCGGGGTTGAATGGGTAGGCCAGCAACGTGGCGATCCGCGCCTTGAAGGGCGACCTGGTACTCGACTCGCGTCGTGCGGGCATGGAATCCTGGTGCTGCGTCCCATCGGAGCGTCGGCCAGAAGACGGGCGCCTCGCCGGATTCGACGATGACATTGCACGGATAGACCGTCGGCTTCACCGTCGCCGCTTGTGTGGAATCGATGCCTATGCTTCGTCGGCCTTCCCGAAGACTCAGCCGCTCATAGGTTTGACTGCCTACCGAGATTCGTTCAGCTACGAGCCAGCGGCCGGGGCCGACATGACGAAGCCCAAGAAGGCGGGTCGGCGACACGTCGACAAGCGTGTCGAGCGGGAGCTGGCCCATCGGCACACCGGAGTACGAGAAAACGACCAGCGCCAGCTTTCTGCCGTCCACCACGCCAATGCGATCATCCAGCATGCGAACGAGTCCTTGCGGGAACAGCAGTTCGCCAGGCCCCCCGCCTCCCCGACCGAACCTCCGCACCATGGCGCCTGACGTATCGAACACGACGATCTGTTTGCCGCGATAATCAAGGAGCGCGAACTCGCCGCTGCCAAGCGGAACAGCACCTCCAACATCCAGCCGCTCCAGTACAAAATCGACGTCCTCGTCGCCAAGCAGGCGCTTGTCGCTGCCCGAGGAATCCGCGCCGTGCGACCCTGCCTCGCGAACGCGACCATCAGGCCTGCATGCCGAGGCCACAAGTTGGCAGGCAGCCCAGAGCAGGGCAGCCGTGGGTAAACCTGCAAACCCTTTCCGCGCGCGCCTCATGGAGTCGGGCCGTGGGATCTGACAACGGAGTCCGCGTGCCGCCACACTGCGACGCGGGCGCCTCATTTGGGCGGGTAGGTGAGCAGTGCGATACGTTGGGGGTCGATCGCCGTTGACCTGGCGTCCAGCGCCACAACCGTATCGTCACTGATCACCCCGATGACCTTCCGCAGGCTCGAAGCTGCTGTGCATGCGTGTGGCCGCGCTCTCTGGCATCGCACCACCATGTAGCGATCGCCCCCCAGCGCTTCGTCGAAACGTGCAAGGAGTGAATGCGTATAGCCGGGGCTGAGAAACGTTTGCTGCAGCTCCGACGCAGTCTTCCGAAACTCCGAGATGCTGATGAGGTCCATGGATCCGCGCACATCAGCGCCTGGCGCTCGCATCCAGGGAAGGAGGCTGATCTCGTCGGCCACTTGAAGCGAATCAGAAAGCAGCCGCAAGACAGGTGAAAGCGGCTGCGTGCAGTATGTCCCCTCGGCCGCCGAGACCGCCGTCATGGCGCGAAAGATCGCCATCATTCCGTCTCGGCGCACACTGGCGACATACAGGGAGTCGGCACGACAGCCCGACGCCAGGAGTTTGCCTGCCTGGTCGAACCGATGGACGAGCAGCGCCTCGCCAGCTGCCAGCAGGCTGTCAGAGGACGTCGTCGCCACCAGGAGATCACCTTGGTGACGGGCCACCGCAGTGACGGGGAGTTCAAACGCCAGGGTGACGCGTCGAACCAGCGAACCATCCGGGCCAAACATCCAGACGCCGCGCGCGGCGTTGACGTCCGCTACCAGGAGCGTGTCAGCGTCCCAGCTGAGCGCATTGGCGCGCGGCGGTGCCAGCAACGGGTCGTGCGCGTGCGCCAGGCGCCAAAGCAGCCGTCCATCTTGCGCATACACGAAGAGCGACTGGCGCGTCTTGTCGGCGATCGCCAAGCGCCCTCTCGACCACGCAGCCAGTGTTACCTCGGTCGGCGAGCTGCTTGAATCGTCCCCAAGCGCGATCGTTTCGACCACGAACATGGCTGGATTGCCTGGGTCGACGGTGCCAGTATCCGCACAGCTGACGCTGGTCGCCAGGAGGAACAGGGCGCGGAGCCTCATCCTGGTCATCGCGGGACGCAGAGCGAGGGATCCACGGCGGGCGTGGGCAGGTCACGCGGTTGTTGCCGTCCAAGTCGATGCACAGGGTCGAAAATCTAACCACACGGCGCGGCTGAGCAGGTCACCTCAATGAACGCAGGCATGTTCCTGCGCTGGCACCTATCGGTCTACCGCCGCGGTCGCCTGAAGTGGAGCGCGACGGACGGCTGAGCTATTCCGCGTGTACGGGCGGCCCCCCTCGAGACGGGGTCGGCCGCCTGACGAGCAGCACCAGCGGCAGCGACGCGAGCATGATCAGCCCGCTGAACAGGTACACCTTGCCGAAGGCGATCGCATTCGCCTGTGCCAACACCTGACGGTCGACCGTCGCCAGCGCCAGTCGCTGGGCCGTCCACGTGTCCGCGCCGCGCGCGACGAACCCGCGCGCCAGCGTGCCCACCCGCTCGAGCGATACCGGGTCCGTCACCGCGACATGCTCGAGCAGGACGGCGCGCGCCTGCTGCGTGTAGCGCGTCAGCAGCGACGCCATGGCTGCGATCCCGAACGAGCCGCCGAGCTGGCGAAAGAAGTTGCTGAGCGCGGCGCCCTGGGGCAGCTCGCTCGGCCCCAGGTCAGCGAGCGCAATGTTGGTGAGCGGCACGAACATCATTCCGAGGCCGAGTCCACGCAGGATCAACGGCCACAGGAAGTCGGCGGCACCGGCCTGGGCGGTGATACGCGACAGATCCCACATGGACCAGCCAAACACCACAATGCCGGTCGCGATCACCCAACGGGCATCGAGACGGTTCATCTGCCGTCCGACGATGGTCATCGACACCGCGGTCGCAATCGAACCGGGCAGGATCACCATGCCGGTCTGCCAGGCGCTCATGCGCAACATGCCCTGGAGGAAGATGGGCAGCACGAACACGGACCCGAACAGTCCCACGCCGAACAGGATGCCAATGACCGTCCCGATCCACATGCCACGGTGCCGAAGCACGCGGAAGTCGATGATCGGCTCGTCGACCGTCAGTTCGCGCCACACCAGCGCCACGGCAGACACCACCGCCACGATGGACAGCACCACGATGGTGCGCGAGTCGAACCAGTCATCACCCTGGCCGTGCTCCAGCACGTACTGCATCGCGCCCACGCTCGCCGCGAGCATCGCCACGCCGAGGTAGTCGATGGTGCGCGGCTTGATGTGGTGCGGCGCGTCATGCACGTACACCAGCACCATGACAGCGGCCACGATGCCGATCGGGATGTTGATGAAGAAGATCCACGGCCAGCTCCACGCATCCGTGAGCCATCCACCCAGGGTGGGCCCGAGCGTCGGGCCCACCATCACGCCGAGCCCGAACACGGCCAGGGCGGTGCCGATCTCCTTGCGCGGGAACACCTCGTAGAGCAGCGCCTGCGATGTCGTGATCAGGGCGCCGCCACCGATACCCTGCACGATGCGCCAGACAATCAGGGTTCCGAGGGTGTCAGACGCGCCGCAGAAGAACGACGCAGCGGTAAAGATCACGATGGACGCCGCGAAGTAGCGCTTGCGACCAAAGTACGCGGCCAGCCATCCGGTCATCGGCATCACGATGACGCTGGCCAGGATGTACCCCGTCGACACCCACGCGATCTCGTCGATGCTGGCGCCCAGCTCGCCCATCATGTGCGGGATCGCCACGTTCACGATCGACGTGTCGATCACCTGCATCATCGACGCGAGCATGACGGCGATGGCGATCAGCCATTTGTGCGGATCGCCCTCCGTTGCGTCGGCCGGCACGGTCGCGCGCTTCGGCACGTCCACGGCCTCGGGGGCCGGTCTCGCGGTCACGCTCATCGGCTGCCAGTGGACCCGTTGGCAGGAGCCGGCGAATGGGTGTCGATGGTCGCGGTCACCGACATGCCGGGCCGAAGCGGCCTGTCGGCGCCGCAGCCCTGCGTGATCTCAACGCGCACCGGAATGCGCTGCACGACCTTGGTGAAGTTGCCGGTGGCGTTGTCGGGCGGCAGCAGGGCGAACTTCGATCCGGTCGCCGAGGCAATGCTGGCGACGCGGCCGGTAGCGAGGCAGTCGGTGTAGGCGTCGACGTGCAGCGCCACGTCCTGTCCGACGCGGGTGTGCGCGAGTTGTGTTTCCTTGAGGTTGGCGGTCACCCACACGCCGGTGGTACCGACCACGGTCATGAGCGGTTGTCCTGGCTGCACGAGCTGCCCGATCTCGATCGCCTTCCGCGCCACCATGCCCCCTTCGGGCGCCACGAGCGTGGTGTAGCCGAGCTGCAGGGCGGCGTTGTCGCGCGCGGCGCGTGCCGCGAGCAGCCGGGCCCGCGCGAGTCGCACGCCCGCCTCGGCGCTCACGACGCCCGCACCCGCCGCCCTCGCCTGGCTCTCCAACGATGCGATGCCGGCGCGCGCCGCCTCGGCCGCCGTGCGCGCGGCGTCGAGTTGCTGCTGGGAGACGATGCGCTTGCCCGCGAGATCCTCGGCGCGTGCGAGGTCGGCCATCGCCCTGGCGCTCTGTGCCCGCGCTGCCACCAGTTGGGCGTCGAGCGCGGCGTGCTGTCCCGAGGCCGACGCCACCTGGGCCTGCGCCTGGCCCGCCGCGCTGCCGCCGCCCGCGGTCACCAGTGCTGCCTGCCATTCGGCTTCGGCCTGCGCCAGGCGCTGGCGGTACTCGGCATCTTCGAGCTGCACCAGCACGTCGCCACGGCGCACGGTGTCGTTTTCGGAGACCGAGATGGTCCGCACGTACCCGCCAACCCTGGCGAGCACGGGGACGATGTGCCCGTCCACCTGTGCGTTCTCGGTGGACTCGTGTGTGGAGGCATATTGCCAGCGCCGAACGCCGATGACGGCGGCGAGCGTCGCGGCGATGGCGAGAATGGCCCACGGCACGTAGCGTCGCCGCGGCGTCGTGGCGCGGTTGCCAGTGCCGGGCTGGGTAGTATCAGTCATCGCAGGTGGGATCAGGGAAGGGCGGTGACGCGGCCCTGGCTGCGCGCCAGGGCGATGCGTGCCGTGTGCTGCGCGGCGAGCGCATCGACGTAGAGACTGCGTGCGCCGTTGAGCCCCAGTTGTGCGGCAATGACATCGGCGTTGCCGGAGACGCCGGCGCTGAAGCGATCGCGGGCCTGCGCGACTTCCAGTTCGGCGAGGCGCAGGCGCTCGACCGCTGCATCGAGCTGCTCGCGCGAGGACGCAACGTCGAAGTAGGCGCCGCGGACATCCGCCTCGGCCTGCTGCTCGAGGTCGTGCAGCCGGGCTTCGGCCTGGCGTGTCGCCGCGTCTCGCTGCTCGGCGCGAGCCCCACTGCGAAACCCGTCGAACAGCGGCACCGATACCTGGATGCCCCACGCCCAGGTGCCGAGAAGATACGGATAGCTGTTGCTGGTGACGCCGTCGTCACCAAACACGCCGACGGTGGGCAGGCGTTCGGCGCGCGCCGCTCGTGCGTTGCGGCGGGCGGCATCGAGCGCGGCCCTGGCGGCGAGTACGTCCTGTCGTTCGCGGCGCGCGTGCTCGATGGCCGATGGCAGCGTTGTGTGCTGGTCGGCATCGAGGGGTGCGAGCGAGTCAGCGAGCGCGACCTGGGCATCCAATGGAAGTCCAACGCTTCGCAGCAAGTCGAGGTGCGCGCGGTCCACCTCGTTTCTGGCGACAATCAGCTGGGCGCGGACCGCGGAGAGCTGCGTGCTTGCCCGGGTGACGTCGAGCGCGACGCCAACTCCGGCCTGCAGCTGGTCCTGCGCGATGCGCAGGAGCCCGGCCGCGAGACTGGAGTCGCTGGCACGCGCGGCAAGGTGCGCCGTCGCACGGAGGGCGCGGACGTACGCCAGTGCCGCGGCAACGGCCGTCTGTTCGGCAACGCTCGCCGCATCGGCATCAGCCGCGACGGCGGCGGCCCTCGCTCCCCCAAGGCGCCCGCGAGCCGCGGGGTCGAGCAGCGTGGCGGTGACGCGCCCGCGCACGTCGACGGTTCGCACGGGGCCGATGATCTCACCGTGGGCATCGAACCCCGGGAGGGGGAGACCGAAGGATGCGGTATTGAACGTCCGCTGGCCGTCCGCGAAGGAGGCGTGCGCCGATGGAAGGAGCGCGGCGCGGGCCTCACGCGCGCGTCCATCCGCTTCACGCGCGCGGTAGCGCGCGAGGGTTGCCGGGGCACTCAGTTCGGTGGCGAGTCGGGCCGCGCCTCCGAGCGTGAGGGTGCGCGGTGCCTGCTGCGCACGGACGGGTGTCACGGCGCCGAGGGCGAGCGCGCAGGCCAGGAGCGGACGTGTCACGCGCGGACCCTCCGGGCACGTTTGCGCGCGGGCCGCCGCCCGTCGCACCAGTCGGCGAGCGCCCGGGTGATGACCTCGGAGAGGAACGCGTAGGCGTCGTCGAGGTCGTCCAGGCGAGCCGCGACCGCGGCGTCCGTGGGCCGAAGCTTGCGGGCCATGGCGATGGCGTCGCGAAAGCGCTGCATGCGGGCGATCCGCCCTTGCATGGTGCGGCGAGGGAGATCCGGGGCGACGCGGTAGTAGTCGCGCCGATCGCCGGGTCGGGTGACGAGTTCGATGACGCCGCGGTGTTCGAGCATCCTGGCGTTCACGGAGACGGCGGCCTTGCTGACGGCGAGGAGGTCGGCGAGTTCTTCGAGCGAGGTGGGTTCGGGCCGGGTGAGGAGGAGCCCGAAGACGCGTCCGGCGCCACGTGGCAGTCCGTCGGCTTCGCTGATGACGCCGAGCTGCTCGATGAACGTGCTGAGGGCGGGATCCATGTGGTTTATAACGTCAAGATCGTTAACAGTGTACTTAACGCTATGTAACTGACCCTCTCGGCGCCACCCACGTCGTGTTCAGGCGCGAGTGGCCGCAACCGGTCGGGTCGGGTGTGGATCAACGGAACCGTCCTCACGTCAGGCCTGCTGGCGGAGGCGGGGGTGCGCCTGGTGAACCTTCATGGTCGGCGTGCTCGCGCGGGCCCTCGACGCCGCCTGCTCCCCGCAATGGTGCCGGTGGCGGACGCGGACTCGCGACGTGCACGTCTGTCAGCCGTGGTGCGAAGTACGCTGCTTGCTCCGCTGCCGCGGGTGTCGGGCGGCCCGCCGTGCCAGGCACACCGCAGCAACGCAGACCCGTTCGATAGCCCCCGAAATCGGGCGCCGCTCGCGCCCCCCCCTTGCGGGGCCCCTTGCCAGCCACGACCCGGGGCGCCAGTCTAGCGCCATCAGGGTTTGCCTACCTAAACGTTGTGTGCGTCGGCACGCTGGAGGTGTCCATGACTTCGCCCCGCAGGTTCCCCCGTGCTCTCCTTCTGCTGGCGCCCCTGTGGGCCTGCACGACGGACCCCACCTCCGCGCCACGGACACTCGCGCCTGACGAGCCTTCGCTCGCCATCAGCGCCGGCACGCCGACAGACCGCTACCTCGTGCAGCTGGCCCCCGGTGCCGCCTCGGTCACGGCCTCGATCGCCAGCGTTGGCGCCGCCGTCCAGCGCTCGGTGCCCGCACTTGGCCTGTACGAGGTCAGCGGACTCGACGACGCCGGTGCGCAGAGTCTGCGCGCCAGGAGCGAGATCGTTGCCGTGGCGCGCGACATGCGCCAGCAGTTCGTGCCGGCCTTCTCCGGTGCGCGCGTCCAGTCAACGCCCGGGCCGCGGCCCCTCGGGTCCGACCAGAGCGGCGCCTTCTTCTATCCGGTGCAGTGGAACATGCACCGCATCCAGGCGCAGGCCGGGTGGGCGGCCACGCCAGGCGGCGCCGGCGCACTCGTGTGCGTCCTCGATACCGGCGTCGACCCTGGCCAGGCCGACCTCCTCGGCAAGGTCGATCTCGGCAAATCCGCTTCCATGGTGCCGAGCGAGCCGTTCATCGAGGACCTGCACTTCCACGGGACCTACGTCTCCTCGCTCGTCTCGAGCAACGGCATCGGCATGGCGTCGGTAGCGCCTGACGCGCAGCTCTGCGCCGTGAAGGTGCTCGATGCGAATGGCAGCGGCAACTTCTTCGACCTCATCGGCGGCATCGTCCACGCGGCCGACGTCGGCGCTGACGTCATCAACATGAGCCTCCGCGGGTTCGTCGACCTGAGCGACCCGAACGGCGCCGCCCTCTTCCAGCTGCTCGGCGACGCGGCCAGATACGCCCGGCAAAAGGGCACGCTCCTGCTCGCCGCCACCGGGAACGACGCGCTCAACATCGACCAGATCGAACCCTTCCGTGTGATCCCGGCGCAGACGCCAGGCGTCACCGGCATCACCGCGACCAAGCAGGGTCTCGAGGGCACGGAAGCGATCGCGCCGTACTCCAACGTCGGCAATACGGTCACCGACATCACCGCCCCCGGCGGCGATTTCAATCCGTCGAACCAGTTCGACTTCGTCCTTGGCGCGTGCAGTCGCTACGTGTGTGGCGCCGACAACTTCTATCTCCTGGCCTCGGGCACGAGCGCGGCCTCACCCCATGTCGCCGGCGTTGCCGCCCTGGCTGAGTCGTTCAAGGCAGGCAACCAGAATGAGGATCAGCTCCGCGCATGCCTCGCACGCGGCGCCGAGAAGCTGCGCAGGCCACCGCGCAGCGCGCAGGGGCTCGGGCGGATCAACGCCCTGCTCACCGGCGTTTGTTAGTCGCGCAGTGCCGCCGCCAATCTCGCGTCGCGTCGTTGTATTCGCCGGTGTCGAGCGCCATGCGCCGCCGGAATACGGCCGGGTCGCCCGTGCGCGGAGCGGTGGCGACGGCACGGCGACGACGAAGAGACTGAACGGCGCGCCCTTCGCAGGTACCCGCGGCCATCCCAACGGATGGCCGCGAGTGCGAGGTGGCCATCCGTTTGGATGGCCGCGTGCGCGAGGTGGTCATGCGGAAGGCGGGACTCGAACCCGCACGGAGTTACCCACAGGATCCTAAGTCCTGCGCGTCTGCCAGTTTCGCCACTTCCGCCTGACGGAATACTAAGCCGGATGGTGACCTCCCGGGTCGCCGCGTCGACGCTATCCTGTGCGCATGCTCCGCCGCAAAAAATCCCGGCACTCCGTTTCCGACGCCACTCACGAGGTGGCCGATCGCCTGCATTCCCTCGCGATCCACCTGCTGCGACGGCTGCGCCGCGTGGACGCGGAAAGCCGCCTGAGCGGTCCGCGGCTCTCCGCACTCTCGGTCGTGGTGTTCGGGGGACCAATGGCGCCCAGTGCGCTCGCGCGCGCCGAGCAGGTGGCGCGGCCCACGATGACGCGCATCGTGCAGGGACTCGAACGCGACGGCTATGTCACGCGGGAACCCGATCCGTTCGACCGACGCGTCATGCACGTGACGGCGACGAAGAAGGGCTCAGCCGTCATGCACGACGGACGCCAGCGCCGGGTGGCCATGCTCTCCGCTCTGCTCGCCGAGCTGCCAGCCTCGGAACTCAGGGAGATCCGCGCCGCGGTCGACGCGCTCGAGTCGATCGTTGCGGGCCGGCGCGACAGCAGCCGAAAGTAGGAAGGGCCCCGAATCGCCGGGGCCCTTCGTGCGCAGTTTTCGCCGCCGCTGAACGATCGGCTACTGCTCTCCGACCGTGAGCGTGACGACCCGGGTGCTGCTCGTTTGCGCATCGTAGATGAGGACGCTGACCGGGTCGCCGTCCTTGACCGCGCTCAGGATCGTCTTGAGCTGCTCGGCGCTGGTCACGGACCGGCGCGGACGCGGGAACAGCACGGCGGTGATGATCTCCGAACCGTCGGCCTTGAAGTAGCTGCGTCGGGCCCAGGGTTCGCCGTCGACCACGCGTACGCCCTGACGATAGTCGGCCGGAATCTTGTTCTCACGAACGAAGGCCTCGCTCAGCGGCTCCACCGTGACGCCGAGGGCTGGCGACGCCCATGTGCCGGTGCGCGTCGAGTTGCGTGAGGACGGATCCTCTTCGCTCTCGTTCTGGCTCGCCGCGAGTGCGCGTGCTTCAGGTTCGGCTTCGATCAGGCGGACGCGGATCGTCTTGCGGTCTCCAAAGCGCATCACTTCGAGTTCGACCGATTCCCCGGGCTCATGGGCCCGAATGATGCGCTGGAGCGTGCCCACGCGATCGACCGGCTTGCCGTCCGCTTTCACGATTACGTCACCGGGTTCGAGGCCGGCGCGCTTGGCCGGGGAGTCTTCGGTGGTATAGCTGCCGACGACGGCGCCGGCGATGTTGGAGAGGCCGGCGGCGCGTGCGGTGGACGGTGTGACCTCGGCGATACCGACGCCGATGACCGCGCGGCGCACGCGACCGTTCTTGATGAGGTCATCCATCACGTCGCGAGCCAACGTGATGGGGATCGCGAAGCCGTAGCCCTGGTAGTAGCCGGTGCGCGTGGCGATGGCGCTGTTGATGCCGATGACCTCACCCCGGATGTTGACCAGCGGCCCGCCGGAGTTGCCGGGGTTGATGGCCGCGTCGGTCTGGATGAAGTCCGAGATCGCATAGCGATCGCTGTTGACGCCGATGTCGAGCTGTCCGCGCTGCTTGGCGCTGACGATGCCGGCCGTCACGGTGTGATCGAGCCCCAGCGGGTTTCCGATCGCGAGCACCCATTCACCCACGCGGAGCGCGGCGTCGTCACCGAGGGGCGTGGTCGGCAGGTTGGAGGCGTCGATCTTGAGGACCGCGACGTCGGTCTGGGGGTCCTTTCCGACCACCTTGGCCGTGAACTCGCGCTGGTCGGTGAGCGTCACCTTGATGCGATCCATGCCATCGATGACATGGTTGTTGGTGAGGACGTAGCCGTCCGCCGTAACGATGAAGCCGGATCCGCTCGATGCCTGCGGCTGTTGCTGCTGCTGGGGCCCAAACTGCTGGAAGAAGTCTTCGATGCCCGGCGGCTGGCCCTGGCGCCGCTGAACGTTCGGGCGCTGCCGAGGCTGTTCGGTTCGGAGCGCCGAGATGGAGACGACGGCAGGCGTCACCTTCTCGGAGATGCCGACGAAGGAGTTGTTGAGTTCGGCCACGGACGCCGGCGCCGGCGTGAGGCTGGCCTGTCGAACCGAGGTGTTGGCCTTGCCCTGGGCGAAACCGAAGCGTGTCAGATCGAATCCCGCGGCGAACACCAGGCCGCATGCGAACGCGATGGCGACGGCTCCGAGGAGCTTGGCGCGAGAGGAGACGCTGGTCATAGGAGTATCAATGGGTTACCGGAACATACGCCCCGGGGGGCGAGAAGGGCACGGACTTTCCGCCGCTGCCGCCAACTCTTTGTCACCGTTGTTATATGCCGCGGTTGCTGCCGCGGTTCCGGACGGATGGACCGAAAGCCAGACGGACGGATGCCTGAGCGATTTCCTCACTGCATCCGTCCACCTGTCATTCGTCCGCGCTAGCTCCGCCGCCCGCCCGACCAACTGCCCACCCGTCAGTTCTTCTTCTCGTCCACGATCTCGTAGTCGGCCTCGACCACGTCGTCGGCCTTGGGAGTCTCGGCCTTGGGGGCTTCTGCTCCTGCCTGTTGGGCGTCGGGGCCCGGCTGGGCCTCGGCCTGCGAGTAGAGGGAGCGGCCGGCTTCCTGGTAGGCGGTGGTCAGTTCATCGAGCGCGGACTTGATCTCACCCATGTCGTCGCCCCGATGCGCCTTGCGGGCGCGTTCGACCGCCGCTTCGAGTCTGGCCTTCATCTCGGGCGCGAGTCGATCCGACCACTCCTTGGAGTTCTTCTCGACTTCATAGGCGAGCGAGTCGATCCGGTTGCGGGTGTCGATGTCCTCGCGGCGCTTCTTGTCGTCGCCCGCGTTCTTCTCCGCGTCCTTCACCATGCGGTCGATCTCGTCCTTCGAGAGGCCGCTGGACGCTTCGATGCGGATCTTCTGCTCCTTGTTGGTCGCCTTGTCCTTGGCGGAGACGTGCAGGATGCCGTTGGCGTCGATGTCGAAGGTGACCTCCACCTGCGGCATGCCCCGCGGAGCCGGCGGAATACCGGTGAGCTGGAACTTGCCGATCGTCTTGTTGTGCAACGCGAGTTCGCGCTCGCCCTGCAGCACATGGATCTCGACGGTGGTCTGGTTGTCGTCGGCCGTCGAGAAGGTTTCGGCCTTGCGCGTCGGAATCGTGGTGTTGCGCGGGATGAGCACCGTCATCACGCCGCCCAGCGTTTCGATGCCGAGCGAGAGCGGGGTGACGTCGAGCAGCAGCACGTCCTTCTGCTCGCCGGTGAGCACCGCACCCTGGACGGCGGCGCCGATCGCGACGACCTCGTCCGGGTTCACACCCTTGTTGGGCTCCTTGCCAAAGAAGCCCTTCACGACGTCCTGGATCTTCGGGATGCGCGTGCTGCCGCCCACCAGCAGCACCTCATCGATGTCCTGCGGCTTCATGTTGGCGTCGGCCAGCGCCTTCTTCATCGGCTCGAGCGTGCGCTGGATGAGGTCATCCACCAACTGTTCGAACTTCGCGCGCGTGAGCTGATAGTTCAGGTGCTTGGGGCCCGACTGGTCCGCCGTGATGAACGGCAGGTTCACGTCGGTGGACTGCGTGGACGAGAGTTCCATCTTGGCCTTCTCGGCGGCTTCCTTGAGCCGCTGGAGCGCCATGGCGTCCTTCGAGAGGTCGATGCCCTGATCGCGCTTGAACTCGGTCACCAGCCAGTCGATGACGCGCTGGTCGAAATCGTCGCCGCCGAGGTGTGTGTCGCCGTTGGTCGACTTCACTTCGAACTGGCGCGTCCCATCGACGTCGTACAGCTCGAGGATCGAGATGTCGTAGGTGCCGCCGCCGAGGTCGAACACGGCGACTTTTTCGTCCTTCTTCTTGTCGAGGCCATAGGCGAGCGCCGCCGCCGTGGGCTCGTTGATGATGCGGAGCACTTCG
The DNA here is from genome assembly GCA_020846935.1 of Gemmatimonadaceae bacterium. NCBI lineage: Bacteria > Pseudomonadati > Gemmatimonadota > Gemmatimonadia > Gemmatimonadales > Gemmatimonadaceae > Gemmatimonadaceae bacterium. Next base: position 56,851 of record JADLCY010000010.1, read on the forward strand.
AGTCCCGCGATGCGCCCGGCGTCCTTGGTGGCCTGACGCTGCGAATCGTTGAAATACGCCGGCACCGTGATGACCGCCTTCGATACGCCGTGACCGAGGTAGTCTTCGGCGGTCTGCTTCATCTTTTGCAGGATCATCGCCGAGATCTCGGGCGGCGTGTACTTCTTGCCCTGGACCTCGACCGTGGTGAGATCGTTGGCGCCGGCGGCGACCGCGTAGGGTACCCGTCTGGACTCTTCGGTGACCTCGCCGAGCTTGCGGCCCATGAAGCGCTTGATGGAGAAGACCGTGTTCCTGGGGTTGGTCACGGCCTGACGCTTGGCGATCTGGCCGACCAGCCGTTCGCCATCCTTGGCGAACCCGACGACCGACGGAGTGGTGCGCCCGCCTTCGGAGTTGGGGATGACGACTGGGTCGCCCCCTTCGAGGACGGCGACGACGGAGTTGGTGGTGCCGAGGTCGATTCCAATGACTTTGTCAGGCATCGTTGGGGCCGGATGGACGGGTGAACGAGAAACGGATGGGCGGACGTAGGGAGCGCCGGCCGATGGGAGCTTCGCCGGGATGGGAGGGGCTAGTGCAAGGCGGGGACCGGGGTATTGCGTCAAAGCGACAGGTCACCCGTGCGAAATGATGCGGGAACGGCAGGGGCGCGGTGTCGGTGCGCCCCGTTGGGCCGTTCAGCGGCCGGGTGGGGGCTGGCTCGCCGGCGCAGAAGCCGCCGCAGTAACGGCGTCGCGTTGACCGCGGCGGTAGCTGGTGCCACGGGAGCAGCAGATGTAGCATCGGGCACGCTCGTCCGCTCGTCGCTCGTCCAGTCGTCCGTCCAGTCGTTTCGCTTGTCGGCTTGTCCGCCCGTCTTCTGGTCTGCGGCCCGTGCCCGCCGCCAGTTCCGCTTTCCGTCCGTTCGCCCGTTCCCCTGTTCTCCCGTTCGTTACCTCGCCCCCGTCCGCCCACGGTCTCCCGTTCAGGCGCCGCAGTCTCATTCGGTCCACCCGCCCATCGGCTTCCCTCTTGTTTCCAATTTCAGACGACAACCCCACGCTACGAACGCCGGTGATGACGTATCTCATCCTGGCGGCGACACTGGCGGCGTGGTTTGTCGTGCAGGGCGGCGGGTTTGACGCTTTCAAGCTCGCGGCGAGCGTCTGCGACTACGGTATGGTTCCCGGCGAGGTCTCGCGGCAGGCCGCGCTGGGGACGCAGGTGCCGATGGGGCAGCACAACGGGCAGTTCTGGGCGTGTTCGGTCGACGGCGAACCGATCAACGTGTTGACGCCGCTGACGTCGATGTTCCTGCACGGCAGCTGGGCGCACCTGCTGGGAAACTGCCTGTTCCTGTGGGTGTTCGGGAACAACATCGAAGATTCGATGGGCCGAGTCCGGTTCCTCGTGTTCTATGTTCTCTGCGGGCTGGTGGCGGCCGCGGCCCACATCATGTTTTCGCCGACGTCACCGATCCCCACGGTCGGAGCGTCGGGCGCAATTTCCGGAACCCTCGGTGCCTACCTGCTGCTGTATCCCCGGGTGCGTGTGAAGGTGCTGATTCCGATCATCATCATCCCGTGGATCGTGCATGTGCGCGCGTGGGTCGTGCTCCTGATCTGGTTGGGTTGGCAGGTGCTGAGTGGTCTCGAGTCACTCGGTCAGTTGCGGAGCGAAGTATCCGGTGGGGTGGCCGTGTGGGCGCATATCGGCGGTTTCGTGGCCGGGATGCTCCTCATCCGTTTGTTCGTCAATCGCGACTTTGTCGACCGGCGCACGGCCGCGGGCGATGCGAAATGGACGTTCGAGCACGAAGCACCGGTTCGCTGACATGTATCTCGCGCGCGTCACCGGGCGGGTGGTATCGACGGTCAAACAGGAGAGCCTTGGCGCGATCCCGCTCCTCTGGATCCAGCCCATCACCAGTGCGGGAGAACACGCGGGCAAGCCGCTCATCGCGATCGACCGGATCGGCGCCGGAGTGGGAGAAGCGGTTGTGTACATTACGTCGCGTGAGGCAGCGGTAACGCTCGCCGATCCCTTTGCCGCGGTGGATGCGGGGATCATCGCCAAGGTGGATTGGTGCGACGTCGGTGGCGAGCGTCGGCTCGGGGCCTCCGAGGCACAGCGATAGTCAATACTTCGAATCGACGGAACGCTTCACGCATGTACATCGCGCAGGTCACTGGTGACGTGGTCGCCACCCATCGGCACGCCGAGCTGGGTGGGCGCAAGCTGTTGCTCGTGCGGCGGGAGTCCCTCGCGGGAGCGCTCGAGGGCGGCGAAACGATCGCGCTCGATGTGATTGGCGTCGGGGTCGGCGAGCGTGTTCTGGTGGTGCAGGAGGGCGGCGCAGCCCGCTCGCTGTTCCAGCGTCCCGGGATTCCGGCGCAGGCGGTGATTGTCGGGGTGGTGGACCGCGTGGATCTCGAGGAGTGGGGGGAATGAGCTCGGACCTGAAGGCATTGGCGCGGCAGATCGCGCACGAGCTGGCGGAGCGTGATCGGGTGGGCGCGGCGGGCGCTTCCCGCGGTGAATCCGCCGCGCCGGGGGCCCCCCCCCGGTCTCAAAATGGCGACGCGTCGCGCCGAATGCACAACCATCCTGTCCCCGGTTCCATCGATTCCCCGCCGACCAGCGCGCCGCCCGGTGTGCGCTTCGTCCGCCAGAACGCGCGCATCGCCGACTTCATCGACCACACGCTGCTCAAGCCGGAGGCCACTCTCTCCGACGTGGAGAAGCTGTGCGACGAGGCGCGCGAACATCGGTTTGCCGCGGTGTGCGTCAATCCATCGTGGGTGCGCACCTGCGCCGATCGGCTGCGAGGGACCGACGTGCAAGTCGCCACCGTCGTCGGATTCCCGTTAGGCGCGACGACGTCGGCGAGCAAACGTGCCGAGTCCGAGGTCGCCGTAGCCGACGGTGCGACCGAGATCGACATGGTCGCGGCGATCGGCCACGTGAAAGGCGGCGACTGGTCGCACGTCGCCGATGATATCGCGGCCGTCGTCACCGGGGCATCGGGGCGACTCGTGAAGGTGATCATCGAGTCCGCGGCGCTCACCCCGGTCGAAGTCATCAAGGTCTGCGCGATCGCGAAGGAGATGGGCGCGCACTACGTGAAGACCTCAACCGGTTTTCACGCCGCGGGCGGCGCCTCCGCCGAGGCCGTGGCGCTCATGCGCATGGTCGTCGGGGATGCCCTCGGCGTGAAGGCGTCCGGCGGTGTGCGTGACTGTGAGGCGGCGCTGCGAATGATTGCCAACGGCGCGACGCGGATCGGTACCTCGAGCGGCGTGTCGATGGCGAAGTGCCTCGGGCCCGGCCCGCTGCCTGTCACCGACCTCCTCTCACTCGCATCAGGGCATGTGGGCGCCTGCCACGCGTGCAACGCGGCCGTCGCCGTGGGCGCGTACTAGCGTTCCCGCTGGTCGCGTCGGCGAGATTGCACACGCGGAGCGCACCCTCACGGATGGTGGCGCCACCATCCGTGGTTTGGGTCTCGAGTCGGATCTCTCGGGCGGCGATCGGTCGGCGCGGCACATCTCGCCCAGGCAGCGCGCGGATCTGTTGGCCCTCTCGCGACCACGCCCCTGGTGTCACATGGCAGGTCGGAACGCCGGTGAACGCGCTCCATTCTGGTTCCGTTACGGATCCGTGACTGCCTTGATTCCGGGCCGATGCCAGTCGACGCTGACGACGGCTGGTGGGGCCAGTAGCTTTCCAGCGCAACAGCGGAAGAACCGACTCCCCCACAGTCTCCTCCCACCACGCATATCCACGTGGCCTTTCGACTGATTCCCCGCGATGAGGGCTTCTTCGACCTGTTCAACGAACTGGCGAAGCGGCTCGTGACCTCAGCGGCCCTGCTCCGGGACCTCTTCTCCAACCCCACGCGGCGCGACGAGCTCGTCAACGCCATCAAGGCGGTCGAGCACGAGGCCGACCACATCACCCACGACGTCAGCAAGCGCCTCGACTCGAGCTTCATCACGCCGTTGGATCGCGAAGACATCCACTCGCTCGCGCAGGAACTCGACAACGTCGTCGACCTGATCGACGGCACGGCGCGCCGAGCGACGATGTTCCACATCGACGAGACGCGCGAGCCGGCGAGGAAGCTCTGCGAGGTCCTGATCCTGCAGGTGAAGCACCTCGAGAAGGCGGTGACCAACATTCGCGATCCGCGCAGTGTGGCCATGGCGACGCGCGAAGTGAAAGTGCTCGAGGCGCAGGGCGACACCATCTACCACGATGCGATGGGCGCACTGTTCGCCGGCAAGCCCGATCCGCTCGACGTGATGAAGTGGAAGGAGATCTACGATACGATCGAAGAGACCCTGGATCGCTGCCAGACGGTCGCCATCGTGCTCGAGAGCATCTCGCTCAAGAACTCCTGACGAGAATCGACGTGGCCACGTACGTCATCGCGATCGTCGTCATCGCCTTCATCTTCGACTTCATCAACGGCTTCCACGATTCGGCGAACTCGATCGCCACCGTCGTGGGCACACGCGTGCTGAGTCCCCTCACCGCGGTCGTGTGGGCCGCCTTTTTCAACTTCATCGCCGCATTCACTGTCGGCACGGCCGTCGCCAAGACGGTGGGCAAGGGGATGATCGACGTAAGTGTCGTCACCCCGAACGTGATTCTGGCCGGTCTGCTTGGCGCGATCATCTGGAACCTCGTCACCTGGTACTTCGGACTTCCGAGCAGTTCGTCGCACGCGCTGCTCGGCGGCTATGCGGGTGCCGCCGTCGCACGTGCCGGTCTCGACGCCCTGATCCTCGCCGGCTGGACCAAGACGATCATCTTCATCTTCCTTTCGCCGATCATCGGTGGCGTCGCCGGCTTCGGTCTCATGACCGGCATCTACTGGATCTTCCGCGGCGTGGCGCCCAAGCGCGTCGACGCGATGTTTCGTCGACTGCAGCTGGTGAGTGCGGCGCTCTTCTCGCTGTCGCACGGGGCCAACGATGCGCAGAAGACGATGGGGATCATCGTCGGCCTCCTCGTGGCGTCACAGGCCACGTTCGCCGCCGCCACCGACTGGACGCACATCTTCTTCCTGCCCAACGCGGATCACGTCCCGCTCTGGGTGGAGATGTGCGCCTACACCGCGATTGCACTCGGGACGCTCTTTGGCGGCTGGCGCATCGTGCACACGATGGGGAGTCGCATCACGAGGTTGCGCCCGGTGGGTGGCTGCGCGGCCGAAACCGGTGGCGCGATGGCGATCCTCATCGCGACCCGATTCGGCATTCCGGTGAGCACGACGCACACCATCACCGGGGCGATCGTGGGGGTAGGGGCCACCACGCGGCTGTCGGCGGTGCGCTGGGGCGTGGCGGGTCGCATCGTCTGGGCATGGATCCTGACCATACCGGCTGCTGCCTCGATCGGCGCGCTGTGCGTGTGGATCCTCGAGCGGCTCGTGGTCATTCCATTGTAAGGAGTCGCGGGACGGGCGCGGCGCCAACCATCGGAATCACACGGACGAGGTCGGCGAAGTCCGGGCGTAGCCGGCGCGCTTTCCCTGGGTAGCTCCTGATCCTTCGGAGGCCCCGAGAGAGCGCTGTGCGGGGTGCTCGTCGCTAGCTCCAACATCGCAGGCCGCGCGGTCCTGCCGGCGTGCGTGGGGTCGCGGTTCGCGGGCGTGCGGGTGGTCTCCGGCACACGCACCCCGTATCCCGCCCGGTAGCGCGGCCGCAAGATGCCATCTGGCAATGGGTTGCGAGCGACTGGCGACCGTTGTCGTGGCGAAGCGGTGGCCGTTGGCCCATCTTCCTTGCGCCGGACTTCGACGGGCGCCACCGACGCGCCCAACGCTGGTCGCCCCCCTTCCGCATGGCTGACGGACCTTCACGCGCGCAGTTCATCAATCGCGAGCTGAGCTGGCTCGAGTTCAACGCCCGCGTGCTCCACGAGGCGCTGGACGAGCGGACGCCCCTGCTCGAGCGCCTCAAGTTCCTGGCGATCTTCACGTCCAACCTGGACGAGTTCTATCAGGTGCGCGTGGCCGGCCTTCGCCGGCAGGTCGCCGCCGGAGTCACACAGGTACCGGCTGACGGGATGCTTCCCGGGGTGCAGCTCGATGCCATCGACGAGCGCGTGCGGGAACTGGTGCTGCGACAGGAACGCTGTCTGCACGAGGAGGTGCTGCCGAGCCTGGCCGAGCATGGCATCCGACTGGTGGGCATGCAGGATCTCACCGCCGGCGAGCGCGCGGGGGTGGAAGCCTTCTTCACGCGCGAAGTCTTTCCCGTGCTTACGCCGCTCGGCGTCGACCCGAGCCACCCCTTTCCCTACATCTCGAACCTGTCGCTCTCGCTCGCGGTGGCGATTCGCGACCCCGACGATGGGAGCGAACGTTTCGCGCGCGTGAAGGTGCCGCGCAGTCTGCCGCGCTGGGTGCCGCTCGGTCGCGTGAACCATTTTCTGCCGCTCGAGCTGCTCATCGGCGCCAACCTCGGCGCGCTCTTTCCGGGGATGGAGGTCGTGGGTTGTCACGCGTTCAAAATCACGCGCTTTTCAGACCTCGACGTGCCGGCCGATGACGAGCCGGAAGATTTGCTGGCGAGCATCGAGGAGCAGGTGTTCCAGCGCCGATTTGGCGAGGTTGTGCGCCTCGAGGTCCAGGCGGGCACGCCGGCCTACCTGCGGGACCTGTTGCTCGAGGAGTTGCGCGAGTCCGGAGGCCCCGACGTATTGCCGCTCACCGCCCGCGACGTGCACGAGGTGGGCGCACTCGTCGAGCTGAGCGACCTGATGACGCTGGCGACGCTGGAGGTCCCGGCGCTCCGCGACACCCCGTATGCCCCGTTGATTCCTCCCGAGCTTCGCGACCCCGAGCGCTCGATGTTCGACGTGATCCGCGAGCGCGACGTCCTCGTGCATCACCCCTTCGAGTCGTTCGCGCAGAGCGTCGAACGCTTTTTTGAGTCGGCGGCGGCGGACGAACACGTGCTCGCCCTCAAGACGACGCTCTATCGCACGTCGGGCGACACCGCGATGGTGCGCGCCCTCACCGAAGCGGCGCAGAGCGGCAAGCAGGTCGCGGTACTGGTCGAACTGCAGGCGCGGGGCGACGAAGCCAACAACATCAACTGGGCGCGCACGCTCGAGAACTACGGCGTGCACGTGGCGTACGGGCTGCCGGGACTCAAGACGCACGCCAAGGTCGCGCTCGTGGTGCGTCGCGATCCCGACGGCATCCGGCGTTACGTGCATATCGGGACCGGCAATTACAACTCGAAAACGGCGCGCATCTACACGGACATCGGGCTGTTCACCGTCGATGAGGAGATTGCCGCCGACATCAGCGACGTCTTCAATCTCCTGACCGGGTTCTCGCGGCAGCGCACCTATCGCCGGCTCCTCGTCGGGCCGGCGAACATGAAGGAGCGCTTTCTCGCACTGATTGCCCGGGAGGCAGCCCACGCCAGGGACGGGCGACCGGCGCGCGTTACCGCCAAGCTCAATGCACTCGTCGCGCCCGACATCATCGCCGCACTTTACGACGCCTCGCGGGCCGGCGTGGAGATCGAGTTGATCGTGCGCGGCATCTGCTGTCTGCGACCGGGCATCGAGGGGGTGAGCGAGCGCATTCGCGTGCGCAGCATCATCGGTCGGTTCCTCGAGCACTCGCGCGTGTTTCACTTCCTCAACGGGGGCGACGAGGAGTTCTACATCGGTTCGGCGGACTGGATGCCGCGGAACCTCGAGCGTCGCGTCGAAGTCATCACCCCGGTCCGCGACCGCGTGCTGCAGGGTCGATTGCGCACGTTGCTCGACGCCTGTCTCGACGACAACCGCCAGGCGTGGGAGCTGGATGCCGATGGCCGCTGGACGCAGCGGACGCCGGTCGTCGGCGAGGACGAGGTGGCCATCCATCGGCGGCTGCTGCGCGACCCGTGGGGGTCGGATCGCACCTCGTCGCGGTACGCGACCTCGGAGATGCGGACCGTGCCGCTCGCCGAATACGATCACGCGACCGGCAACGGCAAGGTGCGAGAGACCGTGCCTCGCAAGGCGCGGCGCAAGCGCGACGGACGGAGTCGCGAGCGCGGCTGATCTCAGTCCGGCGTGACGACGCCGTCGGGGCCGATCACCTCGACCGGCAGCCCGGTGACACGCGCGAGCAGGTCCGACTTGCGGTTGGCGCCCCAGAGCTCGAGGCGCACGACCTTGGCGCGCGGGTTGGGCGTCGCGGTGAGTCTGAGCGCCCGTTCCGTCCAGCGTACCTTCACGCCGCTGATGCCTCCCACGTGTCCGCGGTCGAACCCGTCGGCGACGCGCAGCACGGCACTGAGGATCTCGATCCGGCGCTGGGTATCGCCATCGAGACTCGCGAACTCGCGATGCTTCTGTCGTGGCGGCGACCCCCGATGGTAGCGCGCGACGTGCGCGACCATCACCTGCTCGTCCGGGGTCATGCCGAGGAAGTCGGCGTGGTAGATGAGGTGAAACGAGTGCTTGTGGTGCCGGTCGTAGTTGATGTGGTAGCCCACATCGTGCAGCAGCGCGGCGTCGGCGAGGATCTCGCGGTCGGTCGATGTGCAGCCCAGCCGCGGGCCGATCGCATCAAAGAGCTGCAGCGCGAGCTTCTGCACGTGTTGCGCATGCGGCGCCTCGTAGTGACAGCGCTCGGCGAAGAGCCGGACCGAACGCTCCCGCGCCACGCCCGGGTCGGCGGGCGTCGATGCCACCCTGGCGCTCTCCAGCAACACGCCCTCGCGGATGCCGTAGCCGGAGACGACGAGCGCGCGGGCCTCGATGCGGGCCATGACTTCGGCGGCGACCGCGAGGCCGGCAACGATGATGTCGGCGCGATGCGCGTTGAGTCCCGGCACCTGCACCCGTTCGGCGGGCGATGCGGACTGCAGGAGGTCGATGATGTGCTCCAGATCCTCGCGCGGGACTCGCGTGCCATGGACACGTCCGGCCGCGCTCGCGACGCCCTGCCGGTAGAGGTGCATGCCGGCGAGGTTGGTGAACGTGCCGCCGGAGCAGATGAGTTGTGCGCGGCGCCAGTCCCTGAGCGGGAGCGCCTCGCGGATGTCGTCGCGCACGAACTTGCGGAGTCGCCGCACGTCCTTGCGTGACGGCTTCGTCCCCAGGAACTGCTCCGTCATCCGGATCGCGCCAAAGGGGAAGCTGGCGAGGCGATCGATGAGGCCGTCGGCGCTCGTGGCGAGTTCGAGCGAGCCGCCCCCGATGTCCATGACCACCGCGCGCGATCGGGCAAGGTCGAAGTGCGCGAGCGCGCTCCGAAAGGCGAGCCGAGCCTCGTCCTCGCCGTCGAGCACGCGCACGCGGAGGCCGCACTCGCGGCGGACGAGGTCGAGGAAGCCACGCGCGTTGGCGGCATCGCGCACCGCGCTCGTCGCGATGGCTTCGGTGCGCACCGCCTGATGCCGCTTCGCGAGTGTTGTCATGCGTTGCAGGACGCGCAGCGCCTCGTCGATCGCGTCCTCGCCCATGATGCCGTTCATGTCCACGCCGGAGCCGAGGCGCGGGGCGGCCTTCATTTCGTCGACGATGCGGATCTGCCCGTCGGGGAAGACGTCGGCGATGATCTGGCGGACCGAGTGCGAACCGATGTCGATCGCGGCGAGCCTTGTGCCTGCCCTCGCGCTCGCGGGACGTTCACTCGCTGCCCGGGGCAGCGGCGCCGGTGTCGACCTCGACGCGATGCTTGATCGACGTTCCTTCTGCGAGGAAGACGGCGACTTCGCCGATGTTCGTTGCAAGGTCAGCGACGTGCTCCTGGGTGCGGCTCACGAGCAAAAGCGACCGACGAATGCGCGGCCTGGGACATTCGCCACCTGGGTGCGTCAACAGTATGCGCACGAGGCAGTCGTGCAAGACGCCGAGGACGACTCCAGCGCCTGCGACCCGCTGGGCCGAGAAGACCGGCAGCCCGGCTCGGGCGCAGTTCGCCGCGGGGTCGGAACCCGAGGACGGCGGCGGAGCCGGGTCAGAGGTGGATGAGGCTCCCGTGAACGCCCCGTCGGTGTTCGTGTTGCGACATGGTGGCATGTACGTCGAAGGACTCGGTGCTGCGCGCGGCATTCCCGGCGCCCGTGGACGAGCTGGGCGGGAGACGTGCGCGGGCCCCGCGGGGGCGACTAACCTTCGTCGGCATGCGCCTCCACCCAACTCATTTCCGTTTCATGTTGCCGCTTCGCTTCCTGGGCTCCGCCCTCCTGTCGCTGAGCATCACGTCGAACGCAATCGGACAGGCCCCCAGTGGCGGCGCCACGCTGTCCGGGAGGGTCGAAGACGCGCAGACCAGAGCGCCGTTACCGTTCCTTCCGCTGCAGCTCCTGCTCGAGAAGGACAGTTCATTCGTCGCGGGCAGACTCACCACCGAAGACGGGGCCTTCTCGTTCGCGGGAGTACGCCCGGGTTCCTACGTCCTGCTCGTCAGATCGCTGGGCTACCGCCCGATCCGTCAACGTGTCCTCGTCGGTGAACTGAGCCCGTTCCTCGACCTGGGCGCCATTGCGATGACGAGGGAGCCCCAGACGCTCGCAGGCATCGCGGTCACCGGCGAGGCAGACGCAATGGCGGCTACGATGGACCGCCAGACCTTCTCCATTTCCGGCAACATCAGCCAGGCCGGCGGCTCCGTCCTCCAGGCCATGGCCATCGTTCCGGGGGTCACGATCGGTCAGGACGGCAAGGTTCTGGTGCGCGGCAGCGACAAGGTGCTGGTATTGATCGACGGCAAGCAGACGGCGCTGACCGGCTTCGGCTCCCAGAGTGGCCTCGACAACCTGCCCGCGTCCGCCCTCGAACGCATCGAGATCATCAACAACCCGTCGGCGCGGTACGACGCCAACGCCAGCGCCGGCATCATCAATCTCGTGCTGAAGAAGGAGGATCAGGACGGCTTCAATGGAAGGATCGGGATGATGGGTGGTGCGGGCGCACTCTGGGTGCGCAGGGAGAACCTCCCGACGATCCGTCCCCAATACCGGGGAACGCCCAAGCTCAACCCGTCGCTGTCGCTCAACTACCGGAGCGGCGAAACAAACACGTTCATGCAGGCCGACTGGCTGCACTCGCCCACGCTCAACAAGAACGAGTTTGCTACGCGCACGTACGACGACGGCAGGGTCATCACCCAGCAGATCAAGCGCAACCGGCGCACGGACTACGCGACGCTGAATGCGGGTGTCGATCACACGTTCCGCACACACAACACGCTCACCGTCTCCGGCCTCTTCAACAAGGAGACGATCATCGATCACGGCGACAACCCGTACTTCGACGGGTCGCTGCAGAATCGATACCGGTTGTGGCAGTTCCTCGAGGACGAGATCAAGTACACCGCGTTCGCGACCGCGTCCCTCGTCCACAGGTATCCGCAGCCCGGACACACGCTGACGTTCACCAGCAACTATTCGTTCCACCGCGAGGACGAGAAGTACTTCTTCACCAACACACTGCCCGCGTTCGTCGGCAAGGACGCGTTCAAGCTGCTCTCCGACGAACACGTCGTGGACCTCAACGCCGACTATGTCAAGCCGCTGCGGCAGGGACGCGTCGAGGCTGGTTTCAAGGGCCGCTATCGTTCGATCCCGGTGAACATGCGCTTCTTCCCGGGACAGAATTCGCCCATCGACAGCGGGGCCGGTGGCTGGGCCGACTACCGTGAGACGATTCCGGCGCTGTACGCCAACTATGTCTACGAGGCAGATCGCCTCGAGCTCGAGGGCGGCCTGAGGGTCGAGAACGTGCACGTGAACTACGACGTGAACCCCAACCACAATACCTACAAGAGTGATGGCTACCGCTACTTCCAGCCGTTCCCGAACGTGCGCGCGGCGTGGAAGTTCGACGGCTCCAACAAGCTGTCGGTGTTCTTCAACCGCCGCGTCGATCGGCCAAACGAGGTCGATATTCGCATCTTCCCCAAGTACGACGAGCCCGAACTGATCAAGGTCGGCAATCCCGCGTTGCAGCCGCAGTACTCCACGTCGGCGGAGGTCGGATACAAAACGTCGCATGCCATGGGCAGCGTGTACGCCGCGGCCTATCACCGGATCGTCGATGGCACGATCACCCGCATCGCCACGCAGGCGCCGGGTAGCCCGTTGCTCTACAACGTCTTCCAGAACGCGGGACGCAGCTGGAGCACGGGCGCTGAGCTGACCTGGCAACGCGTGGTGTCGTCGAAGCTGTCGTTCACGGCCAACGGCAATGCCTATCGGCGCACCGTCGGTGCCTTCACCGTCGTCAACCGCTACCCGGTGCCCGTGCCGTATTCGGCGCCGCGCGCTCAGCTCACGTCAGGCAGCGTGAAGGTCAACGCCACGACGGAGCTTCCGTTCGTGTGGCAGGTGCAGGTGGCCAGCACGTGGCTCGCGCCGGACCTCCTTCCGCAGGGTCGCGTCGGCAGCCGCTATGGCCTCGACCTCGGGGCAAAGAAGAGCGTGCAGCGGGGCAGGGGCGAGCTCGTGGTGAACGGGACGGACCTGCTGAACACGATGCAGGTGAGGCGCACGATCCGCGGATCGAACTTCCGCATGGTGAGCACGGACTACGCGGAGACGCAGGTCGTCCGGGTGGGGTACAACTGGAAGTTTTAGCGCTTCGCTCCGACGCTCGCCCACCGCCGCGCTCCCTGGGTCTGAATTCCCCCACACTGGGCCCGTCTTTCGCCGAGACGACGGGCAGAGAGCGGGGGGGGCAGCCGTCGCGACATCGTTCTGGCCCTACGCGAGGCACATGCACTCCCGCGGCTTCGTGTCACGCCCGGGGCAACTCCGCTCGCACCGTCGTGCCCTCGCCCACGGTGCTCTCGGCCGCTACCCGCCCGCCGTGCGCTTCCACGAGGTGCTTCACGATTGCGAGACCGAGCCCGGTGCCGCCTTCCGCACGGGAGCGCGAGGCATCCGCGCGGTAGAAGCGCTCGAACACCCGGGGCAGGTGCTCCGCGGAAATCCCGGCCCCGGTGTCGCGCACGCCCACGATGATCCCGCCTGACGACGCGGGCTCGGCGAATACGGTGATCGAGCCCGCGGTGGTGTGGCGCAGCGCATTGTGCACGAGATTCGCCAGCACCTGACGCAGCGCCACGGCGTCGACACGGAGATGCTTCGCTCCCTCGTGCACGTCGTGTCGCAGGTCGAGCCCTTTGCCACGCGCGTCCTCGGCGATGCCGGCCAGCACCTCCAGCGCCATCGCCTCGACGTCAACGTCAGTCGGATGTGGTCGCCATCCACCGGACTCGATGCGCGACAGGTCGAGCAGGTCATCGACCAGCCGCTGCATGCGCTGCGTGTTGCTGAGGATGGTCTCGACGAACTGCGTGCGCTGCGCCGCGGGGATGGAGTCGTCGCGCAACGTCTCGGCGAACCCGCTGACGACCGTGAGCGGCGTCTTGAGTTCGTGCGACACGTTCGCCACGAAGTCGCGTCGCATGCGTTCGAGCCTTCGGATCGGCGTCACGTCGAACAGCGCGAGCACCGCGCCGCCGCCGGCCAGCGGCCTCGCGGTGAGTGACACGATCCGGTTGTTGAGCCGTGTCTCTACGTCGTCCGTGGCCGTCCCGGCCATCGCCGCAAGGAGCGCGTCGCGCAGCAGTCGATCGCGCGGAAGTCGATCCGCCGAAAAGGGCAGGCGGTCATGCACGCTCAGCAACTCGCGCGCGCCATCGTTCAGGTGAAGCACCTGCTGCCGCGCGTCCAGCGCGACCACGCCCTCGCTCAACGAATCGGACACGGCGCGAAGCAGCGCTTCATCCGCCTCCAGTGCCGCGAGTCGGGCCGTGAGCTGTTCGGCCAGGCGATGGAACGCGCGGGCCAGTTCACCAACCTCGCCGGGTGCCGCCAGCGACGGGCGGCGCTGGAGGTCGCCGCCGGCCATCGCCTGTGCGTCGTCGCGCAGACGGAGGATGGGCCGCGACACGGAGCGCGCAAAGAGCGCGGCCAGGGCGATCGCGACGAGTGTGGCCAGCAGGGCAGCCGACACCACGTCGCGTTGCACCTGCCTGACGAGTTGCCCATGCGACGCGGTGGAGAGCGAAACGCGCGCCACGCCCATGGGGTGCCGCACCGCGGCGTAGATCTCGCGATCGCCCGCCGATCGTGAGGCGCGCACCGCGGTCCCGGTGTCACTCACGTGCGCGGCGACGATTTCGGGACGCTGCGAGTGGTCCTCGAGCCGCGCGAGCGCGGCGCGCTCGAACTCGGAATCGCCGACGACACGCCCCGCGGTGTCCACCAGCGTCACGCGATGCCCAAGCAGCGCTCCATGGGCGTCGGCGAGCGAGTCGGCGTCCATCCCGGGCTGCCACGCCGCGCCCAGCTGTCGGGCCTCGCGGATGAGCCCGGCGCCTGCCTGAGCCAGCAGCCGATTCCGCAGTCGCCGGTCGACGCTCATGACCACGAGCGCGACCAGGACGACGATCACGACGAGAAAACCGGCGAGGAGCCGCTGCGAAAGCTTCACGCACTCCGTGGTTGGGACGCTGCCAATCGGTAGCCAAAACCGCGCACGGTCTCGATCAGGTCCCCGGCCGGCCCCAGCTTGCTCCGCAGACGCTGCACGTGCATGTCGACCGTGCGCGTCTGGATGTCCGGGGCCGCCTCCCACACGGTCTCGAGGAGCAGGCCGCGCGCCTGCACCCGGCCGCGTCGCTCGGCCAGCGTCAGGAGCAGCCGGTATTCGGTCGGCGTGAGCTCCACGTCCCCGGCACCGTCCACGGTCACCCGGTGCGCGGCACGCTCGATCCGGATCGGGCCGACCTGCAACGTGTCGTTGGCCAGCGGACGCGCCTGCTGCACCCGCCGAAGGATCGCCCCGACGCGAAGGACCAGCTCCTGCGGCGAGAACGGCTTGGTGAGGTAGTCGTCCGCACCGAGCGAGAGCCCGCGGATGCGGTCCGGTGCTTCGCGCCGCGCGGTGAGCATCAGCACCGCCACATCCCGCGTGGCCACGTCGGCGCGGAGTGCCTCGAGCACCTCGAACCCCGACATCCCAGGCAACATCAGGTCGAGGACGATGAGCGACGGCGCATCCTGTCGCGCAACCGCGAGCGCCGCCGGCCCGGTTGCCGCCGTGGAGGTGTGGTAGCCCGCCTTCACGAGATGAAACACGACCAGCGCCACGATGTCCGGTTCATCGTCGACGACCAGGATGCGCTCGCCGGTCGGGGGCGGCGTCATGGCGAACGATGTTCCAGGCGCCGATGCACCTGTGCGGCGATCATCTCGATGGCGACCGGATTGTGCCCGCCCTCCGGCACGATGACGTCCGCATACCGCTTGCTCGGCTCGACGAACTGGAGGTGCATCGGACGCACGGTCGACAGGTACTGCTCCAGGATCTCGGGCAGCGGACGCCCGCGTCGCCCCATGTCCCGACGGATGCGCCGTGCCAGCCGGATGTCGGCATCCGCATCGACAAACACCTTCACGTCGCACAGCGCGCGGGTCCGTTCGTCGCTGAACAGCAGGATGCCGTCGACCACGATCACGTCGGCCGCGGCCACGTGAACCGTGTGCGGAGATCGCGTGTGCGTCACGAAGTCGTAGACCGGCTTGTCGACTGGCTGTCGGGCGCGCAGGTGCTCGAGGTGACGGATGAACAGTTCGAGATCGAGGCGGTCAGGATGGTCCCAGTTGAGGTGGCGACGCTCTTCGATCGGCAGGTGCGCATAGTTGTGGTAATACGCGTCCATGTCGATGAACGCGACCGAAGCCCGGCGCAGCATCTCGGCGACCTTTCGCGCGACGGTGGACTTGCCGGACCCCGTCCCTCCCGCGATTCCCACCACGAGGGGGCGCGTCATGCCGAGGGACGCGCTCGCCGAAGCGCTGCAGTGTCGGTTGCTGGAGGATCGAAGGGAAGCGGCAGGCGTGTCACGGTCCTGTATCTGCGGGTGGCTGGCGGGCGGCGCGGTTTCGTAAGTGCAAGCTCTCGCGCCACTTGCCTCTCGTCAATCGCGCCTCCCGCGTGCTCGATGCGACCGCTACGTTTCGCCCATGCGTGCCTCACTGATCCTCGCGGGCCTGCTGCTCGTCGCGTCGAGTGCAACGGCGCAGCAGCGGATGGACCTCGTGGTCGCGGCGACGACCGACGTCCACGGGAGGCTCCGCGGCTGGGACTACTACGCGGATGCCCCGGACAGCGCGCGCGGGCTCGCGCGCGCGGCCACCATCGTCGACTCGGTGCGTGCCGCGAACCCTGGCCGGGTCGTGCTCGTCGACGCGGGCGACCTGCTGCAGGGCAATCCCCTGACCTACGTGGCTGATCGCCTCGACACCCTGGGCGTGCATCCGGTGATCGCGGCCATGAACGTCATGCGGTACGACGCGGCGGCCGTCGGCAATCACGAGTTCAACTACGGACTGCCGCACCTGCGGCGGGCCATTCGGCAGGCGGAGTTTCCCTTTCTCGCCGCCAATGTTGAGGTGCCGGGGCGTGAGCGCCGGCTCGGTCCGCGCTTTGCGCCCTCACGCATCGTCACTCGCGCGGGTGTACGCGTGGGCATCGTGGGCGCCACCAACCCCGGGGCCAACGTGTGGGATCGTGACAACCTCACCGGTCGCCTCCGCATCACCGACATCGTGCCGGCCGTGCGGCGCGCCGTGGCCGACGTCCGCCGCCGCGGCGCGCAGGTCGTCGTGGTCGTGATGCATTCGGGGCTTGGGGAGGCGAGCAGCTACGACACCGTGGCCACGCACCTTCCGTCGGAGAACGTCGCGGCCCGCGTCGCTCGCGAAGTGCGCGGTATCGACCTCGTCGTGTTCGGCCATTCGCACCGCGAGGTCGCGGACACGACGGTCAACGGTGTGCTGCTGATGCAGCCGCGCAACTGGGCCACCTCGGTCGGTGTCGCCACGCTCTCGCTGGAGCGCGCCCGAGCCGGCTGGCGCGTCACCGCCCGTCGCGGCCAGGTGGTGCGCGCGGCGGGGCACGCCGAGCATCCCGCCGTCGTGGCCGCGGTGGAGCGCACACACCGCGCCACCGTCGCCTGGGTGAACACGACGCTGGGCTCGACGCCCGTCGCCTGGTCGGCCGACTCGGCGCGAGTCAAGGACACGCCACTCATCGACTTCATCAACGAGGTCCAGCGCAAGGCGAGCGGCGCCGACCTGTCCTCGAGCGCGGCGTTCGATCTCAACGCGTCGCTCGACGCCGGCCCCGTCACGATCGCCGAAGTCGCACGACTCTACCCATACGACAACACGCTGCGCGCCATCCGCATCACCGGCCGTCAGCTTCGCGAGTACCTCGAGTTCTCCGCGCGCTACTATCGACAGCTGGGCTCGCCCGCGGCCGGCAGCGCGCTCGTCGACCCGTCGATCCCCGGCTTCAACTTCGACATCGTTTCCGGTGCGGACTACGTGCTGGACCTGTCGAAGCCGGTCGGGCAGCGCGTCACGGCGCTGAGCGTGCGCGGGCGCCCGGTCGTCGCTGCCGATTCGTTCACGCTCGCGTTGAACAACTATCGGCAGGCGGGCGGCGGCGGCTTTGCGATGCTGCACGGCGCGCCGGTCGTGTTCGAGACGCAGGAAGAGATCCGGGATCTGCTCATCGCCGAGGTGCGTGCGCGCGGCACCTTGCGACCTCAGGACTACCATGTCGTGAACTGGCGCCTCGCGCCTGATGGCGTGGAGGGAACGGCGTACCGCGCGATGCGGGCCCTTCCGTTCGATCGCGCGACGGGGCCCTCGCGTCCCGTGGCAGCGGACGCCGCGGCGCACCTCAGGTCGGGGCAATGGGTGCGCGTCATCGGGACCAACGACTTTCACGGCGCGCTCGAGCCGCAGGACCCGGGTGCTGAGGGCATCATGCGCGGTGGTGCGGCGTCCCTGGCGACCGCGATCCTTGCCGCGCGCGCCGAATGCGTCGCGCCGGCGTGCGTGAGCCTGTGGGTCGATGGAGGAGACCAGTGGCAGGGCACGGCGGCATCGAACACGACGTTCGGTCGATCCGTGGTGGAGATCTTCAATCGGCTCGGCCTCGCCGCCGCGGCGTTAGGCAACCACGACCTCGACTGGGGCCAGGACACCCTGCGCGCCCGCATGCGTGAGGCGCGCTACCCGATCCTGGCTGCGAACGTGGTCGACTCGCTCGGCCGCGACGTGTCGTGGATCCCGGACGACACCCTGATCGACCTTGGCTCGGCGCGCGTGGGCGTGATCGGCGTGACCACCACCGAGCTGACGCGCGTGCAGCGACCGTCCAACCTCAAGGGGATGACGGCCGTCGATCCGGCCGGGCCGGTGATCGCGCGCGCCCGTGCGCTGCGCGCGCGGGGCGCAGACGTGGTCGTCGTGGCGGCGCACCTCGGCGCGTCGTGCGATCGCGAGACGCGCTCGCGCTGCACCGGCGAGGCGATCACGCTCCTGCCACAGCTGAACGGACTCGTCGACGCCTTCGTGGCCGGCCACACCCACCAGGCGGCGGTCACCCAGGTCGGGGGCGTCGCGCTCACCGAGGCCTGGCAACGCGGGACGGCGATCGGCATCATCGACATCCCGATCCGCGGGACCAACGGCCAAGTGCATCGCGCCCTGCGCAACGTGCGACCTGACTCGCAGCCGGCCGATCCGGTGATCGGGGCGCTCGTCGAGCAGGCGGCGAGCGTCGTCCGCGCGCGCTTTGCCGTGCCGGTCGCGACATTGCGCGAGGTCATGCGCCGCGGGGACGCGGGGCGACTCGGTGACCTCGTGGCGGACGCGCAACGCTGGGCGGCAGGGGCCGACGTGGCGGTCATGAACCGCGGCGGCGTGCGGCAGGATCTGCGCGCCGGCCCCATGACGTATGGCGACGCCTTCCAGGTGCAGCCGTTCGACAACATGATCGTTCGCGTCACGGTGAATGGTGCGGCGCTGCTCGCGTACCTGGAGCGCCTGGCCGGCAGCACGTCCACCTCGTTCCATCTGAGCGGAGTCCGCGTTGAGGTCGACACGTCGCGCCCCGTTGGTTCACGGGTGGTTCGCGCGGTGCTCGACGACGGGCGGGCGGTGGGCGCCGCCGGCACCTATCGCGTGGCCATGACCGACTTCCTTGCCGAGGGTGGCGACGGACTCGGACTCGACGGCCGCATCGAGTCGACCGGGGTGCTCGATCGCGACGCGTTGGCCAACTATCTGAAGCAACTCCCGCAGCCCGTTGCCCCGCCTGACGGTCCGCGCTTCATCCGACGACCTGAATGACGAGCGTCCGAGTCTACGTGAACGGCAAGGGGGTTGATGCCCCCGCCATGAGCACCGCTGTCGAGGCCGTGCGCCTCCTCGATCCGGGACTGGCTGATGCGGTGCGCAGCGGATCGCGCGCGCTCACCGACAGTCGCGGGCTGCACGTGCCCGACGACGCCCCGGTGTATGGCGGCGCGATCTTCCGGGTGGTGAGCGGGCGCGTGCGCGAGGCGTCGGACGCGTGAGCAGCCCGGTCCTCACGCGCACGCTGCTCGAGCGACTCCCAAAAGCCGAACTGCATTGCCACCTCGACGGGTCGCTGCGACCCGGCACCATGCTGGAGCTCGCGCGCGACCATCGCGTGCGCATGCCCCGCGATGACGCCGAAGCGCTCGCGACCTACATGCTGGTGAGCGATGCCAGGAACCTCGAAGACTACCTCGCGCGCTTCGACGTGACGCTCTCGGTGATGCAAACGGCTGATGCGATCGAGCGGGTGGCGTTCGAGCTGGCGGAGGATGCAGCGCGCGAAGGCGTGCGGTATATCGAGACCCGCTTTGCACCGATCCTCAACACGCTCAAGGGTCTCGAGCTCGGGGCGACCATCGAAGCCGCCGTCCGAGGGCTGGATCGCGCCGAGCGTGAGCACGGCATCGTGGGCCGCGTGATCGTGACCAGCCTGCGACACCTGCCGCTCGAGACATCCATGGAGTTGGCGCGCCTCGCAGTGGCGTATCATGGCCGCGGGGTCGTAGGGTTCGATCTCGCGGGTGGCGAAGCCGGCAACCCGGCCGCGACACACGCGCCGGCGTTTGCGTACGCGCAGGCCCACGGCGTGGCATGCACCTGCCACGCCGGCGAGGGCGACGGCGCTGGCTCGGTGGCGCAGGCGATGCACGCCTGCCGCGCCCATCGCCTCGGCCACGCCACCCGTCTCGTCGAGGACCAGGCGCTCGTGCACGAAGCGCGCGACGCCGGCGTGGCTCTCGAGATCTGCCTGACGAGCAACGTGCAGACCCACGCCACCGAGTCGTACGAGCATCATCCGCTGCGCCGCTACTTTGACGCGGGTCTCACGGTGGTGCTCAACACCGACAACCGGCTGATGAGCGGCGTGAACCTGGTCGACGAGTACCAGGTGGCGGCGAGCACGTTCGGCTTCACGTTCGACGAGTTGGCGAAGATGGCGCTCAATGGATTCGAGTCGGCGTTCATCGCCGGCCCGGAGCGCGAGGCGCTGCTCGCGCGCGCCCGGGCCGACATCGAGGCCCTGCGCGCATGAGTGTCGCGGCCGCGGTCGAGCGGATTCGCGAGCGAGGCCCCGTGCGGCGCCCCGTTGCCGCGATCGTCCTCGGGTCCGGGCTCGGCGGGCTTGCGGCCCGCATCGACGATGCCCGGCGCGTCATGTACGCGGATATCCCCGGCTTCGCGCCGTCGGGGGTTGCTGGACACGAAGGGGCGCTCATTCACGGCATGCTCGGTGGTCGCGATGTGCTCGCCTTCGCGGGCCGATTCCATGTTTACGAAGGGCATACGCCGGCGCAGAGTGCGTTCCCCATTCGGGTTGCACACGCGCTGGGTGCCGGTGTGCTGCTGCTGTCCAACGCGGCTGGTGGTGTCCGGCGCAGTCTTCGTCCTGGTCAGCTGATGCTCGTGCGGGACCAGCTGAACCTCACGTTCGACAGCCCGCTCATCGGTGCGCTCGTGTCGGGTGACCACCGGTTTCCCGATATGTCCACGCCGTTCGATCCGACGCTGTGCGCGCTGCTGCACGACGTTGCAACGGAGCAGGGCATTTCGCTCGAAGATGGCGTGTATGGTGGCCTCACGGGCCCCGCGTACGAGACGCCGGCCGAGGTGCGGATGCTCGAGCGCTTTGGCATCGACGCGGTGGGCATGTCCACGGTGAGCGAAGTGCTCGTGGCGCGTGCGATGGGATTACGCGTGGCGGCGGTCAGCTGCATCACCAACCCGGCTGCCGGGCTCGCGCCCGTGAAGGTCGACCACGCGGATGTGATCGCCGTCACCCGTGCCGCGGCGCGCGCCTTTGAGGAACTCGTGATCGCTGCGGTTCAGCGCTTGTAGGGCGGACGACCTCGCTCGCATCACGCCTGCCACTCAGACGACGCCGTTCGCGTCACGCCCACGACTCAGACGACACCGCGCGCATCACGCCCACCACGCGACGGCACACGGGCTCGTGCGCCCCGGCCCTCGCCGCACTCGACAAGAAGCGCGAAGAGCTTCAGCGCGAGCCCGATGCCTCATTGCTTCGCACAATGGGCAACCCCCGCAGTGCGCCGCGTCGCACGCCGTGGGACGGCCGCCGCGAGTCGCTAGAAGCGAACGCCCACCGTCACGGGGATCATCTTGTACGTGGACTTGATGTCCGCGCCGCTCTCGTCCTCGGCGGTGATCGAGAACTGGTGGTAACGCGCCTCGATGAACACGCCGGCCCCGCGGCCGATACGCATCCCGGCGCCCCCGTTGAATCCGAACCCGTTCTCCGCGGCGCTCAGCGAGAACGCACCACTCGAAGCGCTGACGCTCACGCGATACATGCCGAGACCCGCCAGCGCGTACGGCGTGACCGATCGTCCACGGTTGCCACCGATCAGGAGCGCGGTCGCCCCGACGTGCGTGACGCTGTTAATGATGTCGGCTCCCGGGGGCGCGCCCACATCGGCCAGCGCCTCGTCGGTGAAGTCGGACCGATGATACGAAACCTCGCCGCGCACGCCCCAGATGCCGCGTGCCGGTTCGTACTGCAGGAACGCGGCGCCGTGGTAGCCGGCCTTGGTGTCATCCGCGAACTCCGAAATCGGCATCGTTGCTCCAACCGCGATACCCACCGCCACGGGCCGCGGTGTCTGTGCGGTCGCCTCTGCCGTGGCGAGGGCGGAAGCGAAGCAGCCGGCGGTCATGAGCACGCGCAGTGTGCACCGAAAGAGTGTCATCGAGCGATCGGTTGAGGTCAGAATCCGAAAGAGTGCGGCGTAGCAGACATCCAGGTGCGTCCGACGTTCAGTCGTGAGAAGGTTCGGGAAACGCGGGTTGCGGTGTCAGCTGCCATGCCCACCAGGACGACCCTGCGTCCCGCTGCCCACGCGCGGCGGCCTGCGCCGTCGCCCGCCCGTGCCTCCGGCCACGTTCCAACGAAACCGCTTCAGCCCGGCACCTGCCGTGATGACGGTTACGTCCGCCAAACGTATCGGGCTCACCAAAGGACACCTCGGGCCGCGACCTACCCTGCCGCCACCCGGCGCCTGAACTGCTGGAACCGCTCGGAATCCGTGGAGAGACCACGCAGTTGCGCCGGAGGAATCCGGGCAATCTCGGCTTCGGTCGCCTGCACGCGATCTTCCTCGAGCGGGTGGGTTCGGAACCAGGCGTCCGGACCGCTCGGTCGCGACTCACGCTCCTTCAGCAGGATGCGGAACATCTCCGGGATCCCCCGCGGGTCGATGCGGGCGCGCAGCAGGTACTGCACCGCGACTTTGTCCGACTCCGCCTCGTCGCCTCGCGAAAACGCCGCGAACGCGAGCCCACCACCGATCTGCACCGCCGCGCCTGCCATCTGCGACTCACACACGTTTGTGAGGATGCACGCCAGGGTGAGGCCCGCGTTGGCGCGCTGTGCCGCCTGCATCTGTTTCACGGAGTGTCGCTGCGTGACGTGCCCGATCTCATGTGCGAGGACACCGGCCAGCTGGTCCATCTTCGTCGTTCGCTCGATGAGGCCGCGGTTCACGTAGACGAATCCCCCCGGCACCGCGAATGCGTTGACCTCGCGGCTGTCGACGACGAAGAAGCTCCAATCGAGCGACCGATCGTCGGCCACGCGGGCGATGGAATCACCAAGCAGGTTGATATATCTGACGATCTCCGCGTCTTTCATGAGCTTGAGCTGCTTGTTGATCTGGGCGCTGTAGTTCTGACCCAGTTCCACCTCCTGCTGGGTGGAGACGGCGCACGCACCGGCGAGGGCGAGAGTGCCCGCGGCGACACTGCCTCGCAGCATGCGGATCGCGAACCGCAGGGTGTTTCTTCTCGTGTGGCGCAGCATGTCGGACGTGCTCATCAGCGGTGTCGGGTGCTCCCGTCGAAACGGTGACCAGTGGCCGGACGTAGATTCCACAGGATGATACCCCCACTGGCCAGGATTCGATGCGCATTCTGACGCGCGCGCGTGATCTGTCGCGCCGAAAGGCAAGGGACCGTGACGGACTCTTCGTGGCCGAGGGTGTGCGCGCGGTCGAGGAGCTGCTCGCCTCCCCATTGACGATCGACGGCGTGCTCTGCGCGCCACAGCTCATGGATGCCCCACGCGGAGCGCGATTGCGCGCCGACCTGGAGGTGCGGGGCCTGACGGTGAGCGACGTGACGGAACGGGAGTTCGCGAGCGCGGCAGCCACCGAGTCACCTCAGGGCATTCTCGCGATCGCACGCGTTCCAGGGCGCTCGCTGGCCGACCTCGTCGATCGCACCCCGCTCCGCCTGCTCGTGATCGACGCCGTTCAGGACCCCGGCAACGTGGGGACACTGGTTCGCACCGCGCACGGGCTGGGTCTCGATGGTTCGGTCGCCCTGCCCGGCACGGTTGACCTGTGGAACGCCAAGGTCGTCAGGAGCGCAATGGGATCCCTCTTTCGACACCATGCCCTCTCGGCGAGCCTGGAGGAGCTTTCGGCGTTCCTGACGCGCGCGTCGTGTCCCCTGTGGTGCGCCGACGTGGCTGGTGCGCCGCTGGAGGACACCCCGGCGCCTCCCCGCCTCGCGATCGCCGTCGGCAATGAGGGCGCGGGACTGACCCCGGCGGTGCGTGCGATGGCCTCGCGGTTCGTGGCCTTGCCGATGCGCGGTGATGCGGAGTCCCTGAACGTTGCCGTGGCGGCCGGTATTCTGCTCTGGGTGCTCCAACCGTGAGTCCGGCCTTTCTCATCGCGTGGGCGTTCGTGCTCGGCGCCTGCATCGGATCGTTTCTCAACGTGTGTATCGCGCGCTGGCCTGCCGAGCTGTCCGTCGTGAAGCCGCGCTCGCGCTGTCCGCAATGCAAGCGGGAGATCGCGTGGTACGACAATTTGCCGATCCTGAGCTGGATCCTCCTGCGCGCGAAGTGCCGTGGCTGCGGGTTGGGCATCTCGGTCCAGTATCCGCTGGTCGAGCTCATCGTGGGCATCGTCTGGGCGGCGAGCGTGTACCAGTTTGGTCTGGGGCTGACCGGGGTGAGAGTGGCGGTGTTCGTGACGATCCTCCTCGGCATCGCGATCACGGACGCGAAGCACTATTTGATCCCTGACGGCTTCACAGTGAGCGGATTGGTGTTCGTGCTCGTCACCGCGCTCGTCGCGGGGTTCCGGCTCGAGCCTTCGCCTTTCGCCGGCCCGTGGGCGGCCATTGTGGGAGCGTGCGCAGGTGCCGGCGCCGTCTCGATCATTGGCTGGCTGGGTGAGGTAGCGCTCAAGAAGGAGGCCATGGGCTTTGGCGACGTCACCTTGATGGCGGTCGTGGGCGGCGCGGTTGGGCCGGGTCGAGCGCTGCTGGTGCTGTTCCTGGGCGCCGCGTTAGGCGCGGCGGCATTCGCCCTGGTCGTCTATCCCGTTGTGCGCCTTCGTAGGGCGCCGGCCGGGACGGCCCCCGCCGATGTCGAGGGGACAGACGCCGCCGCGGGGCAGAGCCTCCCGCACGTGCCGTTCGGGGTCTTTCTCGCGCCTGCGGCGGTGGTCGCGCTCCTGTGGGGCGATGAGTTGATTTCCTGGTACCTCAACCGCATGGTGACCGGGTGATGAGTGAAGTGGATCTGGGGCGACCGGTCACCGGGGCCCTGGCGCGATTCACGCGGGACCTGACACGCGAGGCGACCGCCGGACGGCTCGAACCGGTGCGGTGCCGCGACGAGGAGATCGCGCGCCTCATGGACATCCTCCTGCGCCACGGCAAGAACAACGCGGCGCTGGTGGGGCCTGCCGGTGTGGGGAAGACCGCCATCGCCGAAGGACTCGCCCAACGCCTGCTCGCCAACGGCGTCCCACTGATGTTGCGATCCGCGCGGATCCTCGCGCTCGATCACGTGGCGCTCCTGGCCGGGACCGCGTATCGGGGACAATACGAAGAACGCATCCGGGCGCTCGTCGCGGAGGCGTCGGCCGATCCGGACGTCGTGCTGTTCATCGATGAGCTGCATAACCTCATTGGCCAGGGAAGCGGACTCGGTGTGGCCATGGACGCCGCCAACATGCTCAAGCCGGCCCTCGTGCGCGGCGACTTCCGTGTCATTGGCGCCACCACCACGGAGGAGTACGAACGGTGGATCCAGGGCGACCCCGCCCTCGAACGTCGCTTCCAGCGCCTGATCGTGCGCGAGCTGACGTCGGAGGAAACCATCGACGTGCTCGAGGCGCGCCGTGAGCGACTGGAGAGGCACCACCACGTGATCATCAGCACCGAGGCGCTCCGCGCGAGCGTGACACTCACCGACGAACACGTGAAGGATCGGCGCCGGCCCGATCGCGCCATCGATGCGCTCGATGAGGCCTGCGCGCATGTGCAGGCGACGACGAGCTACTCGGTGGAGGCCGAAGCGCTCATACAGGCCGCCCGCCGCGCCCGCCGTCTTCGGGTGCATGAAGTGCGCCCGGCGGAGAATCCTGCACCCTCCGTGGAACCGATCGCCGCGCCGGAAGGCGAAGAAGACTCGCTCGGCCGTTTCGCCCGCGACGGCTTTGCCGCGCTGCAGCAGTTTGGAGCAGAGCTCGAGGCGATCATCGCCGGCGGGCCCGATGATCCGCCGCCCGCTCGAACGAGCGTGGCCGTCTCTCCGGTCGTGCAGGTGGCGCCGACACCACTGGTGGTGCCCGCGTCGCCGTTGCTGACCGACATCCTTCAGCGCGACGGCGTGTACGTGCGCGCGACCGACGTGGCCCGCGTGGTCGCCGTCGCGACGGGCCAGACCGTGAGGTGGACCGAGTGACGCGCCTGACCACGGTGTTGATCCTTGCCGCGCTCAGCGCGTGCAGCCGCGAGCGCCGGGAGACTCCGGTCGCCGATCGCGTGTCGGCGGCCGTGCCTCGCCTGGAGAAAAGCATCGGCGTCCCGTTCAAGACGCCGCCAAAGTTCGAGATGCGCTCGAAGGAGGAAGTCCGGAAGTTTCTCGAGTCGCAGTTCGCCACCGAGGTGCCTGATGAGGATCTCCGAGGCAGCGAACGCGCCTACAAGCGCTTTGGACTCATTCCCGACACGCTGGACCTCAAGCGGTTCATGCTGACGCTGCTCACCGAGCAGGTGGCCGGGTTCTACGATCCGGCGACCAAGGTCCTCTATATCGTGCAGGGCGCCTCCGACGACATGGTGTCGGTGACCGTGTCGCACGAGCTGGTCCACGCGCTGCAGGATCAGTACTTCGACCTCGATTCGCTCCGAAAGATCAAGCGCCACAACGACCGACAGGTCGCCGCCCAGGCCGTGATCGAGGGGCAGGCGACCCTCGAGCAACTGGCCAGCATGTTGGGCAGCGGTACCGCGGTCGCGAACATCCCCGGCGGCTGGGACCGCGTGCGCGAGGTGATCCGTGGCAGCCAGGGGGCCATGCCCGTGTTCGCGGGCGCGCCGATGCTCATTCAGGAGACGCTGCTCTTTCCCTACCTGAGTGGCGCGGAGTTCATGCGGAACTTCAAGGAGAAGAACGGTGGCGCGTTGCCGTTCGGCAACATGCCGCAGTCGACCGAACAGGTGATGCACGAGGATCGGTTCTTCCTGAACCGGGACGTGCCCACCACGGTAACGCTGCCTCCGGTTTCAGGCGGCGAGGCCTACGAAAACGACCTCGGCGAGTTCGAGACGCGCCTCTTCCTCTTCCAGCACCTCAAGGACCGCGACGCGGCCTACCGAGGGGCAGCGGGCTGGGACGGCGACCGCTTCGTGTCATTCACCACCGGCCGCGGCGACGGACTCGCCTGGCTCACCGTGTGGGACACGGCCGTCGACGCGGCCGAGTTCGTCGATCTGATCGACACCGCTCTGCTCAAGCGCTTTGACGACCTGAGGCCGGGAGTGTCGTCGGGAACGCGACGTACCTGGACCACACGTGGGCGCACCATCGCCCTGACGGCGGTCGAGGTTGGCGGCCGGCCCTGCGTGCTGTTTGTCGACGTTCCCGCCGGATCGAGCACCGACGTGATCGACCTCGCGAAGGTGAAGCTCGAGGAGTAGGCCGCGTGGACTCCGGCCTCACCCCACGCGTGCAGGCGGAGCCAGCGCCGCTCGCCCCCGCCACACCTGCCGGGGCGTCCCGCGGCCTTCGTCCTGCGCCCGACCCGCGAGCGCTGTCAGAACCGCAGCCGCTGCGACCCGACGACGAAGCGCTCCGACAGGCGCGCCTGACGAGCATGAAGCGCTGGGCCACCGGGCTCCTCGTCGGTGCCACGGTCGTGTTCCTCGTTACGCTGTGGCTCGAACCGCGCTTTCCCTGGCTCGACATCGTACGGGCGACCGCCGAAGCCGCGATGATCGGCGGGCTTGCGGACTGGTTCGCGGTGACCGCGCTCTTCAAGCACCCGTTGGGGTTGCGCATCCCGCACACGGCCATCATCCCGGCGCGAAAGGACCGCGTGGGCGTCACGCTGGGCACGTTCGTCGAGCGCAACTTCCTCAACCGCGATGTCATCGTCGCCAAGCTGCACTCGCTGAACGCGGCCGAGCGGGTCGCGCGCTGGATGATCGAGCCGGACAACGGCCGCCGGATCGCCAGGCAGATCGCCCGCTCGCTCTCCGCGGCGGCCAACGTGTTGCGCGACGAAGACGTCGAAGACGTCATCACCCGGACCGTCGTGGGGCGCGTGCAGGCCACCCAGGCGGCGCCGCTCATCGGCCGGTTTCTGTCGGTACTCACCGCCGACAACCGGCACCAGGCGCTGCTGGACGACGCCATCCGGCTGACCGCGAAGTTCCTCTCCGAGAACCAGGACCTGATCCGCGAACGGGTGGAAAACGAGAGCCCGTGGTGGGTCCCCGGGGTCTTTGACGATCGTATCGCGAAGAAGATCGTCACCGGCCTGGAACGCACGATGCAGGCGGTCCATGAGGACCCCAACCATCCGTTGCGACTCCGATTCGACGCGGCGCTGGACGAGTTCATCGTCAAGCTGCAGGCCTCGCCCGCGGTCATCCTCAAGGCCGAGCAGATCAAGTCGGACGTGCTGGACGCGCAGGCGGTTCGTGGATTCAGCGCGTCCATCTGGGCTGACGTGAAGGCGGCGATCGCCCGCTACGCCGACGACCCGGAGGGCTTCAAGCCGGAGGCGATCCAGAAAGGACTCACCGCGTTCGGCGAGGCCGTGCTCCGCGACCCTGCGCTCATGGAGAAGCTCGACGCCTGGCTCATCGAGGGCGTCGTGGCCGTGGTCGAACGCTACCAGAGCGAAGTCGGTGAGTTGATCGCAAGCACCGTGAAGCGCTGGGATCCCGTCGCCACCTCAAAGCGCATCGAGCTTGCCATCGGCCGCGACCTCCAGTTCATCCGCATCAACGGGACGATCGTGGGTGGGCTCGCGGGGATGGCGCTCTACCTGCTGCAGAAGTTGCTCTGAGCGCCGCGGCCCGTACCGTGCCGGGGCGCCGGGTACGCGCCCGACCTCGCTCAGCAGTGCGCGCGAGCTGGTGGGGCCGCCGGCGTCACGTCAGGGCACCGGCCTCGCGCCCAACCGCGCTCAGTGGCGCGCGCGAATTCATGGGCCACCGGCGTCGCGTCAGGGCGCTGGGGTGTGCGTGTCGGCGCGACCCCCCGATCGCGGCTCACGCGCCTCGGTGGTGGCCTCCGGCGCCACATCCACGATCTCCGGCGTCACCCGGGGCAGCAGGGCGTGGCGAAGCACCTCGTCCATGGCGCTCACGAACGTGAACGCCATGTTCTTGCGCACCTCCTCCGGCACGTCGCGCAGGTCCTTCTGGTTGCCCGCCGGCAGGATCACCTCGCGCAGGCCGGCACGATACGCCGCGAGCGTCTTTTCCTTCACGCCGCCGATCTCGAGCACACGGCCACGCAGGGTCACTTCGCCCGTCATCGCCACGTCGCGCCGCACCGGTCGGCGACTCAGCACCGACGCCAGCGCGAGCGTGACGGCGACACCGGCACTCGGCCCATCCTTGGGCACTGCGCCAGCAGGAAAGTGGATGTGGAAGTCCGTTTCCTTGAACTCGCGATCGCCCACGTTGAGCGCGTCGGCGCGGGACCGCACGAACGAGAGCGCCGCATCCACGGACTCGCGCATCACGTCGCCGAGTTGCCCGGTGACCGTGAGCTTGCCGCTGCCGGGCATGCGCAGCGCCTCGATCGTCATGATGTCACCACCCAGTGACGTCCAGGCGAGCCCGGTGACTGTGCCGATCTCCGGTTCCTTTTCCGCCTCCTCCATCGCGTGCTTCGGCACGCCGAGGTGGTGTTCGACAAGGGCGTTGTCCACGACCCACGCGCCCTCCTCGCCATCGGCCTTGCGACGCGCCCGCTTGCGCATGATGGCGGCGAGGTTGCGTTCGAAATTGCGCAGCCCCGCCTCACGCGAATACCTGCTGGATACAAAGCCCAGCACCTCGTCGGTGAACTGGATGTCCTTGTCGGTGATGCCGTGTTCTTCCAGCAGGCGCGGGATCAGGTAGCGCCACGCGATCTCGACCTTCTCTTCGACTGTGTACCCGGCGATGCGAATGACCTCCATGCGATCGCGCAGCGGTGCCGGGATGTCGAACAGGTTGTTCGCCGTGCAGATGAACAGGACCGACGAGAGGTCGAACGGGAGGTTGAGGTAGTGATCGACGAAGTCGTGGTTCTGCGACGGGTCGAGCACTTCGAGCATCGCGGCGGTCGGGTCGCCGGAAGCGCCGCCGCCGGACATCTTGTCGATCTCGTCGATCATCAGGACCGGATCGCGCAGTCCAACGCGCCGCAGGGCCTGGATGAGGAGCCCGGGCATCGCGCCCACGTAGGTGCGCCGATGGCCGCGGATTTCCGCCTCGTCACGCACGCCACCCACCGCGATGCGATAGAAGGACCGGCCGATGGACGTCGCGATGGCCTCGCCTAACGACGTTTTTCCTGTCCCCGGCGGGCCGACGAAACAGAGGATCGGGCCGTGCGGGTCGCCGCCACGCAGCTTGCGCACCGCCAGGAACTCGATGATGCGCTCCTTCGCCTCGTTGAGTCCGTAGTGCTTGCCCTCGAGCGCCAGCTCCACCCGGGCCAGCTCGATCTGCTCGTCGCCCGAGCGCTTGTGCCACGGCAGCGACAGGATCCAGTCGAGATAGTTGCGGATCACCTGGTATTCGCTCGACGCCGGTGAGAGCATGCGCAGCCGCTCCGTTTCGCGTCGCGCCTCCTGCCCCACGCGCTCCGGGAGCCTGGCCTCGTCGACCTTCTTGAGCAGCTCGATCGCTTCCTTCTCGCCGGGGTCGGTTTCGCCCAGCTCGGCCTGGATCGCCCGCAGCTGCTGGCGCAGGTAGAACTCGCGCTGGTGCTGCTCGATCTTGACCTCGGTCTGCTTCTTCACGTCCTCCATCACGCGGGCGCGCGCTACCTCGCGCTCGAGGCGCGACAGGATGAAGCGCAGCCGCTGCCCGATGTCGAGGCGCTGGAGGACCTCGTCCTTGTCCGAGATCCGGAAGTTCATGTTCGTGGCCGCCAGGTCGGCGAACCGCCCGGGGTCGGACACGTTCATCTTCAGGATCTGTGGCACTTCGTCCGGGATGCGCTCCACGAGATCGGCGAGCGTCTCGGCGGCCGACACGATGCGCGCGACGAGGTCGTCCAGGTCGTTCGGATCGGCGGGGAGATCCCGCGCCGGTCGAACCCCGGCGATCACGTAGGGCGCCTCCTGTTCGATCGACTCGATCGAGATGCGACGCAAGCCCTGCAGCGTGATCTGCACGGTGTCGCCCGGGAGATTGATGCGCTCGTGCACGCGGGCCGCCACGCCGACGCGCCCCACGAACCGCTGGTTCTCGACCGGATCTTCGGCGTCTCCGCCCGTGACGACGAGGGCGACGATGAGCCCCGGGTCTTCGTTTGCCCGGAGCAGCGCGAGGTTCTCGGGGGCTCCCATCTGGACGGCGATGGTGCCGAGCGGGTAGACGATCGTCGAGCGAAGCGCCATGAGCGGAAGCTGAGGCGGCAGCTCCTGGCCGAGGATCTCCTCACGGCGCTGGGGACGTGGCATGGATTCCGGCGTTTGGGGTCGTCAGGCCCGGGGGTCGCCGGCGCCCGTGAGTTGCTGGAAGGTACTCGCAGAGTCGACGCGGCGCACGCTCGCGCGCCCGGTGAGTGCGGTCGACACCCGGCCCCCGCGGGCCTAACGAACGTGACGGGCGCCGTCAGCGTCCGCCGTACCGGTACTGAAGGAGGGAATCGACCACGTGACGCGCGGCTGCGAGCACGGTCGCGTGCCCGGGGTCCGCGGCGAGGTTGTGCTGCTCGGCACCGTCGGTCGCGAGGTTGAAAAGCAGCTCTTCGCGCGGGTGCCGGATGTAGTGCATGGAGTCCACCACAAGCGAATACAGGGGCCCGGTCGAGTTCGGAAACCGCGCTTCCACGTTCGATCCCTGCTGGGCATACGAAAACACCGGACTCGTCGCGGCGTCGCTGGCGCCGCGCGCCAACGGCAGCAGCGACGTCCCCGGGATGGTGTGCCCCGATGGCTCCACGCCCGCGAGGTCGAGCAGCGTTGCCCCGAGATCCCGCAACGAGACCGGCGTGGCGACGTGCGCGCCTGACGGCAGCCGCGCGCCGTACGAGACCACGAACGGCACCCAGAGCAGGTCGCGGTACACCATGTTCGAATGGCCGACGAAATCATGTTCGCCAAGCAGCTCGCCGTGATCGCCCACGATCGCCACGATCGTGCGATCGAGATCGCCGCGGGCGCGGAGCGAGTCGAGGATCACGCCCACCTCCGAATCGACGTACGACACCGCGGCGTCGTACCGGTCCACGGCGGGCCGACCGCCGCTGTCGAATCGCGCGGCCACCTCCGGCGGCGCGTACCGCGGGCGGTGGGCGTCGTACAGGTTGATGAACGCGAAGAAGGGGCGTCCGTCGATACCGGACTCCCAGTCGAGAAACTCCTCCGACACCATGTGCCCGCGCTTCAGGTGGAACGAGAGATTGGCCGGGGCGCGCAGGGGCAGGTAGCGCAGCGTGACCCACACGTCGCGCAGCGTGCGCGCGTCCAGCAGCTCCCGGATCTTTGTCGTTTGCCAGGGAAGCCCGCTGTAGCGTACCTGCGTTGGGGTGCGTCGATAGTCCGACCAGCGCTCGAATCCCCGGTTGATGCGCGAGTCCCAGGCCGTGTACACCTCGTTCGCGGTAAAGCCGCCCGTGCGATAGCCGCGTAGTCTGAACGCCTCGGCCAGCGTCTCCGGCGCGCTCTCGAGCGCACGTCGATAGCCCGCGCGCAGCTCGGTCGGATATCGGCCCGTGAACATCGACGCGTGCGACGGCAACGTCCACGGCGCCGCGGCATACGCCCGGTCGAACTGCACGCCAGTGCGCGCGAACGCCTCGAGGACCGGCGAGGTCGGTCGCGCGTAGCCGTATGCGCTCAGGTTGGCGGCCCGCACCACATCGAGGACGATCAGGAGCACGTTAGGCGCCCCGTCGCGTGCCGCGCCCAGGGCGTCAACGGCGCGTCGCTCACGCAAGCCGCGCAGCGCCGCGGCGCCGGTCCCGACGAGCGCAAACGCCACGACGAGCGCGGTGGAAACGCGACGCAAGCGTGGTGGCCACGACGCGCCTTCGGGACGCAGCCAGCGCGAGAGCTGCACCCCGATTCCCAGCGAGACCACCGTCGCCGCCCATGTGGCGATCTGCTCGAACGGCGCGAGCAGCACGGCCCCGGTTACCGTGACAAAGCCCACCAGCGACATCGTCGCCCACGGGAGCCGCGGCACGAGCAGCGCGCCAACCGCGCCGAACACGGCAAGACCGAGCGAAAACGCGAGCCACGCGATCGGCGCCATCCACACCACGTCGCGACTGCTGAAGATCAGCCGCGCGAGGATCAACGCATTGACCATCTGCACGGCGACCTGCACGGCCGCGCCGATCAATCCCGCGGCGAGGCCCGTCATCAGGACCACAAGGGCCACGTGGATACGGGATCGGTGGGCGGGAACCGGATTCGTCATGGCGCGGCAACGGAGTGGGTGGTGGGGAACGGATCATCGTACCGCTGGCCGCGATCCGGGATCTCGACGTTCCCGGGCGCGGCGCCGGCTCTCTCGACATCCCGCGCCTCGCCCCCCGTGCTGCACGATGCGGTCCATCGGAGCTTCCTGCCCGGGGGCTGGCACGGCGCCATTGCGCTAACCCGTTTTCTTGCTGGGAGTTGAGGAGTCCACTAGGCTAGTGACCATGTTCGATGAACTTTCAGACAAGATCGCCGGGGTCTTCTCCCGGCTGCGGGGCCGCGGCGTCCTCACCGACGCCGACATCAAGGACGGCCTTCGCGAGATTCGCCGCGTCCTGCTCGAAGCCGATGTCTCGTTCCAGCTGACGCGCGAGTTCATGGAGCGCGTGGAGCGCAAGGCGGTCGGCGTCACGCAGATCAAGTCCGTGTCGCCAGCGCAGCAACTGGTGAAGATCGTGCACGACGAACTCACCGCCATGTTGGGTGAGCAACGCGAAGGCCTCAAGCTCAGCTCCGTTCCGCCAACGGTAGTCATGATGGTCGGGCTCCAGGGCTCGGGCAAGACGACGACCTCCGGTAAGCTGGCACGCAAACTCAAGGCCGAAGGGCGGGCCACGCGACTGGTCGCGGCGGACGTGTATCGTCCGGCGGCCATCGATCAGCTCGAGACGCTGGGGACGCAGCTGGAGGTGCCGGTCTACGCCGACCGGAGCACGAAGGACGTGGTGAAGATCGCGCGCGCCGGCATCGACGAAGCGCGCCGCAACCGCGACCGGGTCGTGATCCTCGACACCGCCGGGCGGCTGCAGATCGACGAGGACATGATGCACGAACTCGTGCGGGTGAAGGACGCTGTACACCCCGACGAGATCCTGCTCGTGGCCGACGGCATGACCGGGCAGGATGCGGTGAAGATCGCCGACGGCTTCAACAAGGCGTTAGGCATCACCGGCGTCATCCTCACCAAGATGGACGGCGACGCCCGGGGTGGCGCGGCGCTCTCCATCTACGGCGTCACGAAGAAGCCGATCAAGTACATCGGCGTCGGCGAGAAGGCGGACGCGCTCGAGGACTTCCATCCCGACCGCATGGCCGGGCGCATTCTGCAGATGGGTGACGTGCTGTCGCTCGTCGAGAAGGCGCAGGAAGCGATGGACGTCGCCGAAGCGAAGAAGCTCGAGAAGAAGGTGAAGAAGGAAGGGCTCGACCTCGAGGACTTCCTGACCGCCATGAAGCAGATGTCCAAGCTCGGCCCGCTCGAGGGCGTCCTGAAGATGCTCCCCGGCGTGAATGCGAAGATGCTCAAGCAGGCGAACCTCGACCCGAAGCGCATGCGCCACGTCGAGGCCATCGTGCTCTCGATGACGCGCGAGGAGCGGAAGAACCCGCAGCTGATCAACGGCTCGAGGCGCTCCCGGATCGCCAAGGGGTGCGGCCGGCCCATCAGCGAGGTGAACCGCCTGCTGGAGCAGTTCCGGGACATGCAAAAAATGATGAAGAAGGCCGCCGCCGGGGGCCGAATGGGGCTGCCGTTTGGGCGGGGGTAGGCGCTAGCTTTCTCGGCTCCCCAATCGGGGCCCCGATCGACCGGGTGCGGCTCGGACCTTCCGAGAGGCGCGAAGAGCCCGGAGCCTGACCTGTTCTCCCGACCACACACTGCCATGGCCGTCCGTATCCGCCTGCGCCGCGAGGGCCGCAAGAAGTCGCCCGCGTATCGCATCGTCGTCACCGAGTCCACGATGCCGCGCGATGGGCGCTTCATCGAGATCATCGGGACCTACCAGCCGCAACTCAAGGGCAACAGCGTCACGCTCAAGGGCGATCGGGCCAACCACTGGCTCGACGTCGGCGCGCAGCCGAGCGACACGGTGCGCTCCATCCTCCGACGCGCCGGGGTGCTCAAGGCCCGCCACGAGGCCCGCCTCGCGAAGAAGCTCCAGGCCGCGGCCGTGCCGCTGGCCGAGAACAAGCCCGAAGAGGCGTAACCGTCGGCGTGAGCACGCCGGCGCCTGACGAGACGCCGCTCATCATCGTGGGCCGGCTGCGACGAGCGCACGGCATCCGCGGTGAACTGCTGGTGGAACCGATGACCGAAACGCCGGACGCGATCTTCGCGCCCGGCGCTCGTGTTTTCGCCGGAACCGCCACAGGTGACCCGGGCCCGTCGCCCCGCACGCTCACCGTCGAAGATGCGCGGGAGTTCAGGGATCTCCTGCTCGTGACGTTCGAGGAGATCGTCGATCGCACCGAAGCCGAGAAGTGGCGCGATCGCTACCTCCTGGTCCCGGAAGCGGACGTCGAGGCCCCCGCGGATGACGAGATCTTCGTCCACCAGCTCGCCGGCCTCGAGCTGTTTGCCGGCGATGGAACGCACATCGGAACGGTCCTCGGGAGCTATGATGTTGCCGGTCGTTTGCTCCTCGAGGTGCGCCGCGCGCAGGGCACCGTGCTCCTGCCCTACGAAGCGCCGTTCATCTCCGCGGTGGACGTCCCCGGACGGCGCCTGGTCATGACGCTCCCCGACGGCATGCTCGACTGACGCCCGCCCCGTTTCCCGCCCGCCGGTGCAAATCACCATCGTCACGATCTTTCCCGAGTTCTTCCACACGCCGCTGTCGCTCAGCATCCCGGCGCAGGCGGCGGCCGCGGGCAGTGTGTCGTTCCGGGTGGTCAACCTCCGCGACTACACGCACGACCGGCACCGCACGGTCGACGACTATCCGTACGGGGGTGGCGCGGGCATGGTCATGAAGCCCGAGCCCTTCTTCGAGGCTGTCGAGGCACTCGGCTGCGTGGCGCCCGTCGTGCTCCTTTCACCGCGTGGACGCACCTTCACCCAGGCCGACGCGCAGCGCTTCGCCGACGGCGCGGAACTCACGCTCCTCTGCGGCCACTACAAGGACGTCGACCAGCGCGTGGCCGATCACCTGGCCACCGAGGAACTCTCGCTCGGAGATTTCGTACTCAGTGGTGGCGAGCCGGCTGCGCTGGCGATCGTGGATGCCGTGGTGCGCCTGCTCCCGGGCGCCATGTCCGATCACGAGAGTGCGCGCACCGACTCGTTCTACCTGCCCCAGCAGGGACTGAGCGCCCCCAGCTACACTCGGCCCCCCGAGTATCGCGGGCACGCGGTCCCGGAGGTACTGCTCTCGGGGCACCACGAACGGATCGCGCAATGGCGAGCGCAGGAAGGCGCGCGGCTCACCAGGGAACGGGCGGACGGGGTGGGGCGCCGGGACTAGTCTCGGCGAGCTCTGGCGTGCACGTTCTGGCGCGATCGCACGAATTCTGCTGTCCCATCCCACATGGCGTGTTCGACTCCCCTCGTTCTGGCCCTCGTGGTCAGCGGTGCCGGCCTGTCGGGCTGCACCGCGGCCTCGTATGCGCCGAGCGGTGAGCTCAGGACCGTCTCGGTACGAAGCGGCAACGCGGCGCCGACCGCTTTTCACGCCGAGGTGACGGCGGGGGGCCAGGCCGGGCAGGGAGCGAGCCGGCTGCGTGCCAAGGTCACGCTCGAGCTCAAGGGCGACGCGCTGGAATACCGGATGCACCTGCAGAACCCGAACGGGGAGCTGGTGACCGAGGCAGCCGTGGTCCTCGCGTCCGACGCGGGCGCGCCGGTGATCGCGCTCTTCTCGGACGGGAGATTCCGGAATGAGATTCTGGAGCTGCGGGGGACGGCCACGGTCCGGGCCTCGGAGCGCGCGGCCGTGATCGCGGAGGAGTTATCGGCCACGCCGGCCCGGTTTGCCGTGGTGCTGCGTGGGGGTGGGCAAGCCTGGACCGGGGCGGTCAAGCTCGGGAGATAGAGCCGGTCCGGCCCAGGCGCGACATCCGGGCGTCTCAGTGGGCTGGTCTTGTGGTCCGGCGCTGCCCGCTGGTCTCGCGCACGCCGGCGCGGGCGGCCTCCGAGGTAGGAGGCCGACCCACTACCGGCCTCTGAGCTGCCCTACCACCAACCACCACAAGGGTTTACTTTGCAGGTCTCCCTGAAACGACCTGATTCCGGGCCGACCACCACACGCCCTGCGCCATATGCATCCGTTCATCGAAACCCAGAAGGAGTGGATGAAGTCGAACGTCCCTCCGTTTCGCCCCGGCGACACCGTTCGCGTCAACGTGCGCGTGAAGGAAGGTGACAAGGAGCGTCTGCAGGCGTTCGAGGGCGTGTGCATCGCGCGCCGTGGCGGCGGCATCGGCGAGACGTTCACGGTGCGGAAGATTTCGAATGGTGTCGGGGTCGAGCGCATCTTCCCGGTGCACTCGCCGATGCTGGCGGAGATCAGCGTGGTGCGTCGCGGCCGCGTGCGTCGGGCCAAGCTCTATTACCTGCGCAATCTCGTTGGCAAGGCGACACGCATCCGCGAGAAGAAGACGCGCGTCGCGGTGCCGGCCACCGGGACGTCCGAGGGCTAGGCGGGCGCAGTGTGAGCTCCCGCTGGACCGGAATCGAGAAGCAGCTCCGAGCGCAGTTCGGACCGCAGCTCGCCGGAATGGATGAAGTTGGACGGGGCCCCCTCGCGGGCCCCGTCGTCGCGTGTGCCGTCATCATGCCCGCGGATGTGCGGGCGATCCGGGGGGTCGACGACTCCAAGCAGCTCGCGCCGGCCGTGCGCGAGACCCTGGCGCGCCGGATCCGCGAACGCGCCGTGCGCATCGGCCTGGGCGCAGCGTCCCCGCGCGAGATCGATCGCATCAACATCTATCACGCCACCACGCTGGCCATGCGTCGGGCGCTGGCCGCGTTAGGCGTCGCCCCCGACCACCTCGTGGTCGACGGCCGGCAGATCCGGACCCTTGGCACCACGCACACGGCGGTCGTTGGCGGCGACGGGAAGTGCTATTCCGTGGCCTGTGCGTCGATTCTCGCCAAGGTCGCGCGGGATCGCCTCATGACGCGCCTGGCCGCACGGTATCCCGTGTACGGGTGGGACCACAACGCCGGATATGCCACGGCTCATCATCTCGCGGCCATCGACGCGCACGGGGTGACGCCGCACCACCGGGCGAGCTTCTGCACGAAGCAGTTGTCGTTCGATTTCTCCGGTTAGGCGCGTTGGAACGCTCCAACGCGCGTCATGCGTCAATATTGCCGTGTGAGTTCCCGCACAGTGACGGTTCGGTTCGATTAGGTGATGGTTATCGTGTGATAGCGGTCACACGCGGAATTCCTTGCCGTGCATATACTTCGCGCGTGCCTGGACCGCCTGCCCGCTCTTCCTCCCAGACCGGTGGCGGCACATCCAACCTGACTTGCCTACCTGAGGGGTACGCCATGATGACCATTCGCAATGTCTCGGCAGCAGCGCTGGCCGCCGTCGTTCTGAGTGCCTGCGCCACGAAGGGCTTCGTTCGCAAGGAGCTCGCGACCGGGATCACCACCGAGCGCACGGAGCGCGTGAGCGCCGACAGCACGATCACGAACGAAATGCGCACGGAGTTCACCGGGGTGAAGGGCGAGATCGCGACGCTCAAGACCGACGTGGCCTCGCTTCGTCGCGACCTGACCGCGCTGCGCACCGAGTTCGGCGCGAAGATCACGGCGATGGAAAACGGCATGAAGTTCGCCTTCCCGGTGAACTTCGCGTACGACGATGCGTCGGTGCGTGATAGCGATCGTCCGTCGCTCGATCGCTTCGTGCAGGTGGTCAACAAGTACTACGGCGGCGCGCTGGTGACGGTGGAAGGCTTCGCCGATCCGGCCGGCTCGTCCTCGTACAACCTCGCGCTGTCGCAGCGTCGCGCCGAGAGCGTTTCGTCGTACCTGACGCAGGCCGGCATCACGGGCGTGTCGCTCCGTGCGATCGGCCTTGGTGAGACCCGCCAGGTGATCGAAGGCGCCGAGCGTGACCAGCCGGGCGCCGAGGCGAACCGCCGCGTGGTCTTCGTCGTCGAGACGAAGGGTGCCGCGACGAACGCCGTCAGCTCGATGCAGTAAGCTGCACAGAACAGTTTGACTGGAACGGCCCCCGCGGATTCGCGGGGGCCGTTCTTGCGTTTTCCCCGGCGTGCCGCACGGCTCCCCCGGTCCGGTCGACTCGGCGAGACCAGCGTGGGGGCTGTGCCGGACGCTGCCGAGACCGGGTGGGATCGAATAGGTTCCGCGATGGTCCT
Source organism: Gemmatimonadaceae bacterium (assembly GCA_020846935.1). Lineage (NCBI taxonomy): Bacteria > Pseudomonadati > Gemmatimonadota > Gemmatimonadia > Gemmatimonadales > Gemmatimonadaceae > Gemmatimonadaceae bacterium. Next base: position 96,284 of record JADLCY010000010.1, read on the forward strand.
GGCAGTGCCAGACCCGGTAGCTCAGTTGGTAGAGCAACGGACTTTTAATCCGTAGGTCCTGGGTTCGAGCCCCAGCCGGGTCATACCGCCTGTCCCACGGCTCAGCACGTGCGAACGGCGCGTTCGCTGGCCCTTCACGCGGCGGCAGTCCGCCTGACGAGTGCCGGCGTAGGCGAAGCACGGAGCGGAATCCCGCCCGTCGCCACACCACATCCGAGGAACCACCATGCCGCAGCCACGCGAGTGGCGGATCGCGCGCGTTGCGCGCGCACTCGCCTGGAGCACTGTCCTCGCCTTCACCGCCGCCTGCACCGGCGATGACGGCGCCGTTGGGCCGCCCGGCCCGCCGGGTACCACCGGCGCCCAGGGTCCGGCCGGGCCACCAGGTCCGCAGGGCCCCACCGGCCCGACCGGACCGACGGGATCGTCTGCGGGCCGGACGATCTACGCCGTCGACGCCACTAACGCGCTCCTCAGCTTCGGCGCGCTTCGCCCCGACCTCGTGCGCCGCACTGCGATCACGGGACTGCAAGCCGGTGAGTCGGTGCTCGGCATCGACTTCCGACCCGTTGATGGCAAGCTCTACGCGCTGGGATCCACGAGCCGCGTGTACGCCATCGACACCGCGACCGCGGTGGCCACCGCGGTCGGGCCGGCGGCCTTCACTCCGGCGATCGCCGGCACGAACGTCGGCTTCGACTTCAACCCGGTCCCCGATCGGATCCGCATTCATACCGATCAGACGCAGGACATTCGGCTGAATCCAGTCACCGGTGCGCTCGCCGCGACGGACGTCCCGCTCGCCTATCGCACTGGCGATGCCGGCTTCGGCATCACGCCCACGGTGGCGGGGACCGCCTACACGAACAGTGTGGCCGGCGCGACACCACCGTGCTCTTTGCGATCGATGCGGCCCGTGACGTCCTGGTGACGCTCGCAAACCCCAACGATGGGCAGCTGTCCACGGTTGGCCCGCTCGGTGTCAACACGAACCTGGACATCGGCTTCGACATCGCCGGTGTCAGCGGCGACGCGTTCGTCACGCTCACCACGGGCGCGGGAGCCGGTGGCACGGGCTCCACGCTCTACGTGATCAACCCGTCGACCGGTGCGCTCTTCGTGATCGGCAACGTTGGCTCTGCTGCTCCGGTGCGCGGGATCGCCATCGCACCTTGAGGCAGCCCGCCCCAGCGCCGGCGATCACCGTCAGGCGCGGGGCGCAGCCGGCGCGGCGGGGACGCACATCACGAATGCATGATATCGGCGCTCGCCCTGGCGAGGTTCCACCACCGTGGCGGCGCGCGCTTCGGCTTCCGTGTTCAGGACCGCACCCTCGTAGACGTTGAAGAGGCAATCCACGGCGGCATGTCGGAAGCGCAGGCTCGCCTCGTTTGGGGCATCGATCGGGTCCGGGGTGCGCGTCCAGCCAGCGGCCCGAAGTCGCTGGTAGAAGTCCTCGGCGGCTCTTCGAATGCCGACCGCGGTTGCCCCGGCGGCCGTCACGCGACAGCCCGGTGTGCGCTGTCTGGTGCGCCAGTCGTCGATGGTATCGCGCTCGACCACGGCCACCATGCCGGAGCGCTCGACGAAACGCCGGGCCTCGGCGCAGAGCGGCTGGGGCTGGAGCGCGAAGACAAGCAGGAGCCGGACCATGGATCGAATGTCGCGCGGTCACGCCGCCTTCACGCCGTCGTACCCCTCAAGCGAGCAGCGGACGTAACGCCCTCACGTCCGCGATTCGCACGAGCCGTGGGCGCGACTCAAGGAAAGCGCGGAAAGGGTGACCTTGGCATCGGGCGGGCGTGCAGCGCCTTGGCGGCCGGCGACTGCCCTTGACGTGCCCCAGAAGGGCCGCGCGACCCCGCGGCGGGCGCGCGGCCGCTCTGGCTCGCGGCCCCTAGAAGTTGCCGTACCCAATGTGTGCGGCACCGCATGAGTCGTAGCCCAGCCCCGCATGCGCAGTCCCCTGATGGGTTGCTGGCCACTGAATTCCTTCCCAGTCGTCATGTCGCCAGCTCCCGGTCGGTATCTGCCAATCTTCGCAACAGAAGCAGCCATCCACACCGGTTGCGGCCACGTTGCCAATCAGTAAAAGAGCCGCGAGCAGAATCCTCCGCATGATCCACCTCCCTAGCGTTTGAATGTCGCACGATACACTTCCACGCCCGACGTCTCGGCGCTGTCCGCGGGCAACGCGAACAGATACCCTCCAGATAGTGGTGAACCCACAAAGCCCTCAAACCTCTTGCTAGCCAACACGCGGTGATTCGCGAGGTCGATCACTTGGATGAGCGTGGCTACTCGCGGTCGACGCTCCAGGGCAGCGAATTCCGCAGGCGTTGCCTCCCGTCGCGATTGACGCACGGGTCTCCATGAGGCGCTCGGCACCGTCGAGACGGTCCATAAGTGATTCTCCGGCCCTTCCCACAGGCCCCACAGTCGCGGCGCTACTGGCTGGTCGAAGACTCCATCAGAGGGAAGGTCATCCGGGTTCTCCGCAGGTATCCACTCCGCGGTCTCGAGAAGGGATCTACGCTTCGCCAGCGCCGCATCGTAGACATCGATGCGGAAGATGTAGGGATGCGCGATGAGCACCTCGCCATTCGGCCGCACTGCCAGCAGCCGGTGCTGGAGCCACGACTTGCGCCACTGCGGGCCCGCGTCATCGAATCGTTTTATGGACGCTCCGTGCTTGTCGATCTGTTGCACTACAAGCGAAGCACCGCCTCCCGGCAACGACCTCTCGTTTAGCAACAGGTTACCGTTCGGAAGGCGAATGGCGGCCATGCCCTGACCACCCCGAACCCGGATTGGCGTGCTTCCAAGGAAATTCCCATCCTTCGAGAAGCGGGAGCTTCTCCCCAGCGCAGCATCGATGATCTGCACTTCACCACCCGGACCAGGGACGATGTTGCGCACAACTTCGTACTCTCCTGGCCCCCCGCCTTTCCTCCCCAGCTGCCGAAGAAACATTCCGGAGGAGTCGAACAGTCGAACTACACGCTCGCGAGGGTCAAGGACGTAGAATCGACCGAACACGTCGCGTGCCAGCCACGTGCTGGGTGCGGACGACAGGTCCGTGTCCGTTCGAAGCGTTACCACCCTCTCGAGTACGATCGTGCATGATCCACACGAAGGCTCGGCCGACATTCGTATCACAGGCTGTGCCGAGAGCGTAATGCCTCCAATCGAAGAAGCGACGACGGCATATCTGAAGCTAAGAGGAGTCATCTGAATCGTCGCGGAAAGAAGTGGAGACCTAGCGCGTGCGGATGCGCGATATGCGTTCCGATTGCTGAATCACGAGCTGGGGTAGGCCAAAGGCTCTGCCAATCGTTCGTCAGGGTCATGAGGAAGGCTTCAAGATCCTCCATCTCGCTAACTGACAGGTCGATGGGGCGAACGACCGGATCGAGGTTGGGATTGGCCACCCCGCCGTTTGAGTAGAACTTGATCACGGCGGCAAGAGTCGGGAGGCTCCCATCGTGCATGTAGGGTGCAGTCACTCCAATGTTCCAGAGCGAAGGTGTCCGGAATGCTCCCCAGTCTCGCCTGTTCCCGGTGACCTCGTAGCGCCCCGCATCAAGCATGATGGAGTCAGCGTAACCCACTCCGATGTTGTGAAACCTGCCATCGTGAAACGCAATGATTCCAGATCCCATTGGATCGGGAAGTGGCAAGTGGCAACCCGAGCAGCCAGTCCGATTGCTTCGAAAGAGTCGCCAACCGCGATGCTCGGAATCGGAGAGCAGTGGTTCTGCCCCGAGGTAGAAGCGTTCGAAGCGCGAGCCCGTCGTCACCAAGGTGCTTTCGAATGTTGTGAGCGCGTCAAGGAGGTCTTTCGCCTGAGGCATTCTCCCATAGGCGGCGCGAAAATGGCGTCTGTAGTCTGTGCGTGCTCGCAAACGCGCAGCAGCTTCTGGCGCAGTGATCCCCATGTCCCCTGCCTCGGAGAACACGAACGACAGCTGGTGCGCGAGGGACGTCGCGCGGCCATCCCAGTCGAACGTCGTGCGAAACACCGTAGCGTTCACAAGGGATGGCGCATTTCGCCGGCGTGCATCGACCCCTATTCCAGCACTAACTGCGCGCGGCTCAGCGAATGCATGGCGCGGGTCATGGCATGTCGCGCAGCTCAGGGTCGAATCTCGAGAAAGCAGAGGTTCGGCGAACAGCGCTCGACCCAAGGCAACGCGCGCCGCGTGAAATCCTTCGTGTGCCTTGCGCGGAACGGGACCTTGGACCGCCGGCCCGAAGAAGGCCGGCGTCGCGAGCAACAGTGCGACAGCGATAGCAGGCATGTTCACCCTCACGCCATGACGCGGCCGACTCACTATTGGCCCGTCTCTCGCGATTGTCAAGCAGGGCCATCCTTTTCCGCCTTCCCACGGTTTCTTGCGGGCGGCGCCAGGCGCGAGGTCGTGCCACAGTGGCTACAGCGACCTGGGCATCACGGGAGTCGAACGCCGCCTCGGGCGCGGGCGAGGGTTGCGATGACTCCGAGGTCGTGAGAGCTGCGGCGAACTGCAGCGGTCCTGTTGTTTGGGCAGGCGATGTGTTGAAGAGGCTGGCTCCCGGTGCGACACTGTTCGCTGCACGCCGACAAGGTGCCGATAATGAACGTGTCCCGGCGCACAATGCCTCGGCCCTCAGCGTGCGATCACGACCGCGGACACGCCGGCATCGATCCGCGCGCGCGCGATGCCAGCCGAACCTAACGCGTCGGCCAGGGTGGCGTGCCACGTGGTGCCAGGAGGATAGGTGACCGTCGCCCGCCCGACGAAAGCGTTCCCCGTCCACTGTGACGCGCCGAGTGCGCCGGCCTGCCACGCGACCAATCCCTCGCCCACGCCACTCGCGCCCACACCATATTGCCCGCGCGGGAACACGTTCCGGTCGAACACGAGATTCCCGACGGCCTTGAGGCGGCCGCCGGAGATGTCGAACAGCACGGCCTCCCGGATCCTCGCCCCTTCCTCGAAGGTGTTCCCCCGAACGACGACGTCATCGTTCTCCGAGAGAAAGATCATCGGCCGCGCATCCCCTTCGAAGGGCGCGACGTTGAGCGGGCCGATCCAGTTCTCGAGGATGGCAAACCGGCGGTTGCTGGAATCGGTCACCGTGACGCCATTCTGGTCGGCCCGACCGGCGATCGAAAAGCCCGCGCCGGTCTGGCGTACGAGGTTGCGCCGGATCGTCCAGTCCGACGTGCCGCACGCCGGACATCCGAGGTTCTGCGATGTGGACTTCAGCACGAACGCATAACCCGTCTGGCCGTCCGTCCACGATCCCTCGATCACGTTCTGCTCCACGAGCACACGCGCCGAGGACTTCGTCTCGATCAGGTTCTTCACGTTCCAGTTGGCGCCCTTCCACGCGAGCGGCTTCGCGATGTGGTTACGTCTGATGGTCACGTCGCTCGGTACGAGCCCTGGCACCCTGGGGTCGGCACCACCAAACATCACGTTCTCGCTCGCCGCTTCGAGCGTGTTGTTCTCGATGAGGATGGGTCCGGACGCATTCCAGCTGATCCAGCACTGGCTGTCGAATCCGGATGCGTGAATCTCCTCACACCAGGAATCGCGGAGCGTCTGCGCGCCGCCATTGCCGGCCACGGCTCGTCGCACGTGTTGACGCGGCCATCCGTGCAGGTACACCTGCTGGAGCACGATGTCGGTCGGCAGGTCCGAGGCGAGTCGCTCCTGTGCGGTGCCGATCTGGACGAGCGCGACCGGACCCTCGACCATGGTCGAGTCGGTCGTGACCTCGACGCCGAGGAGCATGGTGCGCGTCGCGCGTGCGGCGAATGTGAGCGGCGTGGTGCGGTTGGCGCTGACGATGCGGGCGAGTCCAGGCGCGGTGGAGGGCCGCATGCGGCCCGGGGGGATCGTGCTCGCCGAGCGGATGACGACCCAACCCGGGTCGACGCGTGGCGGAACGGTGAACGTCCCCTGGTACGTGCCCGCCAGGCAGAGCACATCTCCGCCGCGTGCGGCGTTGAGTGCGCCCTGCAACTCTCCGGTACCTACACGGACCGTGCAGGCGCGATCATCCAGGTCGTCGGGCACGAGCGGCATCGACCGCGGCAGGTGGACGCCGCTGGCGCTCGGCATCGTGTCGGTCGGGGCGGTCGTCGTGTCGGTCTTCGCCGTGTCCGGCACGTTGATCGGCACGATCGGGAGACCGACGAGGCGTGTGAGCACGACGCCGCCAGGCGCGATCGGATCCACCGCACAGCCCGCGAGGGCCGTGAGCGTGAGCAGGATCGCGAGTGGTGCCCGGGCGACTGGCAGGAAGGGCGGGGCGCGGGTAGGCGAAGTTGGCGTCACGAATCTAGCCCTTTCGGGGGACACGCAAGTACTCCCATGACGCGCGCCGTCACCCTGGGGCAAAGGGCCGAGTCCGGCGGCGGGGGGAACCGAGCTCTGCCCGGGACGCGGCCCGGGCGAGGGGCATTCGGGCTTGTGGATTGGCCGGATTGCCGGGGCTTTGGCGCGTAGCCAGTGGCCCGTCAACGTCCACCGGAGCTGGTCATGCATCCGCGCGCCTCCCGTTCGCTTTGCCTCGCAACCTTCGTGCTCCTGGCCGCGTGCGGCGGTGGAGTCGAGGCCACGACTCCGCCGGTCCCGGTGGTCGCCTCGGTGACCGTCACCCTGGCCAGCGCCACGATCGCGATCGGGCAGACGACCGTGGCTACCGCGGCGGCGCGGGATGCACAGGGCGCCAGCGTGACGGGCCGCACTGCGGCGTGGTCCTCCGGGACGCCATCGGTCGCGAGCGTCGACGCGTCCGGAACCGTCACGGGGGTCGCGGCAGGGACGTCGGTGATCACCGCGACCATTGATGGCCGAACGGGTCAGGCGACGGTGACCGTCACGCCACCGCCCGTGGCGACCGTGACCGTAGCGCTGGCGGCACCGATGATCGCGATCGGACAGACGACGCAGGCAACGGCGGTGTTGCGTGACGCGGCCGGTGCCGCGCTGACGGGTCGCGTGGTTGCGTGGACGAGCGCGTCGCCGGCGGTGGCCACCGTGAATGGCTCCACGGGCCTGGTGACCGGTATCTCGGCGGGCAACGCGATCATCGTCGCGACGAGCGAGGGCCGGACGGGGCAAGCGACCGTGACCGTGCGGGAGCCCGTGGCTCTTGGGGCGGTCTCGTTGCAGCGGATGGACGGCCAACCGATCGATCCATCCAACGTCGCCGGTCGAATCAAGCACTCCGTCGATCCAGTGCTACCTGCCGGGTTTCGAGGTGTCATCGAGGTGAAGGTGCGCGGGCGCGTGATGCGCACCGACTCGGTCTTTGGTGCGGCCACATCGGGCCGAACCCTCGCGCGCACAGGCGATATCGATCGTGAACTCGACACGGCGTCGCCGGTCACGGTGCTCACCGCGCGTGAGCTCACGTCGACCGTGCTGGCCAACGGCGCTACGGACATCGAGACGACGCTCCGCGGCCTCCCCGCGGGGGGCCCGCCGGTGTCGACGACGGTCCGCACGGCGATCACGCTGCGCAATGACGATGCCGTTCGGCTCTTCGTACAGCCGGCGCGAACCACGGTGATCAACGGCACGCCGGTCTATTCGGGCAGCACGAACATGTACGTGCAGGATCTTGCGTACTCCGGCATCGCCATTGATCAGGTCGAGGTGATCGCCGTGGGAGCGCAGTCCACCTATGGGAGCCAGCCGATCGGCGGCGTGATCAACCTGATCACCAGGACCGCGGGCGACGTCGGGAAGGAGTTCACGGTGACGGTGCCAGGCGAATCGCCGCAGAACGGGATGCGTTTCGCGATTGGTCTCGTCAGTCGTGGGCCGCTGTCCTATCGGATCGGCGACATCCCCCGCACCAATGGCAACGCCGCCAGCATCGACGGCTCGCTCCTGGCGACGACGCTTCAGGAGTCGGCGACGATCACGTTGCCGCAGGGGATCTCCTACCAGTACATCCCGCCCCAGGATCTCGGGATCTTTCCGGCCGGATACACGCCAGTGGACGCATCCCCTCGTTGGAGCGACAATCAGGCGCCGGTCGCGAGTCCCACCGCGGTCGCTCCGTTGCAGCGGGCGCTCGTCGTCGGTCAGCGCGCATGGGGGTCGACGGGCAAGCTTGGTCTCTCCGGCAACTACTTCGGCAACGAATACTCGGCGGCGACCTTCGTGAGCCCTGGCGGATTCACCGACAACGTCGCCGGCGTGCCGTCGGCGCCCTCCTACACGTGGTACGCCTCGAAGGCTCGGAGCACCCTCTTTGCGCCGTCGAGTCGCGTCAGCGACTTCGGCGTCATCCCCCAAACGTTCAGCAGGGAGTGGTATCTCGGTGTATCGCTGAGCGATCGGGCGGGGAATGCCGGCTTCTATCCCGTGAAGACCAATGCGGCCAATCCATACACCACGGGCAACGTCATGACCCCGTCGGCACAATTGGGCCAGACCGACGGCCTGTTCGGGCGCATCACGTCGGCCGACAACGTGACAAACTCCGGCGTGCTCTCGGGCGCCGTGTTCTCGAACCCGGCAACGCTCGGCAACTGGAAGCTCTCCGTCAGTGTGACGGGCCTCAACTATGCGTCGAACATGATGACCGGACTGGTGTCCCGGTACGGCGCGCGGGCGGACTGTCTGTACGGATTCAGTGGATGCACGGTGCCCGAGGTACTCGGGAGCACGGCCAACGCGCAGGGCACGCAACTCGGCTTTGACCTGACCATGGCCGACCTGAACAACCGCTGGCGGGCCAACCTTGGCGGCACGGGCGAGGGCGTGGTCGAGGGCGCCTTTGTGCCGTACAACGCGGCGGGGATCGAAGGGATGAACGCGCACAGTTGGCAACGCCCGTTCATTTCCCTCTTCGACTTCACGTCTCCCACCTCGCAGGTTGCCGTGACGACCACCACGCCCGGGAACGTGAACGTGAAGCTCACGGGCGCAGACAACCTCGGGCTCGAGGGGTTCGAAGTGGGCGCGTACTGGAACTGGCCGAACCCGCGCAGCGGTCAGGACCTTCGCATTCCGTTCTACGTGGGTTCGGCCGGCGGGAACCTGGCGCAGGGCTTCGACACGAACATGCAGCTGGATATCGCGGGCGCGTATCCACGCATCGGGTCGTTCTTCGATCCGGTCAGCGGCGCCGTCACCGGACCGCATTTCGACATCAAGGGAGTGTACAGCCGCTGGCGCGACTGGTCGCATCGGTGGAGCTCCGTGTCGCAGGTGGCGTGGTCCAACACGGAGCCGATCCCGCCCATCGCGAGCGGTCTCCAGATCCGGCACTCCACCTCCACGCAGACCGTGTGTGGGGGGACGGTGTGCCAGGGCAACGTGCCGATGACGGCAACGTTCGTGCTCGAGGCGTTCACCCCGGTTCGTGTGATTCCGTTCCCCAAGGGCAAGGTGGTGCTGATCGGCCCTGGGGGTGACATCTCGTTTCTCGATGAAGACGAGGATCCGGACGAACTCCAGGTGACCGGCGGATGGAGGTACACCTACACATTCGGCGCGGACGGGGCGCAGCTCCGGCTGCCGGCGGGCAACTACCTGGCCAAGTACGTGATGCCGGACAAGGACGGCAAACGCGTGTTCTTCTCGGGGCAGTTCGGCGGGCTGAACATCGTGGCTCCCGCGCAGCCAAACCCATGGTTGACGCGCCCCATGCGTCCGCTGTTCTGACCCAAGCGGGCGCTTGCGCCTTCGCGTCGAGCAGGCGATGATGCGCCCCTGATCTCTGCCACGAGGATCCGGTATGTCGCGTCTCGTTGCCCTGCTGTCCGTCGTTGCCTCCACCGCGGTCAGTGTGCCGGGGGTGTGGGCCCAGGCGCCAGCGCCCATCAGGTTCGCACGCTTTCCACATGTCGCGAACGACGGCCGGCTGGCCTTCACGTACGCCGATGACATCTGGATCAGCGACGCAAACGGCGCCAACCCGCGTCGACTGACGGCCCATGTGGCCCGCGACATCGCGCCGCGCTTTTCGCCGGATGGCCAATGGATCGCCTTCACCAGCAACCGCAACGGCAACAACGACGTCTATGTGGTGGGCGCCGCCGGGGGCGAGCCGCGCCAGCTCACGTGGTTCTCCGGGGACGACCAGGCGCTCTATTTCGCGCCCGACGGTCAGTCGATCATCATGACGTCGACGCGCGGGCCGAACCCCTGGGGGTCTCCGCTCTATCGCCTTCCGCTCGACGGCACGATCCCGATGCCGTTAGGCATGGACATCGGGCGCAGCGGCATGATGAAGCAGGACGCGACCGCGGTGGCCTTCAACCGCGTGCTGCCGACGTATTGGCGGAAGGGATATCGCGGCAACAACAGCGGAGACATTGCCGTCCAGGACGTTCGCACCGGCGAGATCCGCGAGATCACGGACACGGACCTGCAGCAGTACAAGGGCCACGTGAACGACGTGCATCCGATGTGGGGCGCCGACGGCATGATCTACTTCGCGTCGGAGCGGGATGGCACGCTCAACATCTGGCGGACCTCGGCGGCCGGCGGTGCCGCGCAGCAGGTCACGCGTCACCGGAATGACGGCGTGCAGTTCCCGTCGATGTCGCCCGATGGCCGCCACCTGGTGTACGAGAACGAGTTCGAACTGTGGACGCTCGACGTGCCCGGTGGCACGCCACGCAAGGTGCCGATCACGCTCGCCTTCGATCCCAAGGAGAACGACGCCCAGGTCGTCACGAGCGACAGCCGCGCCGAGGGCTTCGCCGTGTCTCCGGACGCCGGCGCGCTGGCGGTCGACTATCACGGCGAGATCGTGATCGTCCCGGTCGAAGCGGGCGTCGGTGAGCGACTGCAGCTCTCCAACAGTCCGTGGCGTGAGCGATTCCAGGTCTACTCCCCTGATGGAAGAAGGCTCGCGTACGTGTCCGATGAGTCGGGCGAAGAAGAGGTGTGGGTCATCGAGGTGGCGACGATGCAGCGCCGCAAGCTGACCACCCACGAGTCGGTCAAGGCCGACCTGACCTGGGCGCCCAACTCGCAGAAGCTGGCCTACACGGCGTCCAACCGACTGTTCGAGGTGGACGTGTCGGGCGCCAGCGCGGCGCGTGAGGTGGCGTCCAACCCCGCGGGTGGCTTCGCCAACGTGCAGTACGCATCCGATGGATCGTGGATGATCTACGTCAGGCGCGATGACGACCAGAATGCCGAGGTGTTTGCGCTCGACGTCGCGGCGAAGCGGGAGTACAACCTGACGCAGAGCCCGTTCAACGAGACGAGTGCGCAGCTCTCGGCGGATGGTCGCACGATCGTGTTCACGTCGAACCGCGATGGCGGTACCACGCAGCTGTTCGCGGCTTCACTGGCCCGTCTCACCGAGGATCCCAACGACCCGCTGGTGCGCGAGCGCCTGCGTCGTGCGAGCGCGCGGCCAGACAGCGCACCGGGCGCTGGGGCGCTGAGGATCGACGCGGTCGGCATCGACCGCCGCGCCGTGCAGCTGACGCGCGGGACGAGCGCGGTGGGCGTGTTCTTCCTCTCGCGGGATGGACGCACGGTCTTCTTCAGTCAGGGCACGGGGGGCGGCCCCGGCGGTGGTGCGCCGGCCGCGGGAGACAATCCGGACGCGGGCCTGTATGCCGTGAACATCGATGGTCGTGAGCGACGCCGGATCGCGCAGGGCACGTTCACCGGCATGGTGCCTTCGATGGACCGGCGCACCGTGTTCTTCCGCAGCACTCCACGCGCCGGCGGAGACGACGGCGCTGCCGAGCCCGGGTTCGAGATCCACAAGCTGGTCGTGGCCGCGCCGCAGCGGACGGAGCGGGTGAACTTCACGTTTCCGGTGCGCGTCGACCGACGGGCGGAGTGGAATCAGCTGTTCGAAGAGTCGTGGCGCGTGATGAAGTACCGCTTCTATGACGAGAAGATGCACGGCTACGACTGGGATGCGATCCGCACGCGCTACCGGCCGCTGCTGGCGCACGTGGGCACGAACGAGGACCTCTACGACCTCACCAACGAGATGATCGGTGAGTTGAATGCCTCGCACACCGGCGTCAGCGGACCGCCGACGCGCCCGATGCCTGCGATCTACCGCACGCGCTTTCCGGGTTTCGAAGTCGAGCCAGCCAACGGCCGCTATCGCGTGACGCACATCTACAAGGACGGACCAGCAGATCGCGAATGGATCGACCTGTCCGTCGGTGACTACGTCCTGGCCATCGACGGTCAGGAGCTGAAGGCGGGCGACAACTACTGGAAGCTCCTCAGTACGACCGCAAACGATTACGTGCCGGTGCGCTACGCAAAGACGCCGGACGGCGCCGGTGCACGGACCGTGCGTGTCGCGACGGTGACGTCTCTGACTGACATCCGCTATGAAGAATGGGTCGCCAGGAACCGGGACGAGGTGACCAGGGCCACGAACGGCGACATCGCCTACGTACACATCCGCGCGATGAACCAGCCTTCGCTGGCGCGCTTCCGAAACGAGATCGACCAGTTCTCCAACGCCAAGGGGATCATCGTCGACATCCGCTTCAACGGTGGTGGCAACATCGATCAGGAGCTCATCGACATCCTCGAGCGTCGTCCCTACCAGTTCTGGAACAACCGGAGCGGTTCACGCGTGTGGGGTCGTCGCCCGCGTCAGGCGATCGCGGGCCCCAAGGTCATGCTCATCAATCACCGCTCCGGCTCGGACAGCGAAGTCACGCCGATGGGGTTCCGGCAGCTGGGGCTTGGGCGCATCGTCGGCAACCCGACCGCGGCCGCGGTGATCGCGACCGGCAGCTACGCCCTCATCAATGGCGGGGCAATTCGCACACCGGGCTCCCTGGTGATCACCTGGGATCCGTCGAAGCCGAACAACTATGGCGTCAATCTCGAGAACCTCGGCGTGCCGCCCGACGTGTGGGTGGAGAACTCACCCATGGACGAGGTGAAAAAGGTCGACCGGGAACTGCGCACGGCGATCGATGAGGCGCTCAGGATGCTGCGGGCCTCGCCGCCGCGGGTGTCGAGCGACCAGTGATGGATGGTGCGGGCGCCCGGGGCCGGGCGCCCGTGGCGGCGCCGGCGCAGCCTAACGCGCCAGCGCCTCCCACGACAGGCGCGCGATGTCCCGGATGAGCGCCCGCGCGATGGCCGGGTCAGGGATGTTCCGCGTCAGTACCACCAGCACAAAGGGCGGGCGTCCGTCGTCGGGAAAGACGAGCGCGGCATCGTGCAGGACTCCGGTGATGTTGCCGGTCTTGTGTGCGACGCGGGTGCCGGGCGGGAGGCCGGCGGGTATCTCCTCGTTGAAGGCCTGGTGCTCCAGGATCGCGAGCATCTCCCGCGTGTGCGGCGGCGATGCGGCGCGATCCAGCGCAATGGCTTCGAGCAGCGCGCCCAGGTCGCGCGCGGTCGTGGTGTTGTTCAGCCCCTGTGCGAACGCCTTGCCGTCTTCGACGCCACGCCGGACCATCATCGTGTGGGCGCCCAGGGCACGCGCCGTGGCCTGCGCGCGCGGGGCGCCGACCAGGGCGATCACGGCATTCGTCGCCAGGTTGCTCGAGTGCGTGATCATGCGGTCCACCAGCTCGAGCACGGGTACGTCCGAGCCGATCCGCCCGTACGTGGCGCTGTCGGAGTCCTCGCCGGCATCAAGCGTGTAGGGCGATCCGTCCACGATCGAGGCAAACCGATTCTCGAGCCGGAGCGTCGCCGAGCGCGCGATCCGACCGTCTTCGATCGCCCGGAACACCTCGATCATGACCGGGATCTTCATCGTGCTCGCGGCGTGAAAGACCGTGTCGGCGTGCCACGCGACGGTCGTGCCGCTGGCGAGATCCTTCAGGTACACGCCCACCTCGGCGCCGGGGACCTGGGCAACGCGCGCGGCGATGCGGTTCGGCAGCCGGTCGACCGCGGTCCCACACGCGGAAAGCAGGAGAAGGGCGCCACCAATGGCGGTGGCCCCCGGGCGAGGGATCGTATGGGATGACGGCATGCGGAGAATCTGACCCGGTGGCGACCACATGGCCAAAACCCGCGTTGCCTCAGGAGGGGGTCAGTCGTGTGGAAGGGGATGACCCTCCGCTGATCCGGGCCCCTTCGACGTCCCCGCTGGCATGGCCGACTTCCCAACTGACGAGCAGGAGAGCGCTGCCGAGGCCGCTCCCAGAGCCCCAGGCGGCATCGAAGAGCCGAGGCGCAGCCGGCTGCGGTTCACCAACCTGCAGTTCGAGCGGTCACCCGCCGCGCGCTGCTCCGCAGCGGTCGAGCTCGAGTGGCTGCCGGGAGAGTCCGTGGTCGGTCGTGCCGACGGCGTGGCATCCCCCCTCGGCGACCTGCGTGTGGTCGCCGATGCCACGTTGCGGGCCATCGAGGCGTTCTCCGGCCGATCGGTCTCGCTCGAACTCATCGGGGTCAAGACCATGCGCGCCTTCGACGCAAACATCGTGATGGTCAGCGTGCTTGCCAATACGCCGGAGGGCCAGCGTCGTCTGCTCGGTTGCCATCTCACCGACGACGACATGCTGCGCAGCGCCGTGGTCGCGACATTGCAGGCCACCAATCGCGTGCTGGGCAACGCCATCGCGACCCGGTAGGCGTCGCGGCCACACTCGTAAGGCACGGACCCGGGCGAATCGGGTTCCGAAACCCGGCACCCGCGCCCACATTGCGGGTAGACTAGGCGACTTGCTGGAGGAACTGCCTGTGAAGGCATTGCGCGCCGTCCGCCCCTCGTTCGTTCTGTGCCTGGCAGCCCTCGCGGCGTGCGGGACCGGTCGTGCACCAGCCGCTGGCCCTCCGGCGCCCCAGCCACGGTCCACCATGGGCCCCGTGGGGGGTGCACCTCCCGAGGTCATCGCGGCGGCTCCGGTGCCCGCCCTTCCGGCGCTTCCGCGGACGGATTCTCTCGATGCAGCCATCGACGCGGCGCTGCGCGAGATGGGACAGGCCCTCGGCCTCGCCGCAGTTCCAGCGTCTACGGCGGGCCCCGTGACCGTCGACTCGGCGAACGGCGAAACCGAGGTTACGTGGGATATCGACGTGACCTCGTACGCAACCCATGAGCGGGTCGCGAACTACGTCGCGCTGTTCACGGGCCCCGCAAAGGAGCGCATCCAGACCCGCCTGCAGCGGGGCAAGCAGTACGAGCGGATGATCCGGGAGAAGTTCCGCGCGCAGGGCATTCCCGAGGACATGTACTACCTCGGCCTCGTGGAGAGCGGTTACGACCCGCACGCGTACTCGCGCGCTGCGGCGGTTGGCATGTGGCAGTTCATGAGTTCAACGGCGAGGGGCGTTGGGCTCCGTGTGGATTGGTGGGTCGACGAGCGACGCGACCCGGTCAAGTCCACCGATGCGGCCGCGCGGTTCCTCAACATCCTGCACAACCAGTTCGGCTCCTACTATCTCGCCGCAGCGGCCTATAACGGCGGCCCCGGGCGTGTCTCGCGCGGCCTCGCGCGTTTTCAGGACGAACTCGAGGACGCGGAGGGCGACGATCGATTCTTTGCGCTCGCCGAGCAGTCGTACCTGCGCTCGGAGACCCGGAACTATGTCCCACAGCTCATTGCGGCCGCCCTGATCGGGAAGGAGCCATCGCGGTACGGCCTCGTGGTATCCGATTCAGTCGAGCCGTTCTTGTATGACAGTGTTCGCGTGGGCGAGTTGGTGTCGCTGGGCGCGGTGGCCCGCGCGGTCTCGATTGACCCGGCCCAGGTGCGCGACCTCAATCCCCACCTGTTACGCGGGGCCACCCCGCCACGGGCTGACGCCTGGGTCCGTGTCCCGAGCGGTCGCGCCGTGGGCTTCGACAGTGCGTTTCTCGCGATCCCCGATTCCGAGCGCGTCGGGATCAAGCGAGTGAGAGCGAAAAAGGGGCAGCAGACGCTCAAGAGCATTGCCGCGGCGCATGGCCTCGATACCCGGCGGCTGGCGTGGTACAACCCCGGCGTCTCGACCACCAAAAAGCTCCCGGTGGGGAAGGAATTGCTGGTTCCGTCGGGCGACGTGCTGCTCGCTGCGCGCGACGTTCCCGATCCGGACATCGAGCGATACGGAACGTCGGGGCGCAGCGGCGGTCGCGTCGTACACGTCGTTCGTCGCGGTGAGTCGCTCGGCCTGATCGCCCGCCGCTACCGCACGTCCGTGGCCTCATTGCAGCGCGTCAACGGGCTCAAGAAGACGATCGTGTACCCCGGACAGTCGATCATCGTGCGGGGTGGCAGCTCGGCGCGATCCCGTTCCGCGGCGGCACGGAAGCCCGCCGCTCGCACGGCGCCCGCGCGAAAGCCGGCAACCTCCGCCAACAAGGCACCCTAGAAAAGGACCGAGGGGATCCGGCGCTTGCCGAATCCCCTCGCACGCCCCGAAGCCGACGGCCCGCTAGTCCAGGACCCCGCGCCCGCGGTACCCCTTGAGCAGCACGCGGTCGTAGCCGTTGGAAGCATCGAGATCGAGCTCGCGAGCCGTGATTACCGCGGCCGGCCCGCGATTGTATGCCAGCAGCGCCATCTGGACGTCGCCGCGCTGCCACTTGATGAGGCTACGCAGGTACCTGAAGCCGATCCGAAGGTTGGTTTCCCGGTCGTAGAGCGACTCCTTCGTGAGCGACTTGTCGTACTCACGAGCCGTGGCCAGCATGAGTTGGGTCAGGCCGGTCGCGCCGACCGGAGAGGTTGCGCGCTCGTCAAAACCGCTCTCGAGCTTGACCAAGGGGAACGCCAGCTCAGGGTCGATGCCCTCGATGACGGCGGTGTCATAGATCGACGCCGAAAGGTCGGAGGCGATCCGGTACTCGCGGGCATAGCCAAAGATCCGGTTCCACCGCTCAAGGTGGGCCGTAGCCACCCGAAGCTCTCCGCGGGCGGCCTCCAGCTCGCGCTGCAGGCCCGTGAGCTCCGCCGAATCCCGGTTGACCGGCGTAAGTACTGGTGCAGCACCAGCTTCGCCCGGTGCCCAGGACTGCACCGCCGCCATCAATGTGATGCCAAGACCGACGAAGAGGAGGCCACCGCGAACCCTCCGCGCGCGACGCTCGACGTCTCCTCGGTGTACGTACGTTCCGCTCAGATCTTTCATCTATCACCTCGATCGCAGGGCGACCGCCGCGCACGCAGGGGCGTACGTCGAGCGGAAGCGCCGTGTGATGGTGCCAGGGAGAGCCTACCCCGTACGGACCCAGTCCCCGCTCTTGCCCCCCCGTTTTTCGATCAGGGAAATCTCTCCGATCTCCATACCCTTATCCACCCCTTTGGCCATGTCGTAAAGTGTGACCAAGCTCACACTTACGGCAACAATTGCCTCCATCTCGACCCCAGTCTGGGCCTCGGTCGAAGCGCTGGCCACCACGCGCACTCCGGGCAAGGACTGATCCAGTTCGAAGTCCAGCGTGACCGCGCTGAGGGGGAGCTGGTGGCAGAGGGGAACCAGATCCGCCGTTTTCTTGGCTGCCATGATGCCGGCGATTCGGGCCACGCCGAGCACGTCCCCCTTTGCCAGGGAGTTCCCGCGGATGGCATCGAGGGTTTCCCTCTTCATGCGGATGCAACCCGAGGCTCGCGCGGAGCGAGCGGTGACGGGCTTCCCTGAGACATCCACCATGCGGGCTTTGCCGCTGGGATCGACGTGTGAGAGTTCGGACATTGGCCGTTTCAGGTTCCGGATGGCGGGGCGCCGCCACGACGGAGGATACCCAGCGCGCCGCACTCGGAAGAACCCCTCGATGATTTCCCCATCGGACGTTTCGGCCGACCTCCCCCACGGGTACCTCACCAGGACCAGCTCTCGGCGGTCCGTCAATCGGGCATTTGGGCGCTGATCGCGCGCCGCGGGCATGGTCATCAGGGGTTCCCTCCACGAACGAGTCCACCGGTCTGCGGACAAGAGTACCGAACGGCGGGAGGCGTGTGCCCTGTGGCAAACCCCAGCAGGGGTGAACGTCAGCCCCGGCGGGCGGTGGCAAAGGTGTCGCTCAGCGTCGCCAGCAGGGAGGCCACAATGAGCTGCGGGTTCACGTTGTTGTAGGCGAGCTGCTTGGCGTCTTCGAGGGACTCGACCGCCATGGCAGCGCCGCGCGCACCAGCGTCGTCGGCGCGCTCGATGTCGCGCTTCATCCGAGCCCGCAGTTGGGTCTCGATGGCCTCGAGGAAATCCGCGAACACTCCACGGGCACCAGCCCGCCCCTGCGCCATGGCGAGCTTTGCGATTTGTTCCAGGTCCCCCGACGCCGCGACCTCGATGAAGCGACGCGCCGCATCGATGTGGAGAGAGGACGTCGAGGCGGCAAACAGCCGACCCGGCGCGCCGGCGGCCATGTCGGCTCGCTGGTCATCGTCACCCGGGAGGTTCTGCGCATCGAGGAACGCGCGGACCCGCGTATCGCCGAGGAACTGCCTCACGTCGTCGCGGGGGAGCGGTGCCACGCGAATGGCGGCGACGCGCGAGCGGACCGTGGGGAGCAATCCCCCTGGTGTGCTCGTGGTGAGGATGAGGAACGTGTTGGGGTAAGGCTCTTCCAGGAGTTTCAGAAACGCGTTCGCCGCCTGATCCGAGCCTTCCTGTGGCACCATGCGTTCGGCCTCGCCAACGATGACCACCTTGCGACGGGCCAGCGCGGGCGTGCGCCCGGCGTGTCGGAGCATCATGCGAACGGTCTGCACGAAGATGCCGTCCGAGCCCGAGGGCGCGGGGTACAGCCCGTGCTGCTCCATGCGCTCGACGGTGCCATCGATCAGGTCGTTGCGGATATCGTCGGGTGAGGCGTCGGAGTCCTTGAGGCGCGGCCGCGGGAAGATCCAGAGGAGGTCAGGGTGCGTGAGGTCGCCGGCCATGCGGCAGTGCCGGCATTCGCCGCAGGGCGCATCGCTGCGTTCGCACACGAGGGCGGTCGCGAGCCAGATGGCGAGTCGTTGCTTGCCAATGCCCGCGTCGCCGTGCAGCAGCAGGCTTTGCGGCAGCGTTCCCCGGCGCAGCGCATCGAGGAGGCGCGTGCGGAGCGCGGTGTGACCGTAGAGCGGGACGAGGGGCATGTGGCAGAACGGCGGGAATGTGGGACGGGAACGGGAATGAGGGGATGTTGGAGAAGCAATGGGCAGCGGTGAGCTATGGCGCCTCACCGACGAGTCGTGGTGGACGTCGGTGCCTGGTTGCCTGTTCGTAGGCGAATGCGAGGCGATACAGCGTCCCCTCGCTCCACGGGCGACCGAGCATCTGCAGCCCCGCCGGGAGTACGCGTCGGGTGTAGCCCATGGGAACGGTGATCGCCGGAAACCCGGTCGCCGGAGAAAAGACCTGTGAGTTGTCGCCGGCGGGTGTGTTGAGGTCGCCGATGAGCCGTGGCGGGTTGCTCCAGGTCGGGTAGATCAGCGCGTCAAAGTCACCCGCATCCATGGCGCGTGCGACTGCCGTTCGCAGCGCGGCCCGGTACGCCTCACGGGCGCGACACCCGGCGCTGGCCTCAGGAGCTTCGCTCACGTCGCGCGCCTGTTCGAGCCGGCGTTGAACGGAGGGATGAAAGCGGCCGGAGCGAAGCACCTCGTCGAGGGTTCGCACGGGTGGCGGTGTTCCCGGGACGCTCGCGAGGAACTGCTCGACGTCGTGCTTGAAGGGCGAACACGCGCCGGCCTGCAGCCGACGGATCGAGTCGAGGCCCGGAATGATGACGGTGTCGATCACCGTGGCGCCCCGGGTCCGGAGGTCGGCGACGGCGCGTGCAAACACGCGCACGACTTCGCTGTCGAGCGTCGGCGACTCGTACGCTGCGCGGAGCACGCCGAGTCGCGCGCCTCGCAGTCCGGAGTTTGTGAGCGAGTCCGCATACCGGGGAATCGGGCGCTCGCGGCTCGTCGCCGTGACCGGGTCCAGGGAGTCTGCGCCAACGACCACCTGGAACACCGCGACGTTGTCGGCCACGGTCCGCGTCATCGGGCCGGCGATGTCCTGCGAGAGGAAGAGCGGCACCACGCCGGCGCGGCTCGTGAGCCCCATGGTCGAGCGCATTCCCACGAGCGCCTGGTGCGCCGAGGGTCCGCGGATCGAGTTACCCGTGTCTGTGCCGAGGCCGACCGCGCCAAAGCTGCTGGCCACCGCAGCCGCGGTCCCGCCGCTGGACCCGGCGGTCACGCGATCGAGCGCGTAGGGATTCCGCGTGTAGCCCGGTAGCGCGGAGCTCACGGTCTCCACGGGCGAAAACGCCCACTCGGCCATGTTCGACTTGGCCAGGACGATCGCTCCGGCGGCGCGCAGTCGCTGCACCATCGTCGCATCGTGCGACGGTTGCCAATTGGCGAGTGCGAGGGAGCCTGCGCTGGTCGGCAGGTCCGCGGTCTCGAAGTTGTCCTTCACGATCACCGGGATGCAGTGCAGCGGCCCAACCAACCCCTGGCGGAGCCGACGACGATCGAGGGAGTCGGCCGTGGCGAGCGCTGCATCGTTCACCACCACGCTTGCGTTGATCGCGGGGCCCCGCTTGTCGAAGGCGGCGATTCGCTGCAGGTACGCCTGAACCAGCTGACGACAGCTCAACGCTCCTCGTCGCATCGCGGTGTGGATCTGCGCGATGGTGGCCTCTTCCACGCGAAAGGCCTGTGCCTCTGCCGAACGGGTCAGCGCCAGGAGCAGCAGCGGTAGCGCGAGACGGAAGTCAGGGGAGCGGGACATGTGGCACCGGGGCAGGGACAAAGAGCAAGCGGCAGCGAATGGTCTCAGGTCTCACGGCGCGGGGCCAGGGCGTCGGCGAGGACGTTGACGGCCACGACGGTCATCAGGATCATCACGCCAGGGGCGATGGCGAGCCGGGGATACGTGAACAGGTACGACTGCGCGCCGCTCAGCATGTTGCCCCACGAGGCCGCGGGGGGTTGCACCCCGAGTCCAAGGAAGGAGAGCGTGGACTCCATGAGGATCGCTGTTGCGACGCCGATCGCCGACGCGACGAGCAGCGTGGGCACGAGGTGGGGCAGCAGATGGCGCACGAGGATCGGCCCGGGTCGGCAGCCGAGTGCGCGCGCGGCTTCCACGAACGGTTGCTCACGCAGCACCAGGAGCTCGCCTCGCACCACGCGTGCGGCGCCCATCCACGACGTGGCCCCGATCGCGAGCACCAGCGTGGGCACGGACGGACCCAGAAACGTGAGGACGGCGATCACCACGAACAGCACCGGAATCGCGAGCGCCGAATCGGTGAAGCGCATCAGGACCTGATCGACCCAGCCGCCGCGATACCCGGCGATCGCACCGACCGTGCCGCCGACGGTGAGTGCCACCAGCATCGCCAGGAGGCCCACGGCCAGCGACACGCGACCGCCGGCGAGCAGGCGACCAAGGACGTCACGGCCGCTCTCATCCGCGCCTAACGGGTGCAGCGCACTCGGCGGCGCCCCGGAGAGCGCGAGGTCCATGCGCACCGGATCGACGGTGTAGACCAGCGGCCCGGCGTACGAGGCCGCGGCGATGGCGATGAGGACCACGAGTGCCACCCGGGCGCGGCGCGTGGCCAGCAGGCTCCGGGCGGCGCTCACGAGGCGCGGATGCGCGGATCGAGCGCCATCTGCACGACGTCGACCACAAGACTTGCCACGACGACGGCCGCCGACACGAGCAGCGTCACGCCCATGACGAGTGGATAGTCCCTGCCGAGCGCTGCCTCCACGCCAAGACGGCCCATGCCGGGCCAGGAGAACACGGTTTCCGTGATCGCGGCACCGCCGATGAGGCGAGGCAACTGGAGCCCGACCACGCTCGTCACCGTGATGAGCGCGTTAGGCACCGCATGGCGCCAGAGGAGCGCGTTGACCGGTACCCCGCGCGCACGCGCGACACGCAGGAAGGGCTGTGCCAGGGCGGCGCGTGTCGCCGACCGACTATAGCGGACGAGCTCGGCGAGGCCGGCGGCCGCCAGCACCGTGGCGGGCAGCACGAGGTGGCGCACGCGGTCAGCCAGGGCACCGTCACCGCCGTCGGTGGTGGCGCCACCGGCCGGGAGCAGCCGCAGCTGCACGGCGAACACCAGGATGAGCATGATGCCGAGCCAGAAGGCGGGGGTCGAGAGCAGCAGCACGCTGCCCGTCGAGGCGACGCGGTCCACGAGGCTCCCCGGCCGCGATGCCCCGAGCGCGCCCAGCGGCACGCCGATGACAAGGGAGAGCAGGATCGCCGAGCCAGCCAGCGTGAGTGTGGCGGGCAGCCGCGCACTGATCGTCGCGAGCGTTGGCGTCTGGTAGAGAAAGGAGTGCCCAAGATCCCCGCGGATGGCGCGGCCGAGCCAGCGCGCGTATTGCACCGTCGCGGGCTGGTCAATGCCAAGCCGCGCTTCGATGGCCTGGCGTTCTTCACGGCTGAGTTTGGGGTCGGCGAGCAGGCTCGGGCCGCCGGGCGACGCCATCATGATCCCAAAGGTCGCCACGCTCACCACCAGGAGCACGAGCGCGCCGTGGGCCAGTCGTCGCAGCACGAATGCGATCACGGGACCACTCCGTCAGCGGAGGCGGAGCCGCTCGCTGTAGCGGAGCGCGTCGCGGACGCCGAGTGCGGGCAGCCCCGTCAGGCGCGAGGACACGGCCTGGATCTCGCGTGGATAGAAGAGCACGAGCACGGGCGGGTCGTCGCGCTCGAGCCGCTGGAATGCGCTGTAGATCGATCGGCGCTGCGCGGTGTCGAGCGTCGCGCGGCCGGCGGCGAGCAGCGAGTCGGCCGTGCGGTTCTTCCACCCCACGTTGTTGTTGTCCTGGCCGGAGGCGTAAAACGCGAACTGATCCGGATCGCCGGGCGTGGTCCACCAGATCAGGACCGCTTCGAACGTGCCGGGCAACACCTTGTCGCGGACGAGCGCGGCGAACTCCATCGCGCGAATCGTCGCGGTGATGCCCACGGCACGGAGGTCTTGCTGCACGGCGAGCGCGGCCTGCTCGCGAGCCGGATTGCCTTTGTCTGTCAACAGCTCGAACGCGAATGGCCGGCCGGCGGCGTCCTGCAGTTGTCCGTTTGGCCCCGGCCGCCAGCCGGCGGCGGCGAGCAGGGCACGCGCCGAGTCCGGCGCATGAGGCACCGGCGCGAGAGCAGAATCGAAAAAGGCCCGCAGGGCAACGGGAATCGTGCCGCGCGGCAGGTCAGCGTGGCCCTTGAGGACGCCCTGCACGATCGCTTCGCGGTTCACCGCGTACGCCAGCGCGCGCCTGACACGCGGACTGGCGAACATCGACAGGCGATTGTTGAAACCGACATAGGTGTGTTGCACGACCGGCACCTCCCGGACCGAGATGCCGTCCACGTCCTGCACGCTGCCCAGGTTGGCCGGCTCGATGGTGACCAGGTCGAGTTCGCCGGCGCGCAACTGCGCGACCTGGGCGTTCACGTCCGGGACGACCTTGAACACCAGGCCGGTGAGGGCCGGGGGATCGCCGTACCAATACGGGTTGCGCGTCAGCGTGATGTTCGCCCCCGGTGACACGTGTTCGACCTTGAACGGACCTGTGCCGATTGGTGTCGAGCGATTGAACGTCGTCGCGTCGCTGAGTGCCGTGCCCGCGAACGCGTGACGGGGCAGGATCCCCGCGTTGTAGCCGAGCAGGGTGAGGAGCGGCGCGAACGGCGCCTTGAGACGGAAGCGGACGGTCAGTGAATCGACCACATCGACCCCTTCGATCGCCGCGAAGTCCGAGCGCAGACGCGAGCCCGAGTGCACGTCCGCCACCTGATCGAACGTGAACTTCACGTCGTCGGCACTGAACGGCTGACCGTCGTGCCATCGGACGCCCGGTCGCAGGTGAAACGTCCACGCCTTGCCGTCCTCCGACGACTCCCAGGACAGGGCGAGGTCCGGCGTGGGGCGCAGCTGTTCATCGGGGCGCACCAGTCCCGGGAAGAGCACCTTGTTCACCATCACCGACCCGATGTCCGGCGCGATGATCGGATTGAGGATCGGGTCGTTGATCAGCGGAAGGCGAAGGATGGCCGCGCGTTGCGCGTCGCCACCGCCGCAGGCGATGGTCGCGAAGACGGCAAGGCCCGCGAGGCGTCGCATCATCCGGCGATCGCCCGCTCTGCCGTACGCCGTGCGTCGCGAAGCGCGGCGACGAGCCGGTTCTCCCCGCGTACGAGGTGCGTGCGCAGGAACCCGCGGTCCGCCGGCGTCATCGACGGGGCCTGTAACGCCACCGCGAGATCGGGAAGCGCTGGCGTCGTCTCGGCGGGATCATGGAAAAACGCGGGGCCGCGCGTGTAGTTCACGGGCACGAGGAGCCGGGCGAGCCGACGGAGGGCGCGATTGGTGCGGCGCGTGCGCGGATCGGTGACCGGGAGCGTGGACACGTGGCGGGCGTGGGTGTCGAGCGTATCGAGCGCTCCTTCGAGGTCGGCGATCGCGGAACGCGCGGCGGTGAAGTCGTAGAGGCCGTCGAGTGGCGCCTCGTAGGCATCCAGCGTTCGCCGGAACGTGGCGAGCGTTCGCCGGAAGTCGAACGGCGCGACCGTCGCGTTGGCAGCGCCCATCACCGCGGCCAGATAGATCCGCATGTCGGTCAGCAGGACGTCACGGTCGGCGATGTGCAGCAGATCCTCTTCCGTATGCCACTCGATGTTCGCCCCGCAGCCACCTACGGCGTAGTAGCCGAGTTGCTCGCGGTGTTCGTGCGTCATCGTGGAGAGCAGCATGAAGAACGACGAGATGCCGATGTTGTTGAACGAGTAGTCGCCGGCCTGGTGCGGTCGCTCGCCCTTGAGTTCCTTGCCCGCGATGTCGCGGATCACGTCGGCGCAGAACGCTTCGGTCTCGTCCATGAGCGAGACGTCGATGTATTCGGTGGCCCACCGGCACCCCGGCGAATCGCAGTTCACCTGCGCGATGCAATGTTCGTAGAGGTCGATCGCGAAGTGGTCGGCAAACCACGTGCTGCCGGCATAGCGCCCGGTGGAGTGCCCGGGCCACCACGCGATGCGCACCGAGCGCTTGAGGTCTGCCCGGTGCTGCCACAGGACGCGCGCCACCTCGAGCATCGTCGCGTCGCCCACCGCGTTGTCCCCGATGCCGTAGTCCCAGGAGTCGTAATGGCCGTGAAGCAGGACGAACGCGCCCGGTTCCTCGGTGCCCGGGATCGTCACCACCGGCACGGGCGACTCGAACCAGCCTTCCGTGACTTCGGAGTGAAGCGTCACGCTCGATCCGGTGCGGGCGAGTTCGATCAGCGCCTGGCCGTCCGGGTTGTTCACCGCGACCACCGCGATGCGGGGCTTGCGGGGCAGGTCACGAAGGTCCGGCGTCCCCCAGACGGTGGTGCAGATGCCCCAGTGGGCGTTCCTGCCGGGATTCACCGCGATCATGCCGATGGCGCCCCGTTGCTCGAAGTACGCGACCTTGCCCGGCATGCCGAAGCCTTCGCTCACGACGATCTTCCCGCGCAGGTCGACCTCGGTGTCGTGCACAAAGCCCTTCGTGAACATCTCGTCGGCGTTGCGTGCATAACGAGCAGGAACGTGCACGAGCGGGGCGGTGACGCCGTCGGGGAACGCAACGCTCATCGCCATCGGCTTGGCGCGGAAACTCTGCGCGCCGGCCCGCAGCGACGCCTGCCCCGGAAGGCTCAGGAACAGCTTCGGACGATGAACCTCCACCGGTACGCCCTGCGAGTGCAGCCGCTGCACGATCTCGTCGGCCGCGGTGGCGACGTCGGTGGGATGTTCACGACGCAGCGTCGAGTATCGCTCGATCAGTGGCCAGGGGAAGGTGAGGGAAACGTCGGCAACGGCAGCGGCGATGGCGGGAGGCAGCGTCACGAGCGGAAAGGCAGAGCGGGGGAGAGCGCGGAGAACGAAGGTTCGATCAGCGACGCGGCATGCCGCGCGTCGGTCGCCACACGAACGATGCAGGCCGCGCGGGTGCCGGCATCGCGCTGAATCGAGAACGCCGCTGCATGGTCGTCAAGTGGCCCTGTCGAGCGGCGCGATCGACCCACAGTTTCGCGCACTCCTCACCGCCGGTGCCATGCGTTCCCGACTCGCGTTGCTGCTGCTCGTCCTTCCCCTCACGTCGGCGTTCGCGCAGCGGCGTGACTCCGTGCTCGCCCTGGTCGGCGGGACGATCATCGATGGGAACGGCGGGCCTCCGCTGCGCGACGCCACGCTGATCGTGCGCGGGGACCGGATCGCCGCCGTCGGTCCGCGCGCCACCACCGCCGTGCCGCGCGGCGCCCGCGTGATCCCGGCGACCGGGAAGTTCATCACGCCCGGATTCGTCGACGGCAACGTGCATGTGTCGATCTACAGCGGACTCGAGAACTTTGCCCGCTATCAGGACCGGTTCACCGATGTCGTCGTGGAGGCCGCGCAGCGCCACCTCAAGGTGGGCGTGACCACGATCCGCGATTCGTACGGCATGCTGGAGCCGCTCCGGCAGGCGCGCGAGATCTTCCGGCGCGGCGAGGCGCCCGGACCCCGCCTCATGTTCGCCGGGAACATCGTGGGTTGGGGCGGGCCGTGGTCATTCTCGTTCACCGGCCGACCCCCGGAAAACCTCGGCCTCCTGCAGGAGCAGATGAACGACGCCATCACGCGCGGCGGCGGCGAGGAGCTCGTGAACCTGGAGCCCGATTCCCTGCGCTCCGCCATCAACCGCTACCTCGACCTCGGCGTCGACTTCCTCAAGTACGGCGGCACGTCGCATTTCGGCTATCCGGTGTTCATCGGCTTCTCCGAGCGCGCGCAGCAGGTGATCGTCGAGGCGGTGCATGCGCGCGGACTGGTGGCTGAGACGCATTCCACGACCCCGGAGGGGCTCCGCATCTCGCTCCTCGCCGGTGTGGACCTCGTACAGCACCCCGAGGTGCTCGACGTCCCGATGTCCGATGAGCTCGTGCAGCTCTTCATCGACCGCAAGGTCGTGTGCGGCATGCTGGCCAACACGATGACCGGCGCGCCGTGGCGCGAATACGCGAGCCGCCGCGCCCGCGAGGACTCGCTGCGACGCGTGCGACGTGACAGTGTGCAGCAGCTGGCGGCCCGCCAGCGCACCGAAGCCGAACAGCGCCGCGATCGTGGCGACCAGGGCCTCGCCATCCGTCGTGCCAATGCGCAGAAGCTCATCGGGGCCGGGTGCATCACGGTCCCTGCCACCGACAACTATCTGGGCCTCGCCCCTGAGTTCCGACGCGACCCCAAGCCCGACTGGCAGGAGCCGGGACTCGGTACGCTGGCCGCGATCGAAGGGCTCGTGGAACTGGGCATGACGCCCATGCAGGCGCTGACCGCGGCGACGAGGAACGGCGCCATCGCTGCGAAGATGCTCGACCGCTTCGGCACCCTGGAACAGGGAAAGGAAGCCGACATCCTCATCCTCGGCGCCGACCCGCTGGCCGACATCCGCAACATCCGGCGACTCGAGGTTCTGATCGCCGATGGTGCCGTGGTCGATCCCGCCGCTCTGCCGACGCGGCCCGTGTGGACCAGGGCGCCGCGTTAGGCGCGCTACCGGATCAACGCAATCCTGGACGCCACCGGATACACCCACTCCACACCGCGTGTCGTCACGACCGCGTCGTCCTCGAGCGGGATGCGCAGCTTGCGACCTCCCCACTCCGGGATCGGAGTGTAGGCGAACAGTTCGATCGAGAAGAGGTTGGTCGGCCGCATCTCGTATGTGAGGCGTCCGCGATTGAAGAACGCCATCGAGGGCCCGATGCCATGGCCCCAGTCGCCGACGGAGTGGCACCCGATGAGAAACTCGGTGCTCGCGTCCTCGCGCACCTGATTGAATCCCCGCATCTGCGTGAAGCCCGCCGCGACGATCGCCGCGTTCACTTCATCCATCATCGCCTGCGCCGTCTTGCCGGGCTTCGCCGTCCGGTGGATCACGTCGCGCACCTTGACAGCCTGATCGAACGCGCGCTGGTAACTCGCCGGCAACCGCACCTCGCCCGGCTTGAGCACGTAGGCGATGCGCTTCTGGTCGGTGTACATGTTCAGGTAGCCGACGCCGAAGTCGATCATGACCAGGTCGCCGCGCTGGATGATGCGGTCGGTCGACGTGGCTTCGATCCCGCTCGGACCCGTGATGTAGATGCTCGGGACTTCGAAGCTGGTGCCCAGCCCGCGAACGAGCATCTGCTCCTGGATCCACCACGCCACATCGGCGAGTGACGTGACGCCGGGCGTGATCACTTCGTTGGAGAGCGCGCGCTCCGCGATCTGCCGGCCGACCTCCCCGGCATCGCCGAACGCGACGAGTTCGCTCGCCACGCGGCGGGAACTGAAGTCCGAGATCAGTTTCTCGGCCGAGACGAGACGCCCGGCGAACTCGGCGCCGAGCGACTTGACCAGGTGCGCGTGCAGGGTGTGCGTGAGGCCGTCCGCCATGCCCATCTCGTCGGACGTGTTGATGCCGATGCGACGCGGGTTGCGCGCGCGCACGAACGCGGCGAGGTCCACGCCGCCCGAGTCGATGTCGTACGCGCCGCACGCGGCACGGTGGTGGTCCTCGATGTCGAGCGCCGCGCGTTCGATCCGGTCGCCGCCGCGGTCCGTGTAGATGTAGTAGCCGATCGAACCCACGTACCCCCCGCCGAGGGTAGGCCACATCGGGTCGTAGTGACCCTCCTTCATGGCCACGATCCACATATCGATGCGGTTCTCGCGCATCGCTTCGGGGAGGATGCGGTCGAACTTCTCCTTGCGGATCTGGCAGAGCCGCTCCCATCGGTTGCGCGATTCCAGGTGGGACTGCGCGGGAAGGCCCGAGGTGACCAGGGCGATGGCCGGTGTGGCAAGCAGGAGGGCGGAAATGACTCGAAGCAGCATGGCAGGGAGGCGGGGTCGGACTCCGAGTAGCCCCACGGACGACCGTCTCGCAAGGGCCGCGGGGTTCGAGGCGTGGTCCACGGTGGTACGTCCATTGCTAAGTTTGTCGGCATGTCGGACACGGCCAATCCTGCCGATCGCGCGCTCGTCGCCTTCTTCCGCAAGGCGCTGATCGCGGTCTTCCTCTTTGGGGCCATCGGTACCGCCATCGAGCTGGTGCTCCTGGAGCACGTGGACGGCTGGCGGCAATGGGTGCCGATCGTGCTGCTCGGGGTCGGCGCGCTGCTGGGCGCCGGGGCAGCGTGGCGGCCGGGCCCCGTGCTCCTGCGGTCTTTCAACGTGTTCCTGACGTTCTACATTGTCGCCGGCGCCATCGGCACATGGTTTCACTACCAGGGCAATGTCGAATGGGAGTTGGAGCGGACACCGGAGCTGGCTGGCCTGGCGCTGTTCAAGGCCGCCATGGAGGGCGCCACTCCCGCGCTCGCCCCGGGTACCATGATCCAGCTGGGATTGATCGGACTGCTGTTTACCTGGCGACACCCGAACGCTTCGGCGGAGCGGTCGCGCCCACACCCCCCGAAAGGAGCCTGAAGATGAACGCTCGTACCCTGGCGCGAGGATTCGCGCTCACAGGCCTCGTCGCGCTGACGTCAAGCGCGTCGGCTCAGGTCGGAAAGACCTCACTCCTCGACCCCAACCTCGCGACCGAGCAGCAACTGGGCACCGTGCCGAACCTCACGCCCGCGCTCGTGAAGACCATCGTTGACAAGCGACCGTTCCTGCGCATGGCCGAGCTGCACGCGGTCCTGAGCCCCACGTTGAATGCCGATCAGCTCAAGGCGACCTACGGCAAGCTCTTCCTGCACCTCGATCTGAACACGGCGAGCAAGGAAGAGATCCTCCTTATTCCCGGCGTCGGCAACCGCATGCTGCACGAGTTCGAGGAGTACCGTCCCTACAAGAACCTCGCGCAGTTCCATCGCGAGATCGATAAGTACGTGGACGATGCCGAGCTGGCGCGCCTGGAGAGCTATGTCTACGTGCCGATGAATCTCAACACGGCGACGGACGCCGACCTGCTCACGATCCCGGGACTGGGCCAGAAGATGCTCCACGAGTTCAAGGAGTACCGCCCCTACAAGGACATCGCCCAGTTCCGCCGGGAGATCGGCAAGTACGTGAACACCAAGGAGGTTGCCCGGCTCGAGCGGTACGTGACGCTCAAGTAGCTGGTCGCGGCCGGGTCCGTTGGCCAGATTTGCGGCGCGGGGGCACATGGCCTCCGCGCCGTTTTTCGTCGGGATCCCCCAGGTTTCTCGCCGCCACCCCATGTTGCCATGACTCGCTCGCTGCTCCTGCTCCCGCTCGCCCTCGCCGGCGCGACGATCGCCGGTGCCCAGGCGGCGCCCGCCACGACCCCGGCGGCGGCCCGAACGCTCACGAAGGCGGTCCCGCCCTCGCTGTTCGCCGGCCTCCGCTACCGCAACGTCGGCCCCGCGCGCGGCGGCCGCGTCACCACGGTGACCGGCGTCCCCCAGCAGCCGCTCACCTTCTACATGGGCCCCACCGGTGGCGGCGTGTGGAAGACCATCAACGCGGGTCAGACCTGGTTCAACGTCAGCGACCGTTACTTCACGGTCGGGTCGATGGGGGACATCGACGTGGCTGACTCCGACCCAAACGTCATCCTGGCCGGCACGGGCTCCGACGGATATCGCTCGAACGTCGCGATCGGACGCGGCGTGTGGAAGTCGACCGACGCGGGCACCACATGGACGCACGTTGGCCTGGCGTCGGTCGGGAACATCGGCGCCGTCCGCATCCATCCGACCAATCCGCAGGTGGCGCTGGTGGCGGCGATCGGCAATCCGTTCAAGCCCAACGTGGATCGCGGCGTCTATCGCACGACCGACGGCGGACGCACCTGGACGAAGACGTTGTTCGTATCGGATTCCACGGGCGCGGTCGACGTCGAGATGATGCCCGGCAATCCGTCGGTGGTGTACGCCTCGATGTGGCGCGCCGAGCGCAAGCCGTGGACGATCGTCTCGGGGGCGCGCGAGGGCGGGGTGTACAAGTCGACGGACGGCGGCGTCACGTGGAACAAGCTTGGCGGCGGCCTGCCGGCGGAGCTGTTCGGCAAGAGCAACCTCGCCGTGTCGCCCGCCTCGCCCAACTCGGTGTGGGCCATCATCGAGGCCAAGCCCGGCAGTGGCCTCTACCGGTCCGATGACGCCGGCGAGACCTGGAAGCTCCTCAGCGATTTCGGGCCGATGCTCACCCGCCCGTTCTACTACACGGGCGTGACCGTACACCCGCGTGACGCCAACACGGTGTGGACGTACAGCGAGGGGTTCTACAAGAGCACCGACAACGGCCGCACCTGGCGCTCGCAGAACGTGCCGCACGGCGACAACCACGACCTGTGGATCAACCCACAGGCGCCGGACATCATGGTGCAGTCGAACGACGGTGGTGCCAACGTCACCATCGATGGCGGCCGCACGTGGTCGTCGATCTACAATCAGCCGACGGCCGAGATCTACCAGGTGGCGGTGGACAATCAGTACCCCTATCGGCTCTACGGCGCGCAACAGGACAACTCGACGCTGATCCTGCCGAGCCTCCCGCTCACGACGGGGCGACCCGATTCGCCGATGCAGGAGTGGATGCAGGGACCGGGGTGTGAAACCGGCCCGATCATGCCGCACCGCACCAACCCGGACACCGTGTATGGGGCGTGCAAGGGGCAGTTCTCGCGGATGAGCATGCGCTCCGGTCAGGAGCAGCCGTACTGGAACGGCGGGCAGTCGCTCTACGGCAACCCTGGCAAGGATCTGGATCTTCGCTTCCAGCGCGTGTCGCCGATGGAGGTGTCGCCGCACGAGCCCAACACCGTGTACTACGGTTCGCAGTACGTGCATCGCACGCGCGACGGCGGGGTCACGTGGCAAACCATCTCGCCGGACCTCACGCTCAATCCACCGGAGCGCCAGCAATCCTCCAGCGGCGGACCAATCACGATCGACGTCACCGGTGAGGAGTACTTCTCCACGCTGTACGCGATCCGCGAATCGCCGCGCGAGCCGGGCGTGATCTGGACCGGAGCGAACGACGGGCCGTTCTTCATCACGCGCAACGGCGGCCGCACCTGGACCGACATCACGCCGCGTGGGCTCGTGGCCACGTCATCCGACTTCACGCGCAACAACTTCAAGGGCCCGCCGGATGGGTGCCGCACACAGAACATCGAACCGTCGCCCCATCGCGCCGGATCGGCGTATTACGCCGTGCACTGTTACTTGTTAGGCGACTTCCGTCCGTTCATCTACCGGACCAACGACTACGGCAGGACGTGGACCCTGCTGACGACAGGGGACAACGGCATTCCGAAGGACGAGCCCACCCGGGTCGTGCGCGAAGACCCCGAGCGCGAAGGCCTGCTGTATGCCGGCACGGAGTTCGGGATGTACATCTCGTTCAACAACGGCGTGTCGTGGCAGCCGTTCCAGCTCAATCTTCCGGCGGTCCCGGTGACGGACCTCCGTGTGCACCGCGGCGACCTCGTGATGTCCACGCAGGGTCGGTCGTTCTGGATCCTCAACAACCTCGAGCCCGTGCGCCAGGCGAGCGATCGCCTGCTCGCGTCTGGCGTCCACCTGTTCCGCCCGGCCGAAGTGCACCGGCGTCGATACGCCGGTTCGTTCGGGGGCGTGGAGAGCAGCCGCAACGACCCGGCGGATCCGCAATATCCCCCCATGGGCGCGCAGATCGACTACTGGCTCGGCGACGGCATCGCCGGTCAGGTGCGGCTGGATATCCTGGATGGCGCCGGCAAGATCCTGCGTTCGTTCGTGAGCGAAGGAGCGGGAGAGACCGCCACGACGCAGCCCAGCATGCGCCAGATGGTGACGGAGATGAGCGGCACGCCGCGACTCACGCGCACGCCGGGCCACAACCGATTCACGTGGGATCTCGCGCTCGCCGGACCGTGGGACGCCAACCCGGCGCGCAGCGGTCGCAACGGGCCGATGGTGCTGCCGGGCGCGTATCAGGTTCGCCTGACCGCCGGTGGCGTGACGCAGGTGCAGCCGCTCACGCTGCGGCAGGACCCTCGCGTGGCGAAGGATGGCGTCACGCTCGCCGACCTGCGCGAGCAGCTGAATCACAACCTCAAGGTCCGCGACATGGTCACCGAGGTGAATCAGCTGGCGGTCGCGATCGAGGAAGGGCGTGCACGGCTGCGCACCGCCACCTCAGCGGCGGACACGCTCAAGCTGCTCGAGGAACTGCGTGCCAAGGTGATCATGCCGTCGGTCCGCTACTCCAAGCCGGAACTGCAGGCGCACATCCAGTACCTCTACACGATGACGACGCGGTCGGACCAGAAGATCGGTCGCGATGCCATCACGCGGTAT
Organism: Gemmatimonadaceae bacterium; assembly: GCA_020846935.1. Lineage (NCBI taxonomy): Bacteria > Pseudomonadati > Gemmatimonadota > Gemmatimonadia > Gemmatimonadales > Gemmatimonadaceae > Gemmatimonadaceae bacterium. The sequence goes on from JADLCY010000010.1 coordinate 129,441, forward strand.
GCCAAGCTGCGACAGGAACTCGACGAGCGGATCCTCGAGGCGAAGAAGCTCCTGGGGCCGCGGGTGGCGATGTAGCGAAGGGGTGGGAGTCGGGCCGGCGTCAGTCAGGCGTCGGCCCGGCTCCCGGCCGAACGCATCCGCGCGATGGGCGCGGCCCGACGAGGCAGTCCGGACACGACCGCGTGTGGAGGGCTTCGGTTATCGCGAAGGATCGTACAGAGTCGCGGCACCGAGCGGCGTGTGCTCGCCGTATCTCCGTGTGTGCTTTGTATTGTAAAGCACTTGACGACACCCGGGCGCTGGGCTAGCCTTCGGCCGTGACGCCCCGACAGCCCCTCCGGCTCGACCGCTCCGACGCGCCTCCCGCGCTCTCCGACCGCGCCCTCGACAATCTCCGGTTCATCCGCGAGACGATGGAGCGAGCGGGCTCGTTCACGGCCATTTCCGGCAGCGGAATCTCGGCCACCGGCGTGATCGCGCTCCTCGCCTACGCCGTGTCCGGGAACGACCTCAACGACCCGCGCTGGTTCCTCACCTGGATCGGGGCGGCACCTTTGGCCCTCGTGACCTCGGTCGGTTCGACCTACCGCAAGGCGCGACGGATGGAGGTGGCCCTGAGCGGGGCCCTCGCGCGCAAACTCGCGCTTGCGTTTCTGCCCGCCCTCATCACGGGGGCGGTCATCACGGCGGTCGCTGTACGGGCCGGCTGGTTCGTCGCCCTGCCGGGGGTGTGGCTCATCATGTACGGAGCGGCGGTCATGGCCGGCGGCGCGCTCTCCACGCCAATCGTGCCCGTCATGGGGGCCTCGTTCATGCTGCTCGGCGCCACCGCGCTTGGCGCCCCGGTGGTCCTCGCGTCCGTGTGGGCCGAGGGTACGCGACATGTCCTGCTGAACGCACTGATGGCGGCCGGGTTTGGGGGTCTGCACCTGTTGTTCGGCACCGCCATCGCGAGGAAGTACGGTGGCTAGGCGAGGCACCGCCGCGCGCGCGCGCCCCTCGGCGGCCACCCAACCCGCTCAGCCCCCGGCGCGGTCAGCACGCGATGCGACCGCGGCCGAGCTGGATCGTCTGATTCACGAACGGGTCAGGCTCGGGATCGTGAGCGCGCTGGCCGTGAACGACTCGCTGTCGTTTACCGACCTCAAGGCGCTCATGGGAACGACCGACGGCAACCTGAGCGTACACGCACGAAAGCTCGAGGATGCCGGGTACGTGAGTTGCACAAAGACGTTCGAGGGGCGGGTCCCGAGGACCGACTACACGCTGACAGCCACCGGCCGCAAGGCGCTGGAGCGCTACCTCGAACACATGGAAGCCATCATCCGGATCACGCGAGAGGGACGACTGTGAGAGATATGCGGAGCGACGCGGAGGACTCGGCGCGCGCGGCGCGCATCCCGCGCCACATCGCCATCATCATGGACGGCAACGGGCGGTGGGCGAACCAGCGCGGTAAGCCGCGCACGTTCGGTCACCTGGCCGGCGCCAGGACCGTGCGCCAGATCGTGGAGCATTCGCGCCGCACCGGCGTCCGCTGCCTGACGCTGTACGCGTTCTCGTCCGACAACTGGAGCCGACCGCAGGACGAAGTGGCGGCGCTCATGCGGCTATTCCGCCGGCACCTGGCCGCGGAAACGCCCAGATGCGTGGAGAACGACGTCCGCATCAGCGTCGTTGGCCGACGTGATCGCCTCTCGCCCGAACTGGTCACCGCGATCCGGGCCGCCGAAGAAGCGACGCAGGAGTGCGCGGCGCTCCACCTGCGTCTCGCCGTGGACTACTCCGCGCGCGACACGATGGTACGCGCCGCGTCGGCTTGCGGCGGCCGGCAGCCGTCGCGCGAGGCGTTCGCCGCGCTCCTTGCCTCGGTGAACCACGACGACGGCTCCGCCGGCGACGTGGACCTCCTCATCCGGACCGGAGGCGAGCAGCGCCTGAGCGACTTCCTCCTATGGGAGTGCGCGTACGCGGAACTGGTGTTCTCGCGCCGCATGTGGCCCGAGTTCGGGACGGCCGACTTCGACGCGGCCATCGAAGACTTCCACGGACGCGATCGCCGCTTTGGTGGACTGAGCAAGGCGATCTGAGCCCATGTTGCGGCGGGTATCAACAGCGGCGCCATCGGTTGCGGTGGCGCCGCGTCGCTTTGCACCACCTCCCGCTACGTCCGCATTTGCTCGCGCGCCTTCAACACGCGCTCGCGGGCCTCGTCGACCGACGAGGCAACGGCCGAGAGGTGTCCCATCTTGCGCCCCGGGCGCGCCGACGTCTTGCCATACAAGTGCAGGCGCACGTCGGGGACGGCCAGCGCGCGGTCGTACGCCGGCGGGCCACCCTGCCACAGATCGCCCAGGAGATTGGCAATTGCCGCCGGCGTCGTGGACCGCGTCTCACCGAGCGGCAGCCCGCAGACGGCGCGCACCAGTTGCTCGAACTGGGACGTGGAGCATCCACGCTCGGTGTGATGGTAGGTGTTGTGCGGTCGAGGGGCGAGTTCATTGACCAGCAGTCGGCCGTCCGTGGTGAGGAACAGCTCACAGGCGATCAGCCCCACGACGTTCAGGGTGTCGGCGATGGCGCGACCGATCTGCTGCGCGTGCGCCACCACGGGCGCCGGCAGCGGCCCCGGGCACACCGACCAGTCGAGGACGCCCGCGACGTGGTGATTGACGGCGGGCGGATAGACGGCCGACGTGCCGTCGGTCCGTCGCGCAACGAGCACGGACAGCTCGAGGTCCAGCGGGAGGAACTGCTCCACCAGGCAGCGTCCGCTGCCTAACGTTTCAAAGGCGGCCCTGGCCTCCTGGGGCGTTCTCACGCGCACTTGCCCGCGCCCGTCGTAGCCTCCCATCGGCGCCTTGCAGATGGAAGGGCCGAGGGCCGCCACGGCGGCGGCACATTCATCGGCGGTGCTGACGGCACGGAACGGCCCCACGGGGATGGCGTGGCGATCGAGCCAGGTGCGCTGCCGAATGCGGTCCTGAATGGTGAAGACGGCGTCTGGTGATGGGTGCAAAGGAGCGATCGCGGCCACCGCGTCGAGGGCGGGCCGCGCGATCTGCTCGATCTCCAACGTCACGACGTGCGCTCGTCGTGCCAGCTCTGCGGCGGCGTCGGCGTCGTCGAACCTGGCGGTGATCAGGTGACTTGCGATGTCGCGCGCCGAACAGTGCGGGTCGGGATCGAGCACGTGGACGTCGTAGCCGAGCGTGCGCGCGGCCATGCCCGTCATTCGTCCGAGTTGTCCGCCGCCGAGGATTCCGATCGTTGCGCCAGGCAGGACCGGATTCATGGGAGGGTTTGTCCCAGGACCTCGTCGCGACGCGCGGCGCGCCAGGCCTTGAGTCGCTCACGGACATCGGGGCGTTCGTTACCGACGATTTCGGCCGCGAGGATGGCCGCGTTGATCGCGCCGGGCTTTCCAATGGCGAGCGTGCCTACCGGCACGCCAGCCGGCATCTGGACGATGGAGAGCAGGGCGTCCTGGCCGTTGAGCAGGGTTGCTGGAATCGGGACGCCCAGGACTGGCACAGTGGTCTTGGCGGCCACCATGCCTGGCAGATGTGCAGCGCCGCCGGCACCAGCGATAATCGCCCGGAGCCCCCGCGACTCGGCCGAGGTGGCGAACTCGAACATCCAGTCCGGGGTGCGATGCGCCGAAACGACTCGGGACTCGAAGGGCACCTGAAGCGCATCGAGCATGGCGCAGGCGTGCTGCATGTGCTCGTAGTCCGAGGTGCTGCCCATGATGACGGCGACGAGCGGTGCCGGGCTGGCCATGGTGAGCGAGGTAGGGCGGAAGGAGAGTCGTAAATATGGTACCGCACGCTGGTTTCGGCCCCGGCGTGCTGGCGTCGACCGCCGCGGCCCCCACGAGGCGCACCCTACCCGGGTACGCGGACTGCCGCGCGTCCCATTTGCATTGACGCCTGCCGCGCCGCTTCCTACTCTAGTGCCGACGCCCATTGCGCTCCGCTGGCCTCGGTTATCCCGAACTCCTACCCCCAGGGTACCTGGCGCCAGGTTCGGCGAAGGAAGGAAGCGCTCGTCGTGTTTGCCTTACAACCCGCAGGAGGCATATCGGAATGAGTACTCGCTCGTTCGGAATTGGCCTGAGTGCCGGGCTCGGGCTGCTCGCGCTCAGCGCGGCAACCCTGCCCGCACAGGGCACGCAGGGAACGGTGAACGTTCGTGTGAGCGCCGACGGCTCGCCAGTCGACCAGGCGCAGGTAGTCATCGTGGGCACGACCCTCGGTGGCCTTACGAGTAGCGCTGGCACGTTCTCCATTCGTGGAGTGCCGGTCGGGGCGCACACGGTCCGGGTGATTCGCGTCGGCTACTCGGAGCAGAAGAAGCCGGTGACTGTAACCGCCGGTGGCACCGTGGACGTGGAGTTTGCGTTGACGCAGGTTGCGGTTTCCCTGGCACCGGTCGTGACCACGGCGACCGGGGAGACGAGACGGGTCGAGATCGGTAACGCGGTGGCCTCGATCGATGTGGCCAAGGTGATGGAGGCGTCACCCGTGCGTGACGTGAACGACTTGCTGAACTCGCGCACGGCCGGCGTGGTCGTCACCAGCGGCTCGCAGACGGGATCCGGTGCGCGTATTCGCATTCGGGGGCAGAACTCGCTGTCGCTCTCGAACGATCCGATCTTCATCATCGACGGCGTTCGCATGTCGAACAACGTGGGATCGTCGAACCTCTTCACGGGCGGTTCGCAGCCGAGCCGAATCGGTGACATCAACCCGGAAGAGATCGAGAACATGGAGATCGTGAAGGGTCCGTCGGCGGCAACCCTCTACGGCACCGATGCGGCGAATGGCGTGGTGCTCATCACGACCAGGCGTGGCCGGGCCGGTGCGGCCCGGTGGACACTGTACGGCGAGAGCGGGATTCTCAAGGACAACACGCAGTACCCGACCGCCTTCACGATTTTTGGCACTCGGGTATCGAACGGCACAAAGCTCGGCATCAACGGGTGCAACCTGCCCACGGTTTCGTCGGGATTCTGCACGATCGATTCGCTGGCGTCTTATAACCTGTTCAAGGACGACGACGTCAGCCCGCTCAGCACCGGATATCGGTTCCAGTATGGCGCAAATGTCGCTGGCGGTACCGAGGCGGTCCGTTACTTCGTGTCGGGCGAGCGCGAGGACGAAACGGGTGTGCTGGAGCTGCCGCCATTCGAGGCGCGGCGTCTCGATTCACTCGGCCTTCCCAAGCACGACTATACCAGGCGTCCCAACGTTCTGGGCAAGACCAGTGTTCGCGCGAACCTCAACGCGGCCGTCAGTCCAACGCTCGATATCGCCGCGTCCACTGGCTTCATCAATCTCGGTCAGCGCTTCACGCTCGAGTCGAACGCCACCGCCGGCCTCGGCTCGCAGGCGTTCGGAGGCCCGGGCTGCAAGATCTGCGCGCCTGATCGCCTCGTTGGCGGTGGATTGAGAACACCGCTCTATGGATACCGGGCGTGGACGCCAGGATACACGTGGCAGGAGAAGGCCGGTCAGCGCGTCAACCGCTTCATCGGCTCGGTCAATGCCAACTGGCGTCCCACGAGCTGGCTGCAGAATCGGGCGACTCTTGGCAATGACCTGACCGACCGCGTCGACGACAATCTCCTCCTCCGCGGCGAGGGCCCGCCGATCACGGCCCTGTATCGTGAAGGCTTCAAGCAGAACACGCGCACCGACATCCGAAACTTTACGGTGGATCTCGGTTCGACGGCGAGCTGGGCGCCGAGGCAGTGGCTCCAGATGAAGACCACGGGGGGTGTGCAGTACGTGAACTACCTGTTCGAGCTGGGCTCGGCCACTGGTGAGCAGCTCGCGCCGGGCTCCCAGACGGCGGGTTCCGGGGCCGTTCCTACGGCGGACGAGGCCAGCACGTTGCAGAAGACGCTGGGCATCTTTGTCGAGCAGGCGGCGGCGCTCAATGACCGCCTGTTTCTTACGGCGGCGGTGAGAACCGACCAGAACTCGGCGTTCGGAACGGACTTCCAGAGTGTGGTCTACCCGAAGGGCTCGGTCTCCTGGCTGCTCTCCGATGAGTCGTTCTTCCCGGACGCCTCGTGGATGAACTCCTTCCGCTTCCGCGCCGCCATCGGTTCATCCGGTGTGCAACCAGGGCCGAATGATGCCCTTCGGTACTATGGCTCGACGATCGCCAACGCTCGGGGTGTCGACACGCCGGCAATCACGTATAGCTCCATCGGCAACACGAATCTCAAGCCCGAGAAATCCACGGAGTTCGAGACGGGCTTCGAGACCAAGCTGTTCGACAATCGGTTGTCGCTCGACTTCACCTATTATCGCAAGAAGACACAGGACGCGATCATCTCGGCGATCGTGCCACCGTCCCTCGGTGGTCCGACGAACCAGCGAACGAACCTCGGGTCGGTGCGGAACCAGGGCCTCGAGGCCCTCGTCACCGCCCAGCTCCTCGACCGCCGTGCGTTTGCCTGGGACGTTTCGCTCAACGCGTCGACGAACTCCAACAAGCTCGTCTCGCTCGGCGGTACGCCGCCGCAGATCGGTACCACGACGCGTGCCGTCGAAGGGTACCCCATGTTCGGACTCTGGGCGCGCGCCATTACGGGCTGGAACGACAAGAACGGCGACAAGATCCTGACCTACAACGCCGACCAGAATCTCAACGAAGTGTTCGTGGCCGACTCGTTCACGTTCCGAGGCTACAGCCAGCCCCGGCATGTCGCGACGCTGACCAACGGGTTCGATCTCTTCAACCGCCGCCTCCGTATCCAGTCACTCCTGGATTACCGCGGCGGGCACAAGTGGTACAACAACACCGAGCGGATCCGCTGTGTGTCGCGCCAGAACTGCGGTGGTCTGCAGAACCCCAACGCATCGTTCGAAGACCAGGCGATGGTGGTCGCAACCCGCAACCACCCGGCGGCGACGCTCGACGGCTTCTTCCAGGATGGCGAGCTGCTCCGATTCCGCGAGCTCACCGTGCAATACACGTTGGCACCGAGCCTGTCACAGCGGCTGTTCAAGAGCCGTGGGGTGAGCGTCCTGCTCACGGGTCGCAACATCGCCAAGTGGACGAAATACCGCGGCGTGGACCCGGAGAACGACTATCAGCTCACCACGGGTGCCGACAGCCCGGGTGGTGACTTCCAGACGCTCGGCCTGCCGTCGTACTACATCCTCCGTGTCAACATCAATCGCTAACGCCTACCTCAAGACCATGCTGATGCATCGCATTTTCTCGGGCGGGCGGTTTGCCCGTGCCGCCATGGCCCTCGGGCTCCTGTCGACGACCGCCTGCAGCGGAATTACCGACTCGCTGCTCGAAGCCACGGATCCCGATCTGATCAATCCCGGCGCAACCAAGTCGATCGAGGGCGCCCGTGCCCTCGCAAACGGCACCATTTCCCGGCTCACGGCCATCACGGCTGGAAACGAGAGCACGTGGCTGTTCGGAGGCCTGCTCGCCGATGAATGGGCCACGAGTTCCACATTCGTCCAGAACGACGAGACCGACCAGCGGAGAATCCGGGAGGACAACAGCTCCATAACCGGTATGCTCTATCGGCTGTACCGCACGCGTACGTCGGCCAATCAGGCCATCAGCGAGCTCCGCGAGTGGCTGCCGGGCGCCACAACCACCATTGGCGAGATGTACTTCGCCCGTGGTTTCGCTGACCTGCAGCTCGCGTCCGATTTCTGTAACGGTATCCCGCTCTCCGACGGGTCGGGCGAAACCGTGGTTCTGGGTGATCCGCAGACGATCGCGCAGGTGTACAACGCGGCAATCGCGGCATTCGATTCCGCGGTGACCACCGTGGGCTCGGCCTCGGACGCAACGTCCGTACTCATCACGCGCGCCGCGCGTGTGGCCAAGGGGCGGGCGCAGCTCGGCCTGAACCAGGTCGATGCGGCGGCGGCGACCGTAGCCGGTATCCCGACCTCGTTTGCATATCAATCGACGTTCTCCACGACGTCCCAAACGAATACCATCTGGGGCCAGGGGCTTTCGGCGCAGCGCTACACCGTGGGCGATTCGGTCCAGGGCAACCAGCGCAATATCCGGGTGCCGAATGCAATTCCGTTTGCCTCGCTCAACGACCCTCGCCTGCCAGTTACCAAACGCAGCAGCGCCGGCCAGGATGGACAGACCTATACCAACACGACCGCGATTTACGACCAACTGACCTCGGTCGACGTCGTGAACGGGATTGATGCCCGCTTCATCGAGGCGGAGAAAGCGCTTCGTGATGGCAACGCGACGCAGTGGCTCTCGATCCTCAACGCTCTGCGAAGTGCTCCGCCAACGCTTCATAGCGTCCCGGTGAGCGCCCTACCAGCACTTGCGGATCCCGGAAACCAGGCGGCACGCATCGACCTGCATTTCCGCGAGAAGGCGCTGTGGACGTTCAGCCGCGGCCAGCGGCTCAGCGACATGCGCCGCCTCATCCGTCAGTACAACCGTCCGGTGAACAGCGTCTTCCCGATCGGGCCTCATTTCAAGGGCGGCGACTTTGGCACAGATGTCAGCCTCCCCGTCACGACTCCCGAACGCAACAACCCCAAGTTCACCGGCTGCCTCGATCGCAGTGCGTAAGAGCCTGCAGTCGCACGACAATTGGGGGGGAGCCGGTTGGCTCCCCCCCGTTGTCATTGGGCTCGGCAGCTCAGGGTCGGCGGCGTCGCTGTGGGAGCCCTGCCTTCGCCAGGCCGTCGCTGATCGCGTTCATGAGTTCGATCGACGTGCGCTTGTGGTCCTCGCTCCAGTCGCCCAGCACGCGGGCCAGCACGGCCTCGACCGTTTCCGCGGAAGGGGACTCGAGCGCGTGACCCGCGTCGGTCAACCTGATCTGCACGCGGCGGCGATCGTCGGGATCGGTGCCCCGGGCGATCAGGCCGCGTTGCTCCAGACCCCGCAGGATCGTGGACAGCGTTCCCGGGTCGATGTGGAGGTAGCTGGCCAGGTCACCGGGTGACACGCCGGGCCGCTGGCCGACGAGTCGAATGACGGTGCGCTGGGGAAACGTCACGCCGAGTTCCCGCGCCATCAGCCGTGACTGGCGTTCCAGGAGGTGGTTGAGGCGCCAGAGCGATCGCAGGAAGCCGAGGGCTTGCGGCGCCGTGGAGTCTGAGGACTGCTGGTCTCCGGGGGACATGGCGGTGGGGGAGGGGAATGCGGAGCCTGGCGTACCTGCGTCCCCAAATATGAGGGCGGTGCAACCAGCATCGAAAGCCACCCGGCGCAGGCGGGGGCGGCTGGTCCGTTCATGCGGTCAGTTCGACTAAAGGCGCGCGGCATGCCGAACCTGGCGCAGGTCGCGGGTGAGTCGGGGGCGTGCGCCCTATTGCGGGGAAGGGTTCCAGTGCGCGAGACTTGACGCCCATATCCTTCAATGGCAGGGCATGAGCGCGTCCAGCGGCGCCGGAGTGAAGCCCGGCCCGATCGCAGCCCTTCCCCTCGTCGGGCGCCGATCCGACGTGGCCTCGCTGCGCCTCGCGCTCGACGACGTCATGGACGGGGGCGGCCGCGTCGCGAGCATGCGCGGTGTGTCGGGTGTGGGGAAGTCGCGCCTGGTCGACGTGTTGGTGTCGGAGGCCCGCGCCCGGGGAATGGTCACCGCGGTCGGTCGCGGGTACGCCGTCGAGGCCGGCCGACCGTTCGGCATGTGGTCGGATGCGCTCACGCCCCTGCTCGCGGCGCTCGGGAGCGGTCCGAGCGCCGTGCTCGCGCGAGGCGCCGAGTGGGAGCTGTCGAGCATCGTCCCGGCGTTCGGCACCCGCGCTCCGGCCCACGCCGCTTCGGGGGGCGACGCCGACGGACGCGGACGTCTGTTCTGGAACTTCGCGCGGTTCCTCGACCGCCTCTCGCAACGCGAGCCGCTCGTGCTGGTCTTCGACGACGCCCACTACGCGGACACGTCGTCCCTCGAGCTGCTGCACTTCGTTGGCCGCCAGCTCGAGGCCGAACGGCTGCTGCTCGCGTACACGTACGTGCCGGATGACCGAATGGCCGAGCGGGTGCAGGAGGTGGATCGTTCGCTCGCCGGGCGACCACGCACCGTCCGCCGCGAGCTGAGCCCGCTGACGAGGCAGGACGTGTCCGACATGCTGCACGGGGTATTTGGACCCGATGTCCCGGCCGCGTTCGTGGACTCGCTGCACGAACGCACCGGCGGACTTCCGTTCTTCATCGACGAGACGCTCAAGGCGTTGATCGAGGCCGGCACGCTGGGCGTCGGACCCGCGGGCTGGAAGGGGTTCGTCACCCCGATGGATGGCGAGATCCCGCAGTCGGTGCGCGCCATGGTCAGGGCCAGGCTCGCAGGATACGCCAGCGACGTGCTGCAGGTGGCCGACGTGGTGGCGCTCGCCGGGCCGCGCGCGACGCTCGACGTGATCGAATCGGTCACCGGGCTCGCCGTATCGGCACTGGCGGATGCACTCGATGCGCTTTGTGCGCGCCAGATCCTGTGTGCGCCGACGATCGGCGGCGGACCCTATGTGTTTGCGCAACACATCGTGCGGATGACCGTGGCCGAGGGCATCTCGGAGGCGCGGGGACGGGCGCTGCACCGTGCCCTCGCCACCTCGATCGAGCGATACGCCGGACCGGACGCGGCAGCCGATGTGGCGCTGCACCTCGCAAACGGGGGGCTCGCTGCGACCCCCGCCTCGATTCCTCATCTCATTCGCGCCGGCCGCGATGCGCTGGCAAGGCGAGCCGACCCCGAGGCCGCCGCATGGTTGCGCGACGCGCTCGCGGTGGCTGACCGACAGCCCGAGCCGGTGCTCGATCCGCTGGAGGTCATTCGACTCCTCGAGGACGCGGCTCTCGCCACGCAACGTGCGGGCAACGCGCCCGAGGCGCGCCGGCTCTTGCTCCGCGCGCGCGACGCGGCAGACGCCGCGGGCAACCACGAGGCACGCGCCGAGGTACGCCGACGCACGGCCAACGCCTTCGTGATCGAGGGCCGCGTCGACCGCGCGCTCGAGGAGTTTGCCGAGGCCGAACGTGCAGCACGCCTCGCCGCGCGACCGGACCTCGTGGTGCGCGTGCGCGTGGCGACGGCCATGGCACTGCAGTCCATCGGTCGCAGCGCGGACGGGGCGCGCCTCCTGGAGGAGGTGGTCGACGACGTCGAGCGCGAGGGCAATCCACTGTTGCGGGCGCGTGTGCATCGCGCACTCGTCCTCATCTACGGATGGACAGGGCCGATCGCGAAAGTGGAACACCATTCTGCCCGTGCGCTGGAGGCGTCGCGCGTGGCAGGCGATGAAGAGGTGGCGTGGTCGGTCCACTGGGCGCTCGCGACGCTGGCCGGGCTCCATGGAGACGGAGAGGGCATCGCCTTGCACCGTCGCGAGGCGGAGCGGTTGGCGAATCTCCTCCACTCGCCGCCGTTGCAGGCCGCGACGGCCGAGGTCGCGATCGAACACGCATCGATCTCGGGGGAATGGCAGGAGGCGCTCGAAACTGCGCGCACGACGATTCCGCTGGCCCGTGCGGTGGCGCCGCACACGCTGCTCCCTCGCATCCTCGTGTGGACCGGCCTGGTACATCTTGGTCGGGATCAGCTGCACGAAGCCACTCGGCTCCTCGATGAGGCCTGGGGTTTGAGCGGCGCGGATCGCGCGGGCGAGGCGCTACCGGCCAACGTGCACAACCTCGTGCTGGCGCATACGGGGCGGGCCGCCCTGCATCTGCATCGCGGCGAGTGGCGTGAAGCACTGGCCATGGGAGAGCGCGGGCTCGAGCTGGCCGACCGCTATGGCTACGTCGCGTGGGCCATTCATCGTCTCCTGCCCCAAAGCGCCGAAGCCGCCCTCTGGCTCCAGGACTTCACCAGGGCAGAAGCTGTTGGGCGTCGTTTGCGAGCGGAATCCCGGTCCCTCGATCATCGACTGGGCGTGGCCTGGGCGGACGCGATCGATGCGTTGATTGCCCGCTTGCGGGATCACCGGCGCGATGCGTCCGAGCGCCTCCTGGCCGCGGCCGACGATCTGGAGGCCATCCCGTTCCCGTTTCACGCGGCGCGCCTGCGCCGAAATGCGGCGCAGGTGCTCGAACTGGATGGTCGGCTCGAGGATGCCGTGCGCCAGTTGCGGCACGCGCACGACACCTTTGTCAGGCTTGGCGCCGAGTTCGAGTTGCGGGGCACGCGCAGCCAGCTGCGCTCGCTTGGGGTGCGGTTGCCACCGCGTCAGGTGATGGAAGGCGCGGGCGCGCTCACCGGGCGCGAACTCGAGATCGCGCGCTGCGTGTCGCGCCGCCGGAGCAACAAGGACATCGCCCGCGAACTCGACATTTCGTCGCGCACGGTCAGTACGCACCTGTCCAACATCTTTGGCAAGCTCGGGGTCGACAGTCGCGGTGCGTTGGCCGATCTCATCCGGGAACACCCGACGCTGGCCGGTCTCGGCACGACGGCGACGCCCGCCGAGTCCAGTCGCCGCGCCGATTCGCCAGTGCGTTAGGCACCTGCCCGACATGGTGCGCGCTGTACGCTCGGCGTGGCGGGGTTCGCGATGCGCTTCGCGAAGCGGCCGCCAGCGCATGGTGGAGCAGCTGGCGGACGACGACGTCGTCGCGCTGCAGCAGGGCCGTACAGAGTTCGGGAGCTTGAGAGCGCAGTAACCAGGCTCCTGGCGTACGGCTCGCCAGGACGTCGCGAAATCACTGTTGCGTCGAAGGCGTCGAGAAAGGCGGGTCTCCGCACGGCCGAAGTCAGGCTCTGCACCGATCCCGTGGCTCTCGCTCAGCGCACTGGTCGGAGGCGCTGGTGCCAGCCGAAGCTCCTACCCCTTCTTCTGCTTCTCGTCGAGGAGCACGCTGTTGAGCACCATGCTCACGATGCTCACGACGAGCGCGCCCCAGAACGCGGCGCCGAGTCCGCGGACGTGGAAGCCGAGCCCCAGCGTCTCGGACAGGCGTGAGGTGAGCAACAGCATGGCCCCGTTGATCACGAGCGAAAAGAGCCCGAGCGTGAGGATGATGAACGGGAACGAGAAGAACCGGACGATCGGCTTGAGGACGCTGTTGACGACGGCGAACACCAGCGCGACGCCGGCGAGACCCAGGGGCTCGCCGCGCCAGGAGATGCCGTCGACCAGGCGCGTCGCCGCGTAGAGCGCGGCGGCGTTGGCCAGCAGGCGGAGCAGGGTGGTCATGTTCAGCGCGGGCGAGGGAAGGCGGATCGTTCCTTCTCTACGATGGCACGCGCATGGCAGGTTTCGACGTGGTCGTTGACCACGCCCATGGCCTGCATCGCCGCGTACATCGTGGTGGGGCCGACGAACGTCCACCCGCGCTTCTTGAGGTCCCTGGAGAGCGCGGTGGACTCGGGCGTCGTGGCAAGCGTGGAGAGCACCGCTGGCGTGAGGCGGCGCGGCCGGCTCGCGTCCGGCGGCTCGTAGGACCAGACGAGCGATCCGATGGAGCCACGTTCGTCGATGAGGTCACACGCTCGCTGCGCGTTGTTGATCGTCGACTCGATCTTGCCTCGATGCCGGACGATCCCGACGTTGCCGAGGAGCGTCGTCACATGGCGCGCGGTATAGCGCGCCACCTTTTCGAAGTCGAAGCCGTCGAATGCGGCACGGAAGTGCTCGCGCTTGCGAAGGATCGTGATCCAGGCGAGGCCGGCCTGAAACCCTTCGAGGCAGAGCTTCTCGAAGAGCCGCCGATCGTCGGAGACCGGGCGTCCCCACTCGGTATCGTGGTAGTGGACGTAGAGCGGGTCGCTACCGCACCAGCCGCAGCGTGAGACGGGGTCGTCGGCGTTCGTATGTGCCCTGGTCATGGCGGAATGTACCGACCCCGAGCGCGCAGGGTCTCGAGCGTCACGCCGCGGGCGCAACCGGTGACGTAGCGCACCTGTGTGGCGGCGTCAGGGGCACCGCACGGCGGAGGGGTGCGGTCGCATCATGCGGGGACGCTCTCACGCCTCCCCATGCGACTGTCGCTCCTGTTTGCCATTGCTCTCGCCGCGGCCGCCTGTGGCGCACCCGCCGATCCCGGCGCTTCGCCCGATACCGGCGCCCCGGTGCTTCCCGACGACGCCGATCTGTGGGTGGCGAACGGACCGCTCAACGGCCGGCGTCCGTTTCCCGCGGACAACTGGTGGAATACCGACATCAGTGCGGCGCCCGTGGACCCCCGATCCTCGACCCTCATCGCGTCGTGTGGCCTGCGCAATCTGCATCCCGACTTTGGCACCACGTGGAACGGCGCGCCCAACGGGATTCCGTACGTGCTCGTGGGCGCCAAACAGGTCAAGCGCCCGATCACGTTCCAGTACGCCAGCGAAAGCGATCCCGGTCCGTATCCGATCCCCATGAACCCGCCCATCGAAGGCGGGCCGAACGGCACCGGCGATCGACACGTTCTGATCGTCGATACGCTGAACTGGAAGCTCTACGAAGTGTTCGACGCGCATCCCATCAACGGTGGCCGCAGCTGGCGCGCCGGCTCAGGCGCCATCTTCGATCTCAACTCGAACGCGCTGCGTCCGATGTACTGGACGTCCGCGGACGCGGCCGGGCTGCCGATCTTTCCGGGGCTCGTGCGCTACGACGAGGCGGTGGTTCGCCAGCGCATCGACCATGCGCTGCGCTTCACTTGTCCACGCACTCGGCGCGGGTTCGTGACGCCGGCGCGTCATTTCGCGAGCAGCGACACCTCGAGCGCGTTGCCGCCGATGGGCATGCGGGTGCGGCTCAAGGCGAGCTTTGACGTGAGCGGCTATCCCGCCGAGGTCCGCGTGATTCTCAACGCGATGAAGGCGTACGGGATGTTCATGGCCGACAATGGCAGTGGGTGGTATGTCTCGGGCGCTCCCGATCCACGCTGGAGTGACGCGAACCTGGGTACGCTCAAGCGCGTGCCGTCCTCGGCGTTCGAGGTGGTGCAGATGGGGGCGGTGACCAAGTAGGGTCGCCGGCGACGCGGATGCCGTCGGTTGTCCGAGTTCAGCGTCGGCTCCCGGGTCGGACTTGCCGAGCGTGTACAATTGCCCTCAAATCACTGAACGACAGAGCCCACCGCTGGCGCGACGGGCTTTGTCGTGTTGTCCGCTTCCAGCTCCCGA
Organism: Gemmatimonadaceae bacterium; assembly: GCA_020846935.1. Lineage (NCBI taxonomy): Bacteria > Pseudomonadati > Gemmatimonadota > Gemmatimonadia > Gemmatimonadales > Gemmatimonadaceae > Gemmatimonadaceae bacterium. The sequence goes on from JADLCY010000010.1 coordinate 144,526, forward strand.
GGAGGGACCCTATAGCCAAACCGCGACTCTCTACTACTCTGCCAACGATCCAGATCTTTGACTGCTGACCAACTACTCGCCATACTGGGGCGGGGGAGGCTTCGGCTACTCGCGAGCTTCAGGGGAGCCGCAGGGGCATCCCGGCAAGCGTCAAGACATCGTCGGCGTTCGTGGCCCAGGATTCTCGGGGTGCCCTCCCCAAATCTCCTTCAACACGATCAGCATTGAAGGTCAGAACGAACTGTGAGTGTTTACGAGGTCACAGCCGGGTCGGTCTTTCGGCTTCGCAATCCGCACCTACTATGGGACGTATACGCGCGGTGGAATGACCGTAACGGCTACGGGGAAGCTCTTCTGCCGAGCAATGTGGGGCTGGTTCAAGTCGGCCAAGTACTAGGATGACAAAGGTGATCCCTCCTGGGCGCAATGACATCCGCTCTGCTGCCGAACTTTGTCTCCACGGGTGTCGCATAGAAGCAGGCGTCGCGGCCACAGAATCAGATGTCCTGTTTCGTGTGGAGGGATCGCTCATCGATCTTACCGCGGTAGAGTTCGAGCACCACCTCGAGCAGCTGGCAAGGCCGGTGATTTGCAGCGCCTCGGTAGTGGATTCTCGATCGCTTGCCGTTCGCTTGGGACCCTATTCAGGCAAGCTACCGCAGCGTCTCGATCTGCGTCGGTTGCTCACGCGCGGCGCGCCGTTCGTTGCCGTAGCCTCAAGAGGTGTCGAGGTCCGTGCATGCTCTGTTGATGTAGTCGAGCTGTGGCTGCGTGATTTTCTGCACCAGAACCTCGCGTTGGGGGCCGGAGCAGCCTCCGATTCCTTCGCGGACGACTATCGGAGCCGTATGGAGGAGTTGGGTGCGTCAGCTCTCGTCGTCCTGGCGAAGATGGGTTCCGTGAAACGGCGCTAAAGCAGGCACTTCGCGGTGGGTGCTTGGGAAAGCGCCATCTGTTGCATCGCAGGGAGTGTGAAGGTTCCCTGTGGGTTTGGTTCGGGTGCCCGAGACTTTGCGGGTGCCCACGAGCTCGAGGTTCGGCGCGGGCCGGCCGGTGGCAAGAAGCCCAAGAGTTCCGTTACGTGGTGCGTGCTGTACCAGCTGACCCACGCGAGAGTGGCGCACTCCACGTCTTGCCTCCGGGAATCCCGGGTCGATTCAGTGCCGCAACACCCACACCGTCCACCAGCTGCGGGCGGGGGACGATCCTTGGCTGATCGCCGAGAACCTCGTCACGTGGACGAGAAGATGATCCTGTCCATCCATGGAAAGCCCGTCCCATGGCGAAGGAGATGGTGCGAGCTCAGGCGCGCGACTAGCGGAGGGCAAACTCGTGACACGGTTACTCTGCCAAAGTGCCCGAGAAACGACATGAGGCCAGCGCTGTGAACGCTGGCCCCACAAGCTCCCGAGGAGGGACTCGAACCCCCGACAGGGTGATTAACAGTCACCTGCTCTACCACCTGAGCTACTCGGGAATGGTCCGCGAAAACTAAGCGGCGCACGGAGGCACTGGTAGCCGGATTCCCGGCGCCGAGACAGGGGCGCCGGCCCGTCCATCACCCGGATCCACGGCCCTTCGGCCCACCAGCCTGCGCGGTTCCGCCCGGTCCCCCGCGAGCGCCCCACCGCGCCCGCATCTCCTCCATCAGCGGCACCCGCACGTCCCGCAGGTTCCTCCTGTCGGTGACCTCCGGGGCCGGAAAGACGAAGAAGGGCAGGTTGGCCTCACGCCCCGTCAGCAGAAAGTCCGTCGTCACCACCGTGTACACGCGGTCGGGGTCGATCGGCTGCCCGTTCACCATCACCTGGTCGCCTTGCACCACCGCGCCGTACGTGTGGAGAAAGCCGCCGATGCCCACGTTGCGGCTCCCGGTGAGCAGGGTGCGCGCGATGAGCCGACCCGTCACGCGAACGGTCGCGAGCGGGCCGCCAAATGGCAGGATGCGGATGACATCGTATTGCGTCACCGGGCCGGCGGGCACCACGTCGTCGATGCGAATACTGCCGGCGTTGAAGATGCCGATCTCCGCCGCGGGCGCCTCGCGCCGCATGGCGGCCAGCATCAGTTCGGTCATGTTCGTCGGTCGCGCGCGCATCACAGACTCGCGCGCATCGAGCGGTTCGGGAATGGTCGCCACGAGTTCGCGCGGCGCAAACCCATCCCGGATGTAGCCCGCGAACGCGACGTCCAGCCAGCGCTCGACTTCGGCGCGCACGGTGGGATCTTCGGGGATGCTGTCGGTGATCGGCACGAGTTCCGTCGTGACCACGGGCCGCGTGCCGCGCGCACCGAAATGCAGCGTGACCACCTGGGCGCTGCGCGCGTTGCCGTCCGCCTTCACGATGGGCGTGCGACGCGCACCGCGCCGCAGCAGAAAGTTGTCGTGTTCGTGTCCGCCCACGATCACGTCGATGCCGTCGACCTCCGAGGCGAGCCGGTCGTCTTCGTAGTAGTACTGGTGCGTGATCGCGATGACGGCGTCCACCGAATCGCGCAACCGCTGCACCTCGCGACGGACGGCGGCCCACTGGTCCTGGTAGCGCACCCACGGGGCGCGCGTCGCAGGCAGCAAGGTACCGACGAGCCCCAGCGTGATCACGCGGCCCCCGCGCGTGGCCACGCGCACGATGGCCCGAGGCACCGTGCCGCTCAACGGCACACCCGCGGTGTCGGTCACGTTGCTGATCACGTAGCGAAAGCGCGACTCGCGTACGCGAGCCTGAAACAGGCGCTCCGCGATGTCGAACTCGTGATTGCCTAACGTGGCCCAGTCCAGGCCCATGGCGTTGAGTACGGCCACCATCTGTCGACCGGCCAGGGCTTCGCCGTCGACGCGCGCCGTCCCGAGCGCGGAGGGTGACATGAAGTCGCCACCGAGGGTGGTGAGCACCTGACCGCGCTCGCGGAGCAGTCGCTGGCGCACCGTGGCCACTCGCGCGAGCCCGCCGGCGCGGCCACCCTCGATGGGCGTGATCTCGTAGACGTCGTTCAGGTGCAAGAGGGTCACGACGGCGTCGGCGGGTGGCGACGGCGCAAGGTCGGCCACGCGCGCAGGGGCGGTCGCGCAGCCGATGGTGGCCACGCTGACCATGAGGAGGAATCGCATGCGCACAATCTTGCGATGGGCAACGCCGGCCCGTCAGTACGCGACTGGGCGGCGAGGCCGAGTTCGAGCCGGGCGTGCGCACAGCGGTGATCGCCGCCGTGCGTCGCGACACGTCACCGGTCCGGTCGTTCCGGTGTGCAAGGGCCAGGATGCTCACATGCGAGGTCGCTGGTGGGACCGTTGAACTGACCCGCGACCTGCGAGCTCCTCCGGATGGTCCGTGCCCCAGCGAGGCGATAATCTCCCCGGGTGCCGAATGTTCAGGATAAGGAGCGCCGCCTGGCCGTGATCACCGGGGCGTCCGAGGGGATCGGGCGCGACCTGGCCGCGTGTTACGCCACGGCAGGCTTCGACCTCGTGTTGGTCGCGCGGCGTGAGACGCTGCTGCGGGACGTCGCCACTGACCTCGCGGCCACCCGTGGCGTCCGGTGCCGCGTAGTGGTCGCGGACCTCTCGACCAGCGACGGCTGCGAACAGGTCATCCAGGCCATCGCGCCCGAGCGCCACCGACTCTACGCCCTGGTGAACAACGCCGGGCTCGGCACGCACGGGTGGTTCCACGAGCTGCCGATCGATCGTCAACGGACGCTCATCGACGTGAACGTGAGCGCACTCACGCACCTGACGCGGGGCGTGCTGCCCTGGCTGCGCGCCAATGGCGCGGGACACGTGATGAACGTGGCCTCGGTGGCGTCCTTTCAGCCCGGGCCGCTCATGGCGACGTATTACGCGTCCAAGGCGTACGTCCTGTCGCTCTCAGAGGCGCTGCATAACGAGTGCCGCGGGACGGGGGTCACGGTCAGCGCGGTGTGCCCGGGACCCACGCGCACGGGCTTCGCGCGGGTCGCCGGGATCTCACCCCGCGCGAAACCGGGAGGGGCGCCCGCCATGGACTCCCGGGTGGTCGCCGATCTCGCCTTTCGCGGCACGATGGCCGGCCGTCCCGTGATTCTCACCGGCTTCCGCAACCGGGTCGCCGCGTGGATCGGACGCTATCTCCCGCGCACGGTCAGCGCGGAACTGGTCCGGAGGATCCAGATGAGGCGCCTCGAGGCAGGGCAGGGTTAGGTCGACGCGCGCGCGGGTCGCATCATCCTCGATCGGGAGCAACCAGCGCGCCCAATCCGTGTTGTTGAGGGTGCCAGACGAATCATGGCATGACCATCAACGGATCCCCGAAGACGAATGCCCAGCCTATGAGTAGCGTTCGCCACCAAGGTGCACCGAGTCGGGGGGATCACCATCCACCGCCCTGCGCCCCGCAGCACAACACGCGCACGTCGTCGACGCGTGGGTCCCTTGTGGCCGTCGGGGTGACGCACGCGAGGATCCGCGTGCTACCCGCGCAGCATCGGCGCCAGGAACCGCCCCGTGTGCGACGACGGCTCCTTCACGATGTCTTCGGGCCGACCCATCGCCACCACGCGCCCGCCGCCGCTCCCGCCCTCCGGGCCCATGTCGATGATCCAGTCGGCGAGCTTGATGACATCGAGATTGTGCTCGATCAGCACCACGGTGTGGCCGGCGTCGACGAGGCGGTCGAGCACGGTCGTCAGCTTGCGCACGTCATCGAGATGGAGCCCGGTGGTGGGTTCGTCGAGCAGGTAGAGCTTGCGACCGCTGCTGCGCGCCGAAAACGCGAGTTCGCGCGCGATCTTCACGCGCTGGGCTTCGCCGCCCGAGAGCGTCGTGGCGCTCTGCCCCAGTCGCAGGTAGCCGAGCCCGACCTGCTGCAGGTGCCAGAGCGACTGTCCGAGCTTCTCCTCGTACGGGAAGAACCGGATCGCCTGGTCCACGGTCAGCTGGAGCACGTCGTGGATGTTGCGCCCGTTGAGGGTGACCTCGAGGATTTCCGGCTTGAAGCGCTTCCCGGCGCACTCGTCGCATGGCACGAACACGTCGGCCATGAACACCATCTCGACCTCCAGGTACCCGGCACCTTCGCAGCGCTCGCAGCGCCCGCCCTTCACGTTGAAGGAGAAGTGGTATGGCGAAAGCCGCTTGCTCCGCGACGCCGGCAGCCCGGCAAAGATCCGGCGGATCTCGTCGTAGGCCTTGAGGTAGGTCACCGGGTTGGAGCGCGGCGTACGGCCGATGGGCGCCTGGTCGACCAGGACCACCGCGTCGAGCGCCTCGTGCCCGCGCATCTCGCGAAAGCTCCCCACGCGTTCGCCCAGGTGACGCCGGGCCGTATGCTCTCCGTGGAGCGCGGACTCCAGCGCACGATGCAGCACGTCGTGCACCAGCGTGCTCTTGCCCGACCCCGACACACCGGTCACGATCGTGAGTGCGCCTAACGGGATCGTGATGTCCACGTCCTGCAGGTTGTGCTCACGGGCGCCGGTGAGCGTGAGTCGCTGCCGGTTCACCGGTCGCCGCTTCGCGGGCACGGCCAGCGCCATGGCGCCGGTGAGGTACTGGCCGGTGAGCGGGCTGGCCGCTGCGTCGCGCACCGCGCCCTCGAACACGATGGCGCCGCCACCCTCCCCGGACCCCGGCCCCAGCTCGATCATGTGATCGGCCGCGCGGATCGCGTCGAGGTCGTGCTCGACCATGAGCACGGTGTTGCCGGTGTCCCGCAACCGCCCGAGGAGCGACAGCAGCCGCGAGAGGTCGCGCGCGTGCAGGCCGATCGAAGGCTCGTCGAGCACGTACAGGGTATCGACGAGCGAGGCGCCGAGCGAGTTGGCGAGGGTGATCCGCTGGGCTTCTCCGCCAGAAAGCGTGCGCGTCGCGCGCTGCAGCGTGAGGTAGGTGAGTCCCACGTCTCGCAGGAACGAGGTGCGCGCCCGCGCCTCGCGCAGGATATGCGCAGCAACCTCCGACTCGAACGGGGTCAGTTCGAGGCCGTCCATCCACGCAAGCAGCTGGTCGATGGTGCGGTCGCTCACTTCGGCGATCGTCGATCCCGCCACCCGAACGTTCAGCGACTCGGGCCGGAGCCGCGCGCCGCGGCACCCGCTGCACTCCATCGCTGACTGGTACTGCCGGAGGAACACGCGGATGTACTGCTTGTAGCGCTTCTCCTCGAGCGCGGTGAGAAAAGGGATGATGCCCTTGTAACCGCGCGAGGTGCGGTGCAGCAGCGCGTCGCGCTGGGCGGTGCTCAGCGAGCGCCATGGCTCGTCGAACGGAATCCCCTCGCGGCGCGCAAAGTCGGCGAGCGTGCGCCGCCGCCCATCGTAGCGCGGCTTGGTCCACGGGTCGATGGCGCCGTCCCGCAACGACCGCTCGGGATCCGGGACGATGAGCGTGACGTCGTAGGTGAGCTCGGCGCCGAACCCGTTGCAGGTCTCGCACGCCCCGCGCGGATTGTTGAAGGAGAAGAGCTGCGGCGTCGGTGGTGGTGCGCGGTATCCGTCATTGGGGCACTCGAAGCGCTCGGTGAAGCGCAGCAGGCGCGGCGCGCCGCCGTCAGTCGCCATCAGCACGATCACTGCGTCGCCGTCACCCTCGCGGAACGCGGTACCCATCGACTCGACCAGGCGTCCTCGCTGGCCAGGATCCACCGCGAGTCGATCCACGACCACGAGCAGTTCCGCGATGGTCGCGAGATCGATGCGCTGCGCCGCGAGGTCGTCGAGGTGCACCACGGCGCCGTCGACCACCACACGCAGGAATCCCTGCGTCCGCAGGTTCTCCTCGATGACCGCCCCACGCACGCGCGCAGAAGGCCGCAAGGGAAAGGCGACCACGAACCGCGTACCCGGTGCCTCATCAAAGACGCGTGCGGCCACCGACTCCGCCGTATCCGGAACGAGTTCCCTGCCACAGAGCGGGCACGACGTCCGGCCGATGCGCGCCCACAGGAGCCGCAGATAATCGTAGATCTCGGTGGCCGTACCCACCGTGGAGCGCGAGGACTTCGTGGGATTTCGCTGCTCGATGGCGACGGCCGGCGAGATGCCCTCCACCGCGTCGACGTCGGGCTTCTCCATGCGCTCGAGGAACTGCCGCGCGTACGAAGAAAGCGACTCGACATAGCGCCGCTGGCCCTCGGCGTACACGGTGTCGAACGCGAGCGACGACTTGCCGGATCCCGACGGCCCGGTGATGACCGTGATCGCGCGTCGGGGAATGCGGACGTCGAGATTTCTGAGATTGTGCTGTCGCGCGCCGCGAACGATGATCGCGTCCTTCACGGGCGGGAAACTAATCGTGCGGCGCGCTTGGCCTCGCGCCGAGCGAGTCTCGCCGGGTTGGTCCTTGGGGTCGAGGCGTCCGTTGTGTCCACCCGCAACGGCGAGCTGGGTCTTGTCGATGCCCGCTCGTGAGACCCCTTTAGAACGCCTCGGTTGAGGTATCCACGGTGCTACCACCGGGGCAACGCAGCTGGTCCGGGGAGGATCCTCTGGCGTCTCGCTCGGCGCGCCCTGCCGCGGCTCCCGGCCACGAATAATGAGGGGGCGCACACCACGCATATCTCGCTGGTATCACGGCTTGCGGCGCTGCGCGGGGCTTCAATAGCTTCACGCACTTCTCGGGAGCGTCGGCGGTCCTCCCGTGCCGTCGCTCGTGGCGGTTTGCCCTGCAGATCCGCGGTCCCCCGCACCCCCGAATGCCCTTCCTCCAGCTCCGGGACTCCCGATATCCGCTGCGCGCGGGCGTCAACCGGGTGGGATGGGGACCCGAAGCGGAGGTTCGCCTCCCGGATTCACCGTTCGGAGGCACGCCGGTCGCCGCCGTTGTCACCGTCGCCAGCGAAGGCTCGGCGAGCGTCGATCTGGGCCCGGGCTCGGTGGTCGTGGTCCTGAACGGCGTGGCGGTGCAGGGGCCTTCCCCGGTTCTGCATGGAGACCGCCTCGTCATCGGTGAGTTCTCGCTCAGCTACGGCGACGAGGCCCAACTCGGCGACACGATCGAGATCGAAGGACATCATGACGACAGTCTGGCTGTGCCGAGTCCGGCGGCGCGCACCTCACGCGTGGGAGGCCGCCTGCTCTCGCTGATGGATGGGCGGGAGTACCCGGTGCCTGACGCTGGGCTCACGATCGGCCGTGATCCATCCTGCGACATCGTGATCCCGGCGCAGAGTGTGTCCCGTCGGCACGCAACGATACGCGCCGGCGACCTCGGATACCTGTTGCTCGACACTTCCGCCAACGGCGTGTTCGTCAACGAGGGCCGCGTGCACGGGGAACTGCCGATCGGTCGAGGGGACACGCTGCGCGTCGGCCCCGAGGAATATCGTTTCCACGCCGACGAAGAAGCGACCCAGGTCGACCCCGCGGCGCATCCGGGGTTGCAGCACACCGGTGCGTTCGCGGCCGCTGCGCGACCCACCGCCCCGGCGGCCGGTGCGGCCGGCGCGACACCGGTACCGGAGCGGGAACGGCCGATGTTCGGCTCGCTGGAGGTCATCAACGAGGGGCCGTCGAAAGGGACGCGGTACGAACTGGATTCACCGCGCATCACCATCGGTCGCGGGCCACATAACGACGTGTCGATCAACGACGAAAGCGTGTCCGAGTACCACGCGAAGCTGCAGCGACGCGAGGACGGTTGGTACCTGATCGACCTCGACTCGACCAACGGTTCCTATGTCGATGGGAAGCGGGTGGCCGAGGAGGCCAGGGTGGGGTCCGGAAGCGACGTCCGGTTCGGGGGGGTGAAGATGACCTTCCGTGGGGCCGGGCCGGTGGCTCGCCCTTCCGGGGAGACGCGGGTTATAGTTGGGGTCAAGGCTCCCGACCCCAAACGGGCTGAACCGCGTCACGGAGAGACGACGGATCAGTCCGACGCCCATGACGCGGTGGGTGGGGGCAGGATCTCCCCGCTCCTCTGGCTCACGGTCACTGTGCTCGTCATACTCGCGCTGTACGCAGCTGTTCGAGGCGGGGGACGGTAGGTGGATCTTACCGTCGCCGCCCGAACCGATGTGGGGATGATTCGCTCGGGGAACGAGGATTCGTTCTTCGCCCACGCCACGCGGGAACGCGGTGTCTTCATCGTCGCCGATGGCATGGGTGGGCATGCGGCGGGCGAGGTGGCAAGCGAGATGACGGTCCAGATCATCTCCCGGGAGCTGCAAGAGCTGCCCGCGCTTGGCGACGGCGCAGCCGACCTGGTCGTGGACGCCATCCTGCAGGCCAATCGAGCGGTCTACGAACGCACGATCCAGGAATCCGACAAGCAGGGCATGGGCACCACTGCCTCGGTGCTGGTCGTGTCCGAAGACCGGTTCCTCATCGGCCAGGTCGGCGATTCGCGCGTGTACCTGCTGCGTGACGGCGCGCTCCGGCAGCTCACCAAGGACCACTCGTATGTGCAGGAGCAGGTGGACGCCGGTCTGCTGACTCCGGAACAGGCGCGCTACCACCCCTACAGCAACGTGATCACCCGCTGCGTAGGGGCGAGCGACAACGTGGAGCCCGACACGTACTCCGGCGAGATCCGAAAAGGCGACGTCTTTCTCGTGGCGAGTGACGGGCTCACGGGCATGGTCGACGACCGCCGCCTCCAGCAACTGCTGCTCTCGCGCGCCAGTGCGGGACGCGTGGTGGATGCGCTGATTGCCGAGGCCAACTACCGCGGTGGGCTCGACAACATCACCGCCATCGTGGTCCAGATCACCGGCTCCGCTCCCGTGGACACGGGTGAGCGGCCCACGCCAAAACATGGCGACGTTGTCTCCGGATGATCCTCCGGCCGAGAGCGTCGGGGCTCTCGCTGCGCTATACCTCGGCAACATCCTGTATGCGCTGGAGGCCGCAGCCCGCGCGTTCGACGACGAGGGCAAGGCCGACCATGGAGCCTTTTACCGCGGGATAGCCCGCAAGCTGGCCGAGGCGCGTGGCCGGGAAAAGACGGACGGACCGTAGCCGCGCAGGCGCGCCGTCGCGCCTTAACCTGCCTCCAAAGCTCGCAGCAGCCACGCTCGCTCGACCCTGACGGGGCGCGCGACAAAGACGCGGAGCCAGCGCGCCGAGCGGTAGAGCTGATCGGCCAGCACGGGGAGGTTGATGACTCCGGCAATGCCGCTCGTGGTGAGGCGCTCGACCGAGCCGTCGCGTCGCACCACCGGCATGTCGAGGCCGAGCATCTGGGTCTTCTCGGGGAAATCGAGCAGGAGTTCGCCGTGGGCGAGCCCGAGGTGCTCAGCCAGGGCACGCTCGGCCGCCACCACTCGATGGCGATCGCTGGCCACCCACTCCGCGAACTCGTCAGGCAGTTCCGCCGCCGGCGCCTCGAACGCGCGCTTGTAGAGTCGGCGGTGCCTGAGTGCGGTGAGCAACGGAGACGGCGCGCGCACCTCCAGCGTGTGGAGCAGGGCTTCGTCGGTGAAGCCGGCCAGCTCCGACACCGCCAGCGCACCGGCCGCAATCGCCTCTTCCACCAGTCGCTTGTACATGGCGGTGGCGCTGCGCACGGCGTGGTGCCAGTACACGTTGCGATACATCTGGTACTTTGCGAACAGCAGCGACTCGAGGGCCGACAGTCCCTTTTCGCGGACGGCGATCGACGCCCGCCCGGTCGTTGGATCGGTGGCCAGCGTCATCGCGTTGATCAGCCGGTCGACGTCGATCTCCCCGTAGGGAACGCCGCACATGAGCGCATCGCGCTTGAGGTACTCGATCTTGTCGAGGTCCAGCGATCCGGAGATCAGTCCCTGCAACGGCGATGTTGACTCACCGCGGATGAGTGCAAAGACGCGCTCGGCTGCGTCGGGAGCGAGCTCGCCAAGGATTGCACCGACCGGCCCACCGGTGAGCAACGGGCGCGCCACATCTTCGTGATGCGGAGCGCCGATCTCCTCGAGGGCGTGGGAAAAGGGGTAATGCCCGAGGTCGTGCAGGAGTGCGGCGAGCCGCACGATGGTGCGCTCCAACGGTGGGATCGCCGTGAGTGCGCCCTCCTCGTCGAGGCGCTGGATCGCGACGCCGGCGAGGTGATACGCGCCGAGCGCGTGTTCGAACCGGGCGTGCGTCGCCCCGGGGTACACGAGCCATGCCCACCCCAGCTGGCGTACGTAGCGGAGGCGCTGGAACGCTGGCGTATCCACCAGCCGCAGGGCGCGTGCGTCGACGCGGATGTTGTTCCAGAGCGGGTCGCGGATGATATCCATGAAGAATGCGGAGCGGCCACCCGACGTCACGACGGCGTGACGCGGGTGGCCGAGGCGTGCATGTGGGCCGACTCAGCCCTGGGGGCCGGCGGCAGCGATCTTCGGGTCGACGGCGCCGAACTTCTCGAAGTTCTTGCGGAACATCTCGGCAAGCCGCTTGGCCTGCCGGTCGTATTCTGCTTCCTCGCGCCACGTGTTCCGCGGGTTGAGGAGAAAGGTGGGCACGTCGCGTACCTCGTTCGGAATCTGCAGGCCGAACACCGGGTCCGCGGTCGTTGCGGCCTGATCGAGGGAGCCCGACAGCAGCGCGCGCACCATCGCGCGTGTGTACCCGATCTTCATGCGGGCGCCGACACCGTACGGGCCACCGCTCCAGCCCGTGTTCACGAGCCACACGTTCGAGCCATGCCGATCGATCAGCTCGCCCAGCATCTGCGCGTACTTGGTGGGGTGCCACACGAGGAACACCGCGCCGAAGCACGAGGAGAACGTCGCCTGAGGTTCCGTCACGCCGCGCTCGGTGCCGGCGACTTTCGCCGTGTAGCCGGACATGAAGTAGTACATCGCCTGGTCGCGCGTGAGCTTCGCGATCGGTGGAAGCACGCCAAAGGCGTCGGCGGTGAGGAAGACGATGTTCTTCGGGTGCCCGGCCCGTCCGCTCGGGACGTGATTGCGGATGTAGTGCAGCGGATACGAAGCGCGGGTGTTCTCGGTAACCGACTGGTCCTCGAACATCACGCGCCGCGTATCGGTGTCGAGCGAGACATTCTCCAGGATCGTCCCGAACATCTGCGTCGTGGCATAGATGTCGGGCTCGGCGTCCTTCGACAGGTTGATGACCTTGGCGTAGCAGCCGCCCTCGTAGTTGAACACGCCCTCATCGGACCAACCATGTTCGTCGTCGCCGATGAGGCCGCGCTCGGGATCGGCGGAGAGCGTGGTCTTGCCCGTGCCGGAGAGCCCGAAGAACAGCGCCACGTCGCCGCTGGCGCCGACGTTCGCCGAGCAGTGCATGGACAGGACGCCTGCCTTCGGCATCAGGTAGTTCATGACGGTGAACATCGCCTTCTTGAGCTCGCCGGCGTAGCGCGTTCCGCCGATGAGGATCATGCGGCGCGCGAGGTGCAGCACGATGAACGTGCTGCTGCGCGTCCCGTGCTCCCTGGGGTCGGCCCGGAACTCCGGCGCGTGCAGCACCGTGAAGTTCGGCGCAAACGACGCGAGCTCCGCCAGCTCAGGCCGGATGAACATGTTCCGCACGAAGTTCGCGTGCCACGCGTTCGGTGTCACGTAGCGGACCTTGAGGCGGTGCTTGGGATCCGCGCCGCAATAGAGATCCTGTACGAACAGGTCGGAGAGTTTGCTCAGGTAGCTCTGCACGTCCTTCAGCAGGACGTCGAACATGGCGTTGGGGAAGGGCTGGTTCACCTTGCCCCAGTCCACGTCGGCCTCGGTGCTCGGCTCCCGGACCACGAACTTGTCGTTAGGTGAGCGCCCGGTGTGTGGTGCGGTAATGGCGACGAAGGGCCCCATGTCGGCCAGGGTCCCTTCGCGTCGCTCGCACGCGGCCTGCACGAGCGCTGGCGTGATGAGATTCCAGTGGACCTGGCCCTTGGGGGAGAGGCCCTGTCCTTCGAGGCCGGTGGTGGTCGGGGTCGATGTCGAAGCCATATGGGTGGTCGGATCGAGGAAAGGTCGACTTACAGAAACGAGAAGGCGCGCGCCCGGGTTGGTGCGCCGGGTTCCTTGCGCTCCGAGGGACGGGTGCGCTCCTGGGCATCCATGACCGCGACAGCGGCCATGTTCACTATGTCCTGCACGTCGGCCCCCATCTCGAGGATGTGGACCGGCTGGGCCATGCCCACCAGGATCGGGCCGATTGCGGTGGCCCCGCCCAATCGGTGCAACAACTTGTAGGCGATGTTTCCGGCACTCAAGTTCGGGAAGATCAACACGTTGGCCGGTTGCTTGAGCGTTGCGAACGGAAAGGTCTCCTGCAGCGTGACGCCGTCTACCGCGGTGTCCGCCTGCATCTCTCCGTCCACAATCAGCGTCGGCTCGCGCTGTCGCACCAGCGCGACGGCTTCGGCCACCTTCCGGGCCTCGGGGTGGTCCACCGACCCGAAGTTCGAGAAGGAGAGCATCGCCACCCGCGGCGCCTCACCAAAGGTCCGTACGATCCGGCCCGCGGCGAGCGCGATCTCGGCGAGTTGCGCTGCCGTGGGTTCGATGTTCACCGTGGTGTCGCCGCAGAAGACCACGTGACGATCGAACACGAGCATGTACATGCCCGCCACGAGCCCGGACCGCGGGTTGGCGCCGATCACCTGCAGGGCCGGGCGCAACGCTTCGGGATAACTCGTCGTCATGCCGGTCAGGATCGCATCGGCGTCGCCGCGTGTGACCATCATGCAACCGAAGTAGTTGCCGTCGAACATCAGTCGCTGCGCCTGCGCAAGCGACAGCCCCTTGCGCTGCCGCTTCTCCCACAGCTGCGACGCGTAGGCCTCGCGACGCGGTGACGCCGCCGGATCTTCGATCGCCACGTCCTCGAGCGAGACTCCGTCGGCCGCCGCACGCCGCCGGATCGTCGCCTCGTCGCCGAGCAGGATCGGATGCGCGATGCCCTCGTCGACGAGAATGCGCGCCGCCCGGATCATCTTGCGCGCTTCGCCCTCGGGAAGCACCAGGCGCTTGGGATCGCTCAACGCGCGATTGATGATGCCGCGCATGATCCCGCGCGCTCGTCCCAGCCTCGCCTCGAGCGACTGGCGATACTCCTCGAGGTCGATGAAGTCATCGGCCACGCCACTGGCGACCGCCGCCCACGCCACGGCCGGGGCCACCCAGAGCAACACCCGCGGGTCGAAGGGGAAGGGGATGAGGTACTCCCGTCCGAACGTGACGCGCCGGAGCCCGTAGAGGGCCGCGACGCTCTCGGGGACGTCTTCGCGGGCGAGCGCGGCCAGCGCGCGCGTCGCGGCCATCTTCATCTCCTCGTTGACCATCGTCGCGCGCGCGTCGATCGCGCCGCGGAAGATGAACGGAAAGCAGAGGACGTTGTTGATCTGGTTCGGGTAGTCACTGCGCCCGGTGGCCACGATGGCGTCGGCACGCACGGCCTTCACCTCGTTCGGCATGATTTCCGGGACCGGGTTCGCGAGCGCAAAGATGATCGGGTCGCGCGCCATGCCCTTGATCATGGCGCCCGTCACCGCGCCCGCGGCGGACAACCCGACAAAAACATCTGCGCCGTCGAGGGCCTCGGTGATGGTGCGCTTCGAGGTCTCGGCGGCGTATCGGGCCTTGTATGGATCCATGTCCTCCAGGCGCCCGGCGTAGATCACCCCGGTCAGGTCGCACATGAGGATGTGCTCGCGTTTGACCCCGAGCCGCTCGTAGTGCATCGCCGAGGCCAATGCCGCCGCGCCCGCCCCGCTGAACACCACCCGCACTTCGCCGATGTCTTTTCCGACGAGCTCCAGCGCGTTGAGCAGGGCCGCCCCCGTGATGATCGCCGTCCCGTGCTGGTCGTCATGAAAGACCGGGATCTTCATCGTCGCCCGCAGCGTCTCCTCGATGTGGAAACAGTCCGGGGCCTTCACATCCTCGAGGTTGATGCCGCCCACCGTGGGCTCGAGGAGCTGGCAGAACCGGATCATGTCGTCCGGATCCTCGGAGCCGACCTCCAGGTCAAAGACGTCCAGGTCGGCGAACTGCTTGAACAGGTTCCCCTTGCCTTCCATGACCGGCTTGCCGGCAAGTGCACCGATGTTTCCCAGACCGAGGACGGCGGTGCCGTTGGTCACCACGGCGACCAGGTTGCCGCGCGCGGTGAACCGATACGCCGCGTCAGGGTGCTTCTGAATCTCCAGGCAGGGCTCGGCGACCCCGGGCGAATAGGCGAGGGCGAGATCCCGCTGGTTGGTCAGTGGCTTGGTCGGGACGACCGCGATCTTCCCCGGTCGAGGCAGTTCGTGGTAGTCGAGCGCATCCTTTCGGTTCATCAGCGCAATCTAAGCGGGGGGCATCGCCCGGTCCCGACCGGCGGTGCGGCCACATGGGCACGGTGCCGGCTGACGCTGCGTGGTGCCGCGCCCGCGGTGACCGGCATTGACCGCCGCGGCACCCGGATCTCCGTCCGGCGCGCCTCAGGCACGCCACAGCGGGCGCCTGTGGCGCGTCTCCCGCCGGAACGGGGATCCCCCTACCCCCCCCTACCGCACTCGCGTTCCGGCCGGCGTGCCCGTCGAACGATGCCCTACTTCACCACCGGCACGGGGTAGGCCCCCTTCAGGGCCTGTACGTATTCGCCGAACAGCGACCGGGTTGCCGCAAACTCCTGCCGCACCTTGTCTCGAAAGGCCGCGTCGGTCGCAAAATCGTGCAGGAGCGCGGCCATCGCCATGGCGTCGATGCGAAACCCCGTGTGACCGACTTCGGTCAGCGCGTCCGCCTCCATCTCGTACGTGTGGAAGCCTCCGCGCGACGTGAACGCGCTGAAGCCCACGCCGGGGATGTCGCGTGAGACGCTGCCTGTCTCCTCCCAGCCCTGCGGTTTCTGGGGCTCGGCCAGCACGCGCGCGGCGCCGTACTTCTGCAGGTAGCCAAACGCGACCTCGTTGAGCGCGCCCGTGGAGATGCCGTCGCGCATGCTGCCATACGGTTCGATCGAGACCTTTGTGCCCGTGGCGAGCGCGGCGCCGCGCGCGGCGTTGTCGACGAGCTCGCGCACCTGTGCGAGGTAGACTTCGTCCGGGTACCTGATGTAGAAATCGGCGACCGCCCGGTCCGGAACCACGTTGGGCGCCTTGCCGCCCTCGGTGATGATGCCCTGCACCCGGGCCTCGGGCCGGAGGCTCTTGCGCAGTCCGTCCACGTCGACGAAGAACCGCACCACCGCGCTGAGCGCATCGCGGCCCTCCCAGGGCGTCATCTGGTGCGCCGGGGCGCCGCTGAAGACGTACTTCACGCCGTCGATGTTGAGGCAGCACGTTCCGAAGCCCGGCGCGGGGCGCTGCGTGTTCACCGACGAATGCGAGCGCACGACCACGTCGACGCCGGCAAACACCTTCTGCTCGTGCATCACCGCCTTGGATGGCGGGGGCATCATTTCCTCGGCGGGCGTGCCGATCACGGTCACGGTGCCGGGCGTGCGTGTGCGCGTGAGGAACTCCGCGACGGCGACCGCCGCCGCCATGCCCACCGGGCCCTGCGCGCTGTGCTGGTCACCATGGTAGTCACGCACGGTGCCGCGCAGCGCGTCGTATTCGAGCACCACGCCCAGGTTGGGGCCCGGCGTCCCCTTGCGGTAGCGCGCCACGAACGCCGTGGGCAGTCCGGCCACGCCGTGCGTCACCTCGAAGTCGTGCGCCGACAGCCAATCGGTCAGCAGCTTGACCGAGCGCGTCTCCTTGAACCCGATCTCCGGGTGGCGCGTGATGTCGTCGCTCATGCCCTGCAGTTCGGACTCCCAGAGTTCGCGCGCCCGCGCCACCACCGCGTCCCGCGCGGGACTGGCCGCACTCGTCAGGCGTCGCGCAAGACCTCTGGCGTCGATGCTGGCATGGAGAGCCGCCATCCTGGTGAGGACGCTGCCGGCCGCGGCCCGCTGCGTGGGCGTTTCCTGCGCCGGGGCGAGCGCGGGGAGCAACAGCAGGGCAATCGCGGAGGGGACGAGGACGCGGAGCATGGCACTGGGGGTGGGCCCGGCGTGCGGGCAAGGGGAGCCTAACGGCGGTTGGTGTCGAGGGCGTCGATCTTGGCCACGCGCGCGTCATGCCGACCACCGGCGTAGATCGCGGCAAGGAAGGTACGGACCACCTCGAGCGCCAGTCGGTTTCCGAGGAGCGTGCCGCCGAGTGTCAGCACGTTGGCGTTGTTGTGTTCGCGCGCGTTGGAGGCCGTCGTGACGTCGTGGCACATCGCGGCGCGCACGCCGGCGACCTTGTTGGCCGCCATGCAGCTGCCGATGCCGGCCCCGTCGATCATGATGCCCACATCGGCCCGGCCCTCGGTCACGGCCCGCGCCACGGCGATGGCATAGTCGGGATAGTCCACCGCGTCCGTGCTGAACGTGCCAACATCGTCGACGGCGTGGCCCGCTCCGCGCAGCCACGCGAGCACGGCGTCTTTCATCGCCACGCCGCCATGGTCGGCCCCGATCGCCACGCGCGCAGGCGCGGTCGTCGCCGCGCCAGGTGCCCCGTGGGCGGCCGAGGGCTCGGCGGTTGGCGATGGTGCCGTGGCGGCAGCGCGGAGGTCGATGCCCAGCACCCTGGCGGCGTCCCGCGCACTGGGTGTGACGGTCGCTCCGGTCGTGTCCAGGACGCGTTCGCCACGCGCGGCCGCACGCCGCACGGCGTGCTCCGTGATTGCAGGTCGGCGACGGGCTGACATGGCGGCGGAATCTACGGCGAAACTCGCGAGGGCGAGAAAGGGCGTCGCTGTGGCAGGGAACGCCGGCGCTTTGCCGGCGGCCCAGTGCACCTCGAACGTCGCGGCGTCGAGCGCCCTCCTCCCTCGATGCAGGCCTACGCCATCACCAGCAAGTGGCGCGCATGCTCCACGGTGATCGTACCCCAACACTCCGCTGAGGAGGAGCGGAGTGTCCGCTCGCGATGCGAACAACGGTGAGCACCACCAGCGCAACAGCGACTGCGGGCTGCCGACACCGCGTACCGCACCGAGATCGACGGAGTTCTGGCCATCGACCGGGGCGGCTCCCGTGCCGGCTAGGCTGCGCGCGAGACCCGTGCCGCGTGCTCCGCCGCGCCGGCCGCGAGCTCCTGCTGGCGGATCAACGCGTAGAGCAACAGGGAGACGCCGAGGAGCTCGGCAGTCTCTTCGAGCGTGGAGACGGCGAGGAAACGGGTGCTGTGCCCTCCAGATTCGACGAAGACCGCCAGGGCGTGCAGGACCACGGCGCCACCGTAGTACACCGCGCCCGCGCGCAGCAGCGCGCGGCGCGCCTCCGGCACCTGGCGTCGAAGCAGGGGCGCAAACCACGCGAGGAGCGCGAGGGCGATGGCGCCACCGACCAGCAGCCAATGTTGTGCGAAGCTCGCGCCGCCGAAGACCTGCGGCAGGTACGTGGCGCCGCGCTCGTGCATTCCCGATGCTTCGTCGATGGCGTGCAGCACCAGGATCATGGCCAGCGTGTTCCAGCCCGATCCGCGCGATGTCGCAGGGGCCGGGTCGCGCCGCGCGATGATCGCGGCGAGCCCCGCGGCCAGCAGCAGCTGCATGGAACTGAACCAGGCCGGAAGGTTGAGTTCACCCGTGAGCGAGGTCAGGCCGGGCCATCGTGAGGTTGCGTCCAGCCTTCCGGTGAACCGAAGGCCCGTGACCACCACGTGCAGGCCGATGAGCACGACCCCGGTCAAGGCGCTCCAGCGGAAGACGCGCCGTGCGTCGAGGTGCAGCGTGATCATGCGCCCGCCATCTCTCGGGGAGCTTGCGCTCGTGCGCTCGGTGCCGGTGTGACGGCAAGCAATCGGAGGAGCGCCCCGACAAACAGGGCGATGCCGATCAGTTCACCGCCGTTCTCCAGCACGTTCAGCAGATTGTAGCCGAGCGAGTCGGACATCCCGGCGGAGGCCACCATGCCTCCCACACCTTCAAGGCCCACCGCGCTCCCGACGAAGATCGTGCCCGCGATGATGAAATCCCGACGCACCCCGGCCTCCAGGCTGCGGAGCAGGGGGAGGAAGAGCAGCAGCACGGCGGGCAGCAGCACGAGCGCCACCGCGATCCAGCGAAAGTAGAAGAACCCCTTCTTCTCCACCGACCCGCGCGCGACCGCTCCCCACTCCTCATGGATCGCGGCGAGTTCGTCGAGCGACAGGAACGCGAATCCGATGGCGAGCAGGATCCATCCCCAGCGCTGCTCCGGCTTGCGTGCCGCGACCACGCCCAGGAGTGCGGCCGCCAGCGCGAGTTGCGCCGAGGAGTACAACGTGGGCACGCCACCTTCGACCCCGAGATCAAGCAGCATGAACACCGGGCGCGGTATCGTCAGCCCGGCCAGGCTGTGCAGCAGCGAAAGGACGATGTCTCCCGCCGCCAGCACGCCGGTGATCGTAAACAGGGTGCGGAGCACCGTTTGATCGCTCTGGATCTCGAGCCGCATGGCCGAGGCGGTTGAGTCATTTTGAACCGGAGCGTTATGCCCGGTTCATATTTATCGCAAGATCATGAAGCAAGTTCTGAGCCTCGGGTAGGGGCATCGCAGCCGCGGATCCTCGTTCGGCTGTTGCCAAGGCGTCGCCCACGCCCGCGCGCGGTACCCGTCGCGATACGATGGTCCGCCGCCGCCGCGGTCCTGGTCCTGGAGCCCGTTCGCCTGGATTCGCTCCGTGCGAGTGGGCGCCAAAGCACGCATGGTGCGCGAACGCGGTAACGCAAAGTGCCGATGCATCCGGTTTCGCCCCGAGAGGCGTGCCCTGCGGGTCCAACGGCGGACGTCGCGAATGCCTGAAGCGATCGGCTCTATTGTCGGCGGAGCCAGCCCAGCGGATCCGTCGCGCGGCCCTTGGGCCGGATCTCGAAATGCAGGTGCGGCGCCATCTCCGGGTCGGCGCGGCCCACGGCTCCGATGACCTGCCCCTTCGTCACCTGTTGCCCCACGCGCACGTCGGCTCGGCTCAGCGAACCGTAGACGGAGTAGTCGCCACCGCCGTGTTGCACGATGATGGTCAGGCCGTAGGTGCCGATGGGCGCCACATACGTCACCTCGCCCTGCGCAACGCTGGTCACGTTCGTGCCCGACGGCGCCGCGATGCCCATGCCGTTCCATCGGATCGCGGTGTTGTTCGGGTTGATCACGCGCCCAAAGCTGTAGAGGATCTCGCCGTCGACCGGCCAGTCGAGTCGACCAAAATCCGTGGTCTTGAGTGTGCTGCCCGACGCGGCGCCGGCATTGGGACGCGCTGCCTCGCTGCGACGCCGTGCTTCCTCCATCGAGGCCAGCAGCTGCGCCAGGCGCGCCTCGTCGCGCTGGATACGCGCCAGGCGGTCCTGGACCTGCTCCTGGGACTGGCGCACATCGGCCAGCGATCGCTGCCGCTGGCCCTGCATCGAACGCAGCCGGGATTCCTCCTGCGCCTTCTCGAGCCGATTCCGCTCGATCTCGGTCTGGAGCCGCACGAGCAGCGTGCGCTGCTCGTCGATCTTGTCGTACAGGCCCGTGACCTGCTTGACCACGGCGCGATCATGCAGCGCCAGTTCGTGCAGGTACTTGTAGCGGCCCACGAGTTCGGCAAAGGTCCGCGCCGAGAGCAGCGCTTCGGTGGTGTACATCGGGCCGCGCTTGTAGATGTCCACGAGCCGGTGCTGCAGCGATGAACGCTTGCGCACGACCTCCTGCTGCGCCTTCTGCACCGCATCCTCGGCGGTTTCCACGTCGCGGTGGATCTCCACCAGCTGCACGTCGAGCTGGCGCACGAGTCGCGCGGTCGCGTCGGCCTGCCGCCGCAGGTTGGTGGCCTCTTCACTCAGGTCGTGTGCGCGGCCCTGCAACTCCTGGAGGCGACGCTGCAGGTCGGTGCGTTCCTTCCTGATGGCGTCCAGTTCGTTCTGCTGTTGGCGCAGCCGCTGTTCGGTCGATTGCGCCGCCAGCACGCCAGGAAGCGCGACGACGACCACCAGCGCCGCGATGCGCACGGCGCGCCTCACGTCACCTTGCGGATCTGCCGGCCCACCGACACGGCGCTGCCAAAGACGCCCATGACGGCGCCGCCGAGGATGCCCAGCAGCGAGAGCTGAGCGCCAAAGAACTCGGTGCGGATGAAGTACCGACTGATGACGATCGAGGCGACCCACGTGAGCAGGAGCGCCATGAGGCCACCAAGGACTCCCTTCACGAAGCCCTCGACCAGGAACGGGCGACGAATGAAGCCGTCGGTGGCGCCCACAAGCCGCATGATGGAGATCTCCCTCGCGCGCGCCATCACGGCCATGCGGATGGTCGCGCCAATGATGATCACGGCGACGGCGGCGAACGCGAGGCCGAGGATCACACCGGCGGCCGTGGCGATGTTCCGGATGGTGTAGAGCTTCTGCACCCATTCTTCGCCGAACCGCACATCATCCACGATCTCGCTGGCCCCGATGCGGGCCGCGACGTCGGCGACGGTCTGCGGGGCGCGGTGTCCGTCGGCGAGCCGCACGTCGATCGATGCCGGCAGGAAGCCGGCCTCGAAGACGTCGCGAAACTCCTGCAGCTCGTTGCGGGCGCGCTCCAGCGCCTGTTCGGGTGAGATGTATTCGACGCGGGACACTTCGGGATACGCACCGATCGCCTTCATGGCCTCGGAGATCGACTCCACGGTCGCATCTTCCCTGAGGAACGCACGGATCTCCACGCGTGATTCCACCTGCGCCAGGGCCGCGCGCAAGTTCAGGGCGACCAGGGAGAACAGACCAAACGCGAAGAGCGAAAACGCAATCGTCGTCACGGATAGCGCGCTGAGCATCGGCGCGCGCCGGAACCCGATGAGGGC
Organism: Gemmatimonadaceae bacterium; assembly: GCA_020846935.1. Taxonomy (NCBI): domain Bacteria; kingdom Pseudomonadati; phylum Gemmatimonadota; class Gemmatimonadia; order Gemmatimonadales; family Gemmatimonadaceae; species Gemmatimonadaceae bacterium. Next base: position 166,202 of record JADLCY010000010.1, read on the forward strand.
TTCGCGAATGACGAGCTTCATGGCGTCACCTCGGCCCGGCGCTTCTTCTCGTCCGCCGAGTCAAACACGACCTGCCCACGGTTGATCTCGAGCACGCGAAACTCGGAACGCTTGACCAGCTCGAGGTTGTGGGTGGCCATGATCACGGCGGTCCCCGCCGCGTTGATCTCCCGCAGGAGCTGAAAGACACCGCGCGTCGCACGCTCGTCGAGGTTGCCGGTCGGCTCGTCGGCCACGAGCACAAAGGGATCGTTGGCCAGCGCGCGCGCGATGGCGACGCGCTGCTGTTCCCCGCCGCTCAATTCATTCGGGAAGCTCGTGGCCTTGGAGGCCAGTCCCACCTGCGTCAGGAGACGCGAGACCTTGGCGCGCACCTTGTCAGGCGGGGTGCCGATCACATCGAGCGCAAACGCGATGTTGGCCTCGATGGTGCGGTCCTCCAACAGGCGAAAGTCCTGGAAGACGACCCCCAGCTTGCGTCGGAGCATCGCGATCTCGCGACGCTTGACGCCGTGCGCCTTGGTCCCGCTGACCCACACGTCGCCGCGTGTCGGCAACTCCTGCATGTAGATCAGCTTGAGGATCGAGCTTTTCCCGGCGCCGCTCGGCCCGGTGAGAAAGACGAACTCCCCCTTGCCCACGAAGAAACTGACGTCGTTGAGCGCGACGCCGGTGCGGGGGTACTCCTTGAAAACGTTGGCGAACCGGATCAACGGAAGATCGGATGAGGCGACCGCGCGGGACGACGTTGCGTGCCCCGTCTCTCTCTCGGACACTTTGACCGAGCAGAAGGTAACGAATTCCGCGCCTCGTCTCCGTGGCGGTTCGTCCTACCGAGCCGCGTTCGACCGCGCGTTGCCCGGCCCGACGGTCGCTGCAGCCGCCGTCCGCAACGAGGCCAATGACTCGCCGTTGCGGGAGTTGCTCGCCCTATCCCAGCGCGCGCTGGACGTCCGCGATGAGGTCGGCGATGTCCTCGATCCCGACGCTGATGCGCACGAACCCATCGGGGATGCCGGCGGCGGTGCGCTCTTCGGGAGTGAGTCTGGCGTGGGACGTATAGCGGGGCTCGCTGACGAGTGAGTCCACGCCGCCCAGTGAGGGGGCGTGCGTGATCACCGAAAGCCGCGAGACGAAGCGTTCGGCGGCCGGCCCGCCGCCCTTCAGCACCAGCGCCATCATGCCGCCGTACCCGGCGAGCGTGGCGCGCGCGACGTCGTGATCCGGGTGCGAGCCGAGTCCGGGGTAGAGGACCGACGCCACGGACGGATGCGCGGCGCACCATTGTGCGAGGCGCATGGCATTCTCGTTGTGGCGCTTCACGCGGACGTCGAGCGTCTTGAGACCGCGTTCGAGCAGCCAGGCCGCGAACGGGTCAGGTGCCTGCCCCCAGAGGATCATTCGTCCTCTGACTTCCTCGATGTAGGGCGTGCTGCCCGCGACGACGCCTGCAAGCACGTCGTGGTGCCCATTGAGGTACTTGGTCGCGGAGTGGATCACGACGTCGGCGCCGTGCGCGACCGGGCGGAAGTTCACGGGGCTCGCGAACGTGGAGTCCACGACGAGGGCGAGCCCGCTCTCTGCGGCCAGGCGGTGCAGCTGGCGCACGTCGAGAACACGTGTCGTCGGATTCACGGGCGATTCGACGAAGATGGCGCGCGTCTCCTTGCGCACCTGCTGTCGCCACCCGCGCGATGCGGTGGGGTCGACGAGCGTGACCTCGATGCCCATCGTCGGGAACTGTTCGAGGAACAGGGCGCGCGTGCCCCCGTAGATCCAGTCGGAGGCCAGCAGGTGGTCGCCGGGCCGGAGCAGGGCGAGCAGCGCGCACGCGGTCGCGCCCTGGCCGGAGGCGAGGAGCAGCGCCGCTTCGGTGCCTTCGAGCGCGGCGATGGTGGCCTGCACGCGTTCGGCATTTGGGGCGTTACCGTAGCGCGGGTAGAGCAGGCCGGCCTCGGTACCCACTTGCTGCAGATAGTTGACGGACTGCACCAGCGGGAAGACGACGGGGGCGCCGGGGTGTGTGGGACCGCCCGGGCCACGAACGGCGACCGTCGGGAGCTGCAGGGGCGAGGGAGGCGTCGGCATCGGCGAGAAGGCGGGCCTCCATATCTGCGGGCCGTTCCCGGCACACCGCAAGGACGCGATGCCGGCGACCGTTACACCAACCTCCGCCGCGAGCATGCCGGAATCCCGCCCCCGCACACCGCAAGGACGCGACGCCGGTGGTCGCTACACCTGGCGTCGGTCGTCGACGGAGTCGTAGTCGGGCTTCTGCACCCGGATCACCTCGGAGACGCCAACGCCGGCGATGTCGCGGAGCACAACACCTCCGCGGGGAATGCTGTCGTCGAGCACGATCGTGGCGAGCTCGCTGCGTCGCGGGCCCTGGATCCACGCGAGTTCGCGATCGCTCAGCAGGCGGGCCCGGGCTTCTTCGCTGGACATGCGCGCCTGTGGGCCGCGGTCTTCGTCACCGCGGCGCGTGGCGATGAACCCGATGACGTGGAGCGGCGGGTTGGACCGGATGGTCACGACGGATGCGGCAGCGCGACACCGCCGTCATCGCGCCGGACGACGAGCCGTCGGGCAAACAGCTCGTCGAGCACGCGGCCGCAGGTTTCGGCCGGCTCGCCGAACTCCGCCTCCACATCGCGGGCGAGGATCGGTCCGCGCTGGCGGACGAGCTGCCAGACGCGGCGCACGCCATCGTCGAGCGTGCCAACCAGCTTGTGCGTGCCCGCGTCGTCCTGGACGATGACCGCGAGATCATAGCGTTCGAGCACCGCTTCGATGGCCTCGAGGTGCGCGTCGTGTACGCCCCGGATGAGGAAATACGTGCGCGGCGCGCCGCCGGCGCGCTGGTACGCATCGAGCAGTTTGCCGACGATCTCGTCGGCACACGAGAAGTCGAGCAGCGTGACGTGCGAGAAGTCGATGACCGTGACGTTCGGCTCGGGCTGCTCGGCAAGCGCTTCCTCGATGGCCTTGCGCACCGTCGCACCGGTGGGCCGGGTGACGAGGTTGGAATAGAGGTCGCAGACCGTTCGGCGGAGCACGGAGCTGACGTCGATGGCGATATGGTACGTCATCGCGTCACCACCCGCTCGGGAATGGTGATCTGGACCTGGGCGCCCGGGAACGCCGCGAGCGACTCGCGGAGCGGCACATCGTCGTCCCATCCGGGGACGATGGCGATGCGCGCGGTGCCGCTGCGGATGGCCAGCTTGCCGTCCCACTTGCCCACGTAGCGCCGCACGCCGGCCAGGCCCTGACCACGACCGGGGTCGCGAAACCGGCTGACGCCACGGATCAACGCGTCCTCGAGCGCCATCGCGTCGTCCCAGCGGTCGCTCAGCTTGCGCCCCTGCGCACTCTCCAGCGACTTGCGAAAGCCGATGCCCGCATCGCAGACCGCGATCACGACCACGCGGCGTCCGAGCCGCTGCCGATAGCGATACGTCTGTACGGCCACCCAGCCCGTCGTGCCCGCGTGCTCCACGATGTTCTGACAAACCTCCGAAAGCGTCATGGCAAAGCGCATCGTCGCCAACGGGTCGAGGTTCAGCTCGTTGACGAGGATCGCCTGCGCCTTCAGCTGGATCTTTTCGACGACATCGTGCACGTCGTCGCTCTTCGCGACGGCGGTGATCTCGAGCAGCACGTTCGATTCGCCCGCCGAGCCTCGCGGGCGCGGCACGTGGCCGTGCATCTCGAACAACCGCTCGGCGTGATCGTAGAACCCGGCCCGCTGCCAGTAGCTCGCCGTCTCTTCCGTCTCCGGTCCGGTGAACGCCGCGCGCTCGGCACGCGTCTGTGCCAGGGTCAGCAGCGCCGTCAGCCCGTACGGCGACGACCAGCGCGTGTGACGCGCGTCCACCAGCACCTTCTGATCGAGCGGGAGTGGGGCGAGCTGCTCGAGCACGTGTTCGAACGTCTGGTCGTCGAGCGAAGGCGGGACGGTAATGACAGAGGTCACGAAGGAATCAATTCGCCGCGGAGATGGTGCGCGAGGCCGGATGCACCGCGAAACTCGACGTTGCGCGCCGCGGCTCGCACGGCGGAGGGTAACGCGACCGAAAACGTATCACCGCAAACGAGCCGCGCAAAGAGTGTGGCGCCGAACACGTCGCCGCATCCCGTCGGATCCTGTTCGGGCCCCTTGACACGCACGCGATCCGCAGGCACGCGCGCTGTTTCCACTGCGCCCGCCACGAACGCGGCAGCACCGCGACGCCCTGCATCGTCCAGTGTCTGGAATCCGGGCGCGTTCACGTACACCACGCCGCGCGCACCCAGCGTCACCACCAACGAAGACACGCCGCAGTTCATGGCCGTCGCCGCCAGCGCCATCGGATCCGGCGCAATGAGGCGCATTTCATCCTCATTCACCTGAACGAGATCGAAGCACCGTAACCATCCTTCGGCGTTCACGAGCGGACGCGGCGTGCGCAGGCCGCCCGGCTGCACCGCCAGCAGCAGCGAGTGCAGGTCGCAGTAGATGGGGCCCCGAAAATGTTGACGGATCAACTGCGCGACCTCGAGGTCGAGTTCGAAGCCGCTCAGCAGGTTGATGTACAGGGCGTCGATGTCGCGCAGCAACGGCTTGAGCCCCAGCCAGTGCCAGGGAGGCACCCCGCCCGTGAGCACCTCGGAGCGCCGTTCCTCGCTGGTGTATCGAAGTTCGACACGGTTGTTCTGCACCGGCACGATGATCGGTTCGGCATCAGGCGCGATGCGGCGCAGGCCGCGCAGGAACTCGCGCGCGCGCGCCGCGAGGTCTGCCCCGACCTTCACGAGCGGAACGACTTGCCAATCGTTAGTCAGCGCGGCGTCGAGGGCCGACAAGGCATACGTCACGCCGCCCCACTCCTCGATGGGCGCCCGACGCGCGTCCCGGCCGTAGATCACGTCCCAGACAAAGGAGCCGATCACTCCCAGCCGCCGCGGGCCCGAAGGGCGCTCGTCCGGGCTGGCGAACGGCCTCTCAGCGGTCATGCCACGTCACACTGCGTCCACGGCCTGCTGTCGGAATGTAGCCACCGCGCCCACCACGCCCGCGGTCCCCGGCAGTGAGCCCGGAACGATGCGGCAGGCGTCCACCGCCGGCCGAAACGCGCGGCGGCGCACTTCGCGGCGCAGCGGCACGAACAGCGGATCCCCGGCCTGCGTTACGCCGCCCGCGATCACCACGACGTCCGGGTTGTAGACGTTGAGGAGGTTCGCGAGCCCGGTCCCGAGGAACACGGCGGTTTCGCGAACCACCTCGAGCGCCACGACGTCGTCGCGCTTGGCCGCATCGTACACGATCGCGGCGGTGAGTTTCGACAGGTCGTTGTCCACCATGGCGTAGAGCATCGAGGGCTGGTCGCCGCCAAGCGCCTCGCGCGCACGCTCGGCGATGCTCGGCCCGGAGGCGTAGGCTTCGAGGCAGCCGTAGTTGCCACAGCCGCAGCGTCGGCCGGTGATGTCGATGGTCATGTGCCCGATCTCACCCGCCACGTCCGAGGCGCCGTGGTAGAGCTTGCCGTCGAGGATCAGCCCCCCGCCGATGCCGGTTCCGATGGTCATGCCCACCACATTGCGCCCGCCCCTGGCGGCACCCAGCCACCACTCGCCGAGCGTCGCACAGTTCGCGTCGTTGTCGAGCGTGGCCGGAAGGCCCACGCGGTCAGCGATGACCTGCCGCAACGGAAAGTTTGTCCAGCCAAGGTTGGGCGTCGTGATGACGATGCCCTTCTCGCGATCGAGCGGCCCCGGCGCGCCCACGCCGACGCCGAGACACTGGTCGCGCTTGAGCCCCGCCGCCATCGTCTCGGCGATCACGGTGTCGATCATGCGCACCATGCGATCCACCACGGCGTCCGCGCCCTGGGTCGCGCGCGTCGGCTCGGATCGCATGGCGTATTCGGTGGCGCCGTCGTCGCTGAGTGAGCCGACCACGATGTTGGTGCCGCCAAGGTCGACACCGACAATGAACTTCGAGGCCTTTCTCGCGGGCATGGCGCGAAGAGTGAAGGAAATCGTGTGCCGGACGCGCGTCGAAATCTATCCTAGCCCAGGAGCCCGACGCCGCGCGCCACCACGAGACCGCCGAGGACGAGCACGGTCACCGCGAACCCCTGCTTGATCCGCCGCTGCGGTACGCGAGGCGCGAGCCGCGTCCCGATGATCGCGCCGACCGCCGCCACTCCGGTGAACTCGGCGGCGAGTCGCCAATGAATGGGGACGATCCCGATGTACCCGATGAAGCCGGACAGTCCGTTGACCATGATGATGAACAGGGAACTCCCGACCGCGGCACGCACCGGCACGCGTGCGAGCAGGACGAGCGCGGGCACGATCACAAAGCCGCCTCCGGCGCCGATGAGCGACGTCAACACGCCGACGGCAACGGCCTGAACAGCGAGCAGCGGGGTGAAGCGCACGTTCGCGACGCTGCTCTCCGGTGCGCTGGCGGGCGCGCGCATCCCATCGCGCAACATGAGGAGCGCGGCGGCCCCGGCAAAGATCACGAACAGCGTGAGCTGAACCTGGGCGGGTACCTGGTGGGCGATTCGCGCCGTGGCGAACGCGCCGATCATCGCCAGCGCTCCAAAGGGCAGCGCGATGCGCATGTGCACCGTGCCCTGCCGCCAGTGGGACACAAACCCAACCGCGGCGCTCATGCCGACCACCGCGAGGCTCATGGCCACCGCGGATTTGGTGGGCACGTGAAACACGTACAGGAAGATCGGCAGCGCCAGGATCGAGCCGCCACCACCGAGCAGCCCAAGGACCAATCCAACCACGAGGGCCAGCGCGAGGCCCAGCATGCCGTGGGAGACGGGGTCCACTTAGCGTCGTTCGTTGAGGAGTGCCGTAGTGGCCATGAGGACGCGGTCGGGCAACAGGTCCAGCATGCACCGAAAATGCCCGAGGGGACAGGTGGCCGGCCCGTGTGCCGAACACGGGCGGCACGCGAGATTGGACACCTCGGCGATGCTGCTTCGCTGGGCGAGGGGGCCGAAACCGAACCGCGTCACGGTCGGGCCAAAGATCGCGACCGTCGGCGTGTTCATCGCCGAGGCGAGGTGCAGTGGCGCGGAGTCGTTGGTAACCAGCACACGTGCCCTCGCAATGAGTGCGGCCGAGCCGAGGAGTGAGAGCTGTCCGGTCGCATCGATGGCCGAGGGTGAGGCGGCGGCGATATCTCGCGCGAGCGCGCTGTCGGCCTCGCTTCCGAGGACAACCACCCGCCCCAGCGCGGAGAGGTCCCTGGCGAGCGCCGGAAAGAAGGGCCAGCGCTTGGTCGCCCACACGCTGCCGGGTGCGAGCGCGATCAATGGTTCACCAAGGGCGCCGTGCTCGTTGAGCAGCACCTCGACGCGCGCCTCGTCGCGGGCGGCGGGATAGAGGCGTGGTCGCAGCTGATCCGCCGTCGGTGCGTCCGGCGACCGCGCGAGTCGCCACAGGCGATCGGCGTGATGCAGACCGTCTGTAGGGGTGATGCGCGTGGTGTACCAGAGGCGGCCCGTCGAGGTCGCGAATCCCACGCGCTCACGGTATCCGGCGGCCCGTGCGAGCAGACCGCTCCGATGAGATCCCTGCGCGAGGTAGGCGACCGCCTGCCGATCGTCGGTGCGCAGTGCGCGCACCATGCGCTGGAAGCCGCGGACGCCCGCGTCGGCGCCGCGCTTGTCGTACACGATGACGCGGGACACGCCGGGATGGTGAGCGAACAGCGCGGCCGCTGCCCGGGTGACGACCAGCGAGACCGGTCCGCGACGAGCCAGCTCCGCGATGAGTGGCGTCGTGAGCACGGCATCGCCGATGAACGAGGTCTGGACGATGAGCGAGGAGGTCAAGCGTGCGCTGGGTCGTTTCCCTACAGCCAAATCACGGTGGTCGACGTATATCTAACACTGGCTGTCGACCCTCACGTCGCGACGTCCCGTGGCCATCCGCAAGCTCGGCGCAACGATCTATCTGCTGTGGCTCGCCCTGTACCTGGGTGCGCCGCAGCCGATGCATCATTGTCCGGAGCACAGCCCGGTCGTGGCCGCCACCGCGTCCGCGCCAACAGGACACGCCCATCACGGCGGAGGCGATACTCCGGAGCCGGAGCAGCACAAGTGCTGCTGCCCGGGGCCGCAGTGCGGCACCACGGCACTCGTCGTTGTCGACGCGCCGAGGTTCTCCGCGGAGGTACCAGCGCACGACGGCAGCCGCCCGCCCGCGAGGGAGCAGCGGCCGGTTCCGCTGCGTGGCCCGCACGTTCTTCCGTTCGCCACGGCTCCCCCGGCGTCGACGCGCCTGACGTGAGCGCGCGGTCGTAGACACAGGAGTTCGGCGCCTTCCTCCGGAGGTCCGCCGCACGCGTCAGGCACATCCGTCACGACTCGGCGACTTCCCGCCGCGTCCTCTCGCGCGCTCGCGACCCATCGGTCGTGCACGCAACCTTGAGCCACGGATCTTCCGATGCCTGCCAATGCACGGCGCTTCCTGCGCCGTTCCTCCCTCTTGTTGTTTCTCGCCGTCCCGTTCACGGCGAGCGGTGCCCAGCAGTCTGGCGCGCTGCGCGGCGTCATCACCGACTCCTCGACCCGGCTGCCCGTGGGCGACGTGACCGTCGCCGTGCGCGGCACGACGCGTGGGGCGATCTCGGACGCGAATGGTCGCTACAGCATCGCTGGCCTGCCGCCGGGTCCGCAGGTCATCGTGGTGCAGCGGGTGGGCTACACGCCGCGCACCCTCGATGTCCAGCTCTCGGCAGCAAGCACCACCGAGCTGGACGTGATGCTCGTTGTCGCTGCGCAGGTCATCACTCCCGTCGTGGTCTCGGCCACGCGCGAGCTGCAGCGACGCACGGAGGCGTCGGCAACGATTGATGTGCTCGACGGTGCCGCGATGCGGGAAGCACGCGCGGCGCACCCGGCCGCGCTTGTGAGCCGCATCCCGGGTGTTCACGTGTCGCAGCTCTCGGGCGAAGGGCACTCGACCGCGATCCGGCAGCCGATCACGACCAAGCCGCTCTACCTCTACCTGGAAGACGGTGTCCCGACGCGCTCCACCGGCTTCTTCAATCACAACGCCCTGTACGAGGTGAACTTGCCGCAGGCCGGCGGGCTGGAGGTGCTCAAGGGCCCCGGCACGGCGTTGTACGGCAGCGACGCGATCGGTGGCGTGATCAACGCGCTCACGCGCCCAGCACCCGCGTCGCCCACGGTGGACCTCGCGCTGGAGGCAGGCGACTACGGGTACCGTCGCTTCCTCGCCACCGGAGGCTTCTCACCCGGCTCGCAGGGCCTTCGCATGGACCTCAACGTCACGAAGGCCGACGGCTTCAAGCGTGATGCCCCGTACGAGCGCACGAGTGCCACCGTTCGCCACGATCTCGCCACTTCGAAGGGCATCGCGTTCCGCACCGTGCTCTCGGGCTCGTCGGTTGACCAGCGCGACGTCGTCGCGCTCAACGCGTCCAACTTCGGCACGCGACCCAACCTCAACCTCTCGCCGATTGCCTTCCGCGACGTGCAGGCGCTCCGGTGGTCCACCGCGGTCGAAGTCGATCGAGGCGCCACGTCGATCAGCCTCACGCCGTTTGCGCGACACAACGTGCTGGGTCTGCTCCCCAACTGGCAACTCACGTTCAACCCCGAGGTCTGGGACACGCGCAACGACTCGTACGGTCTGCTCGCGCGCGTCCGGCGCGACCTCACGCCGATGCGCACGCGCGTCATTGCGGGTGTCGACGTGGACTACTCGCCCGGGTCGGTCCTGATCGAGGGCATCACGCCCCGCTCGGCCGGCAACGACAACGCGTGGACGACCTACACGAAGGGGGCTGTCCACTACGACTACGACGTCACGTATCGCCAGGCTTCGCCGTACCTGCACGTGGAGGTGTCGCCGATCGCGCGCGCGCGTCTGGACGTTGGCCTCCGGTACGACAACAGCAGCTACGCCTACGACACGCACCTTCCCGTGCTGCAGACCGGTCGCTTCCGGGTGCCAGCCGACACGTCGCTCCGCTTCTCGCGCTGGAGCCCGAAAGTCGGGCTCACGGTCGACGTGACGCCGCAGCTCAACGTGCACGCGTCGTGGCGCCAGGGATTCCGGGCGCCGGCGCAGGGCCAGCTCTTCCAGCAGGGCGCGAACCTCAACACCACCGGCCTCGATCCCGTCACCGCGACGAGCCGCGAACTCGGTGTGCGTGGGGTGCTCGGCCACCGCGTGCTGTACAGCGTGGCGTGGTACGACATGCGCGTGGAGAACGACATCCTGAGCATCCTCGACGCGACGGGGACGTCGACGTCGTCGAATGCCGGTGCGACGCGCCATCACGGGATCGAGTCCGCGCTCGGCGCGCTCCTTGTGCCTTCGGTGCGCGTCGACCTCGCGTGGAGCACCGCGACGCAGCGCTACGTCAACTGGGTGATCCCTGTGCAGAGACACAACGTGAGCTACGGTGGCCGCACCATCGAGCAGGCGCCGCATACCCTCGGCAACGCGCTCGTGACATGGACGCCGGCGATCCTCCGCGGTGGTCGGCTCGCGGTGGAGTGGTCGCACACGGGTCGCTACTACATGGATCCCGAGAACACGCATCGATACGACGGCTTCCAGCTCTGGACCCTGCACGGCAACTGGCACGTGCGCGGCGCCGAGATCTTCGCGCGCGTCGTGAACCTCGACGACCGGAAATACGCCGAAATCGCCACGTACGACGCGTTCAACCGCGAGCGGTTCACCCCGGGCAGCCCGCGCATGGTGTACGCCGGCGCGCGGTGGACCTGGCAGCGCTGAGGAAGCAGACATGCGACGCCTGATTGCGGCGGTTGCCGCTACCTCCATCGCCTGCGCGGGACGCCCGGACGTCACGCTGCAGCCGGAAGAAGTGCTCACGGCAGGCGCGACGGCCGGTGCCGCTCCCATGTTCGCCGTGGCGCCTTCCGGTGCGCGTACGGTGGCATGGGTGAGCGCGCCTGACCGCGGGAGCGACGGTCGGCTCTTCACCTCGACCGCCGGTGCCGAGCCGAGCGAACTCCAGGACCCGTTGGGCGGGATCGAGGCGCACGGGGAATCGCCGCCCAAGCTGACCTATGCGCCGGACGGCACACTGCACGCCCTCTACGTCGTCGGCAAGGTGATCCAGGGCCGCCGCTTCCCGTTCTCGACGCTTCGCCTCGTGTCGTCGCACGATGGTGGAGCGACGTGGAGCGCACCGGCCACCGTCACCGGCGATTCCGTGCTCGGTTCGCGGAACTTTCACGCCATGCACGCGGCCGCCGACGGCACGATCTACGTGGCGTGGCTCGAATCACGCGACAATCGCCGCAGCGGCACGTTCATCACGCGGTCCACTGACGGCGGCGCTACGTGGAGCCAGGCGGTACGCGCCGATTCCACCGAGTCATGCCCGTGCTGCCGCACGGCGATCGCCTCAGCCACCGATGGCACACTCTACCTGGCGTGGCGTACCGTCATGCCGGGGAACGTGCGCGACATCGTCGTCGCTGCGTCGAAGGACCACGGGGCAACGTGGAGCCCGGCGCAGCGCGTTCACGCCGACGGCTGGGTGTTCGACGGCTGCCCGCACGCCGGCCCGGCGCTCCACGTTGGCGCTGATGGCGCCGTGCACGTGGCGTGGTGGACCGGGAAGGAGGGTGCAGCCGGTGTGTTCTACGCGAAGTCGACCGACGGCGCACAGACCTTCCTGGCCCCGGTCGCGCTGGGGACTGCCGCGTTCTCGCGGCCGGCACACGTGCAACTCGCCCTCGACGGCCCGTCCACGGTCGTCGCCGCGTGGGACGATGGTCGTGACACGATCCCGCGGATCCTGGTGCGCGTGTCGCGCGACGGGGGCGCAACGTTCGGTGAGGCGGTGACTGCAAGCGACGCAACCGTCGCCGCAAGCTTCCCGGTACTCGCGGTGCGCGACAGCGCGATTACAGTGGCATGGTCGCAGCAGAGCAAGGCCGCAATGGACCACGCGGCGAACGCGCGCCCCAACATGAAGGATCCGCACGCGCTGATGCCGTTGCCGGTCGTGGGCGATCAGCGGGTGGTGGTACGAAGGGGGAAGATCCAGGGACGTCGTTGACCGCTGCTTCGTACTTGCAGCGTAGCCGTGCTGCTGGCTGGAGCTGCGCCTCGCGCTCCGGCCCAGCCAGCTACATCAGGTCCAGCAGTCAGTACCAGTACCGGCAAGCTGCAAGCAACCCGCCCTGTTACTCGACCTGCAGCACCGCGAGGAACGCCTCCTGCGGGATTTCCACGCTGCCGACGCTCTTCATGCGCTTCTTGCCCTCCTTCTGTTTCTCCAGGAGCTTGCGCTTGCGGGAGATGTCGCCGCCGTAGCACTTGGCCAGCACGTCCTTGCGCAGCGGCTTGACCGTGGTGCGCGCGATGATCTTGTTGCCGATCGCCGCCTGGATCGCGACCTCGAAGAGCTGCCGAGGGATCAGCTCCTTGAGCTTGTCCGCCACCTTCCGGCCCCAGTCGTAGGCCTTGTCGCGGTGGATGATCACCGAAAACGCGTCGACCGCATCGCCGTTGATCAGCATGTCGAGCTTGACCAGCGGACTCGGACGGTAGTCGCCCATTTCGTAGTCGAGCGACGCATAGCCCCGACTGATGGTCTTGAGCCGGTCGTAGAAGTCCAGAATGATCTCGGCCAGCGGGAACTCCCACTCGAACTCCACGCGGGTCGTGTCGATGTAGCGCATGCCGAGGTACACGCCGCGTCGGTCGGTGCCCAGCGTCATGATCGGCCCGATGTAGTCGGTCGGCGATACGATGCGCGCCTTCACATACGGCTCCTCGATGCGCTCGATGTCTCCGGGCGCGGGGAGCTTGCTCGGGTTCTCGATGAGCGTCAGTTCCTCCGACCCCGGCATGTACACGTGGTACTCCACGTTCGGGACGGTGGTGACGAGGTCGAGGTTGAACTCGCGCTCGAGCCGTTCCTGCACGATCTCCATGTGCAGCAGCCCAAGGAATCCGCAGCGAAAGCCGAAGCCGAGGGCCGTCGAGGTCTCGGGTTCGTATTTGAGCGACGCATCGTTGAGCTGCAGCTTGGACAGCGCATCGCGCAGCTGTTCGTATTGCGAGGTGTCCGTGGGGTAGATGCCTGCAAACACCATTGAGTGCACGTCCTTGTAGCCCGGCAGCGGCTCGACCGCCTTGTTGGCGGCGTCGAAGATCGTGTCTCCGGCGCGCGTCTCCTGCACCGTGCGCACGTTCGCGAGGACGTACCCCACCTCGCCAGCGGTCAGCTCGTCGGCCTTCGTCTGCTTGAGCTGCAGGTACCCGACCTCGCTCACGTCGTACGTGGCGTCGTTGGCGCCAAAGGTGATCTTCATCCCGGCGCGCAGCGATCCGTCGACCACGCGCACGCTGGGGATCGCGCCGCGGTAGCGATCGTAGTACGAGTCGAAGATGAGCGCGCGCAGCGGGGCGTCCGGCTGCCCCCGCGGCGGCGGGACGTGCTTCACGATGGCTTCGAGCAGCGCCGGAATGCCGAGGCCTTCCTTGGCGGAGACGAGCAGGATGTCGTCCGGGTCGGTGCCGATCAGGTCGTGCACCTCCTGCTTTCGGCGATCAGGCTCGGCGCCCGGGAGGTCGATCTTGTTCAGCACCGGGATGATCTCCAGCCCGGCGTCGAGCGCGAGAAACAGATTGGACAGCGTCTGAGCCTGGATCCCCTGCGACGCGTCCACGACCAGGATCGCGCCTTCGCAGGCCGCGAGCGAACGCGAGACCTCGTACGTGAAGTCCACGTGGCCTGGTGTGTCGATCAGGTTCAGCTCGTACCGGTTCCCGTCGTTGGCCGCGTAGCTCATGCGTACCGCGTTGAGCTTGATCGTGATGCCGCGCTCGCGCTCGAGATCGAGCGTATCGAGCATCTGCGACTTCATGTCGCGCTTCTCGATCGTCCCGGTTGCTTCGATCAACCGATCGGCCAGCGTGGACTTCCCGTGGTCGATGTGGGCGACGATGCAGAAGTTGCGGATCAGGTCGAGCTTCACGGCGTGCGGGCAGGTCCGGGGTTGCAGTCGAGTCCACCCGGGTCGGTCCCGGGCGCGCCGGAACCGCCTCGAGCGGCCAAGCCTACCAATCTAAAGGGGTCCGCCGATCGCATCGGAGAACCCCCTCTGATTCCTCGGGCTCGAGCCCGCCGGGTTACGGAGACTTGTCGCCGCTCGGTGGCTTGCGCTCCGGAGGATCGGCGGACTTGGCGCCACCCGTCGACGCCGCGGGCTGCGGTGGTGGCGGCGGTGGTGACGAGGTCGCTGCCGGCATCGACATCGGTCGCGAATCCACGCCGGACGTCATGGGGCGTGGTGGCGGCGTGAACGACGGCGGGTCGTACGACCGTCCCGCGGGATTGCTGAAGCCTGGCGAGCGAATGGGCTCGCGATCAAAGGTCGGGCTGTTCGACCGAGGAGGCGGATTCCAGGTGGACGCACCGCCAGAACTCCGATCCCGATCGCGACCCCGGTCGAGACTCGCGCGGTTGGGGAGTCGATCGAAGCCCTCCGAGCGTTCCACGGCGCGTGGCGGACGCACCCACTCGATCGGCTGACCGCCTGCCATCGTTGGTACCGGTCGACCCGGCATCGGGATCAAGCCGTCGCCGGACTGATTCCGCGGCGCCCGCGTCAGATCTTCTCCTGCGTCCCGCGTGCGACGACCGCGCAGCGCCCTGGCCGGGATGGAGAAGGACAGGTCTTCGCTGTCGTTCCGCAGGCTCCGCGTCGGCAGCGGACGTCGTGGATCGAGGGCCATCGTCTGTGGAGGACCAGCCGGCCCGGGCGTGCCCTTCTCGATGTTCGGCCGCTGGACGCTGTCCGGCACCCACGGATTCACCCGTGTGGAGTCTTCTCCGTTTGGGCCCAGCGGGGGAGTCGTCGGGGTCTGGGCAACCTGCGAGCGACGGTAAGGATCGCAGAAAATCGGGATTCCATAGCCGTACCCGTACAGCGGCATGAAGCAGGAAAGGTACCGGTACCGACTGCAGGCTGAGCGGAACCCAAACTCATCGCCGTACCCGAGCTGATCGTAGTACGCGCCGCCCATCGGCCGCGTGAGCCACGAGTCATACGCGTCAATCTGGTCAAGGCAGCCCGTTCCATACGAAAATGCGTTGACCGTGCTGTAGATCGGGCGGTCGACGGAGTAGAACGCGATATCGAAGTCCCAGTCATCGGGATCCGAGAGCACGACGCGCGCGAACCGCTGCACGACGCGATAGGGGTCACCGATGTAGCGCGCCACGGGCTGGCCCCTCGGCACGCCCGTGACCCACGCAGAGAAGTCGCGGCTCGTCAGACTCGTGAGATCGAGCGGCGCTCCCGAGGCGATTGCAAAGACGAATCCGGAAGCGCCAAAGCGCGCGTCGGCCACGAAGGTCCCGCGTGTCCCCAGTCGGGCGCTTCGGATCAGCTGATCCTGGCCACCCCGCACGAACGTGCTGCGTCCGACCGAACGGGGGTGCAGGACCGACAGGTTGCCCTGATTATCGACCTGGGCCACGACCACGAACGCGTCCTGATCGACGCGATACGAGACGCGCACCGGCTCCCCGGCCGAAAAGATCGAGCGTTCGAGCCACACGCGGACGACCGGCTCGCCCTGTTCGGAGGCACCGGCCTGACGAAGGAGGTAGTTCCAGCGGGCAGCGGCCGCGCGGACCGTGCTGTCCTGCGCGCCGAGATCGCCGCGCGCGGCCAATGTGAGTGCTCCCAGCGTGACGCAACGAACCAGGCGACTCATCAGACCCTCCGCTCTCCCGAGCCTCGCAACGTCGGAAAACGACGATTCCCCAAGTCTTCTACACCCAAGCTATACGACTCCCCACGTCCTGCCAGCGTTTCTTGCGACCGAACACCGTCCACCGCCGACCGTCACCGCCACCTACCAACGCCTTCGCCCCGTCCCTAGCTTCCGCCCCCGCCCATGGAATCCACACGAACGCGCGCTGACCTACTCGACCCGGCTCAGGTGGCCTCACTCGGCCGCATGGAGATCGTGGCGCGTTGGGTGGTGGAAGGATTTCTCCAGGGTCTGCATCGGTCCCCGCGGAAGGGCTTTTCGGTCGAGTTCGCCGAGTATCGGGGGTACCAGCCCGGCGATGACCTGCGCTACATCGACTGGAAGGTCGTCGCCCGGGCCGACAAGTGGATGATCAAGCAGTTCGAGGAGGAGACCAACCTCCGGGCCGCAATCGTCCTCGACGTCAGCAAGTCCATGGACTGGAAGGGAACTGCCACGGGCCTGACCAAGCTCCAGTACGCCGAGCAGATCGTGGCTGCCGTTTCGTTGCTGCTGCTCAGGCAGAAGGATGCCGTGGGACTCGTGCGCTACGACGACCAGCTGCGCAGCGTGATCCCGCCCAAGGCGCGCACGATTCACTGGCGGCGCATCATCGGCGCGCTCGAAGAGCCCGGTGGTGGCGGCGACTCACAGATGGGTGCCGCCCTGATGCACGCCGGACGCATGGTGAGCCGGCCAGGAATCGTGATCCTCGTGAGCGACATGCTCGTCGACCCCGAAGACACGCTCAGTGGCCTCAAGGCCGTTCGCGCCGGGGGCCATGACGTGACGGTGCTGCACGTGATGGACCGCTCCGAGCGCGAACTCGACGTGGCCAACGAAGCGATCTTTGCCGACACGGAGACGCCCTTGCACGTGTCGGCCACCGCGTCCGAAGTACGAGACGCATATCGGCGGACCGTGGACCACGCCATCCAGGAGTGGCGCGATCGGTTGGGTGCGCTTGGATGTTCGTACGAGGTGGTCTTCAGCGACGAGCCGTTCGGCGTCCCGCTCCGCAAGGCCTTCGCCGCCCGCCAGCGCCTCCCGTGAGTTTTCTTCAGCCGCTTTTCCTGCTGTTGGGTGTTGGTGCCGCGGTCCCGCTCGTGTTGCACCTCATGCGGCGTCGCATCCACATGCGTGTGGACTTTCCGGCCGTGCAGTACCTCGCACGCGCCGAGCGCGAGAACATCCGCCAGATCCGCATGCGCAACCTGCTGTTGATGGTGCTGCGCATGCTGGTCGTGCTGTTGCTCGCGCTGGCGGCGGCCCGACCCCTTGGCGCGTTCTTCGGGACGAGCCATGTGCCCACGGCCATGGCCATCGTGCTGGACAACTCGCTCAGCACGAGTGCAGTGGTGAACGGCCAGCCGTTGCTGGCCACCCTGCGTGCGGCGGCGCGCGATGCGGCGCAGGCAGCCACGAGTTCGGATCGTTTGTGGTTGGTGACCGCGGACGGACAGGTGGTGGGTGGCAGTCGCGAAACGGTGCTCGCCGCCATCGACAAGACCGATGCGCTGGCTGGTCGTGGCGACCTCGCGACCGCGGTGACGCGCGCGAGCGGACTGGTGGCCGGCGCGGGCCTGGGCGCGCAGCAGGTGGTGGTCGTTACGGACGGGCAGGCGACGGCGTGGGATGCGCCGGTCACGGTGGGTGGTGTCAGCGTGTCGGTGCTGGCCGCGGCGCCGGCGGCGCCAGCCAACCACGCGGTGGTGCAGGCGGAGGCGAGGCCGGCGCGCTGGACGCCGGGTGGGAGCGTGGTGGCGCGCACCCTGGGTGCCGACTCCGCGACCTACCGAATCGCGTTAGGCGCGACCCGCCTGGCGAGCGGCACGGCGCGGGCCGGCGAGGAACTCACGGTGCACAGCTCGCCCCGGACGCAGGGGTGGAGTGCCGGGGTGGTGGAACTGGAGCCCGACGAACTGCGCGGCGACGACGCCCGCCATTTCGCGGTTTGGGTCGGTGCGGCTCCCCTGGTGCGAATCGACGCATCGGCCGGCGCCTTTGCGCGGACGGCGTTCGACGCGCTCGTGCAGAGCCAGCGCGTGGCGGCTGGCGCCGACGTCGTCATCGCGGCGGCGGATGTCGTGGATCGACTCCCGGCACTCCTCATCGCGCCCTCGGACCCTCGCCGCGTCGGGACGGCCAATCGGGCCCTCGAGCGCCTCGGCGTGCCCTGGCGGTTTGGCGCCGGTCGGCGCGACGAAACGTTGGCGCGCGGTGAGCGCTTCGAGGGCGTGAAGGTCACGTCTCGCATGCCACTCATCGCGCAGTCGGGTGCGGTGGCCGATACGCTCGCCACCGCGGGTGGTGACGCGTGGGTCGTGGCCGGTGAGGGGTATGTGCTCATCGGCTCGCCACTCGATCCCTCGGCCACCGATCTCCCGCTGCGCGCGGGCTTCGTCCCGTGGCTCGGTGATATCGTCGCGCAGCGCCTCGCGGGCGAAACCACGGCGCTGGTGGAGGCGGCGCCCGCCGGACCGCTGCGACTGCCGAGCGGCGTCACGGCGGTCGAGGCAAGCGATGGCACGTCGCAGCCCGTTGCTGCGATGCACGCCGCCCCTGCACGCCCCGGCGTGTACTTCCTGATGCGCGGCAGCCAACGGGTTGGCGCGCTCGTCGTGAACCCCGAGGGTGAGGAATCCGACCTGCGCCGGCTCGCGCCCGCGGCGTTGCGCGATCGACTGCAGGGCCGCTCCGTCGCCGTGACATCGGACGTCGCACAGTGGCGGCGCTCGCTGTTTGCTTCGGGCTCCAGGCGTCCGCTGCAGGTGCCGCTGATCGTCCTCGCGCTCCTCCTTCTCGCCGCCGAAACGTTCGTCGTCAGACGCACCGAGCAACAGGCCGGCGCCTGATGCCGCTGCCGCTGGTGCTGGATGCGTTCGAACGGCTGGCGCCGTTCGGTCGCCTGATGGCGGAATTTCCCGCCGCCGGAGAGCGCCGCCCCATCGCCGGGTTGGTCGGGTCTACCGATGCCGTGCTGGTGGCCGCGCTGGCGGCTCACCATCCCAATCGCTTCTTCGTGGTGGTCGCCGATGCGGTGAGCGAAGCCGAACGCTGGCTCGCGGACCTCGAGTTGCTCATGGATGCCGCCCCCGTGGCGCTATATCCGGCGCGCGAGGGATTCGGCAGCGAGGAGCCCCACGCCGAGATCGCCGGTGAACGCGTGGAGACGCTCGAACGGGTTGCGCAGGGTGGTGTGCGCGTGCTGCTCACCACGGCGCGCGCGCTGCTCGAGCGCACGGGGCTTCCCACCGCACTGGGCGCGGCGCGCCTCGAGTTGCGACAGGGCGACACGCGACGCGTCGAAGACCTCGCGACCCACCTCGAATCGATCGGGTTCGAACGCGTGGCCCTGCTCGACGACGTGGCGCAGTTCGCGATTCGCGGCGGGATCGTCGACGTGTACTCGTACGGGATGGCGGAGCCGGTGCGCCTGGAGTTCTGGGGCGACGAGATCGTGGGATTGCGCCACTTCGACCTCGGGTCGCAGCTCAGCACGCGACCGACCGATGTGGCCGTCATCCTTCCCGTCGACGCCCCGAGCGTCGAGCAGGCCCTGGGCGCCGAGCGCGTCTCCATTGCCGAGCTGTTCCCCCCGGACACGGTGCTCGTGCTGCCTGACGAGTCGCACCTGTCGCCGGAACTCGCGCGCACGTGGGACGAGGCGCAGCACCACGCGGATCTCGCCAGGCGTCGGGGCGATGACGTCGTCGTGCGCGAAAGCACCTTCGTGGCTCCCGGGGACCTGACCGCGCGTCTCTCGCGCTTTGCGCGACTGGCCGTGGTCGACGCCGCGCGTGACGCGAAGGCGATCGTGTTCCCGATCCGGCCGCCCGACAACATCTCGCGCGACGTGCGCCTGTTGCGCCGCGTGGTGCGCGACGGCACGCCCACCGTCATCCTGTGTGACAATGCGGGTCAGGCCGAGCGGCTCGATGAGCTGCTGAACGAGGATGAGTGGAACCCGTCGCCGGCGGCACTGACGATCGGTGTGCTCAACGGCGGGTTCGTGATTCCGCCCGGCAGCCGGCGCGTTGCGGCCTCGGGCGGCGTGGCGCTGGACGATGCCGGGCCGGTGCCCGGCGCCTCGGGCACCGCCGGCCTGCGCGTCCTCACCGATCACGAGATCTTCCGGCGCGACCGCCGGCTGCGGCGCGCGAGGCGATACGCCACCGGGTCCGTCCTCGAGACCATCACGCAGCTCAAGGCAGGCGACTACGTGGTCCACCTCGAACACGGCGTCGGGATCTATCGCGGCATCGAGCAGATGTTCATCCGCGAGAGCACCATCGAAGTAGCGGTGATCGAATACGAGGGCGGTGACCGCCTCAACGTGCCGCTGTATCGCATCGACCAGATCGAACGCTACCGCTCGGGTGTGGACGTCGGCGATGACGCCCCGCCACCCAGGCTGCACAAGCTCGGCGGCCGTCGCTGGGCACAGCAACGCGATCGCACGCGCATCGCGATCGAGGCGATGACGCAGGAACTGCTCGAACTGTACGCCCGCCGCAAGGTTGCCGAGCGGCCGCCCCATGCGGCGGATACCGCATGGCAAAAGCAGCTCGAGTCGTCGTTCCTGTTCGAGGACACGCCGGACCAGCGCAAGGCGACCGAAGACGTCAAGCGCGACCTCGAAGGGCAGCGACCGATGGACCGGCTGCTGGTCGGCGACGTGGGCTACGGCAAGACCGAGGTCGCCATCCGTGCCGCGTTCAAGGCGGTGCAGAGCGGGCGGCAGGTGGCCGTGCTCGTCCCGACGACGATCCTGGCTGACCAGCACTACCGCACGTTCACCGATCGCATGGCCGACTTCCCGATCAAGGTGGCGGCCATGAGCCGCTTCCAGACGGCGAAGGAGCAGGCGCAGGTGCTGGCCGAACTCAAGGCCGGCAACATCGACATCGTCATCGGCACGCACCGCCTGCTGTCCGATGACGTGACGTTCCGGGCGCTCGGCCTGATCGTCGTCGACGAGGAGCATCGGTTTGGCGTCAAGCACAAGGAACGGCTCAAGCAGCTCAAGCTGGAGACGGACGTGCTCACCCTCACGGCGACGCCGATCCCGCGCACGTTGCATCTGTCGCTCGCCGGTCTGCGCGACATGACGCTCATGCAGACGGCGCCGCGCGACCGTTCGCCGGTGCTCACGTTCGTCGAGCCATGGGACGACGGCATCATGGAAGAAGGCATCGCCCGCGAGATCGATCGCGGCGGCCAGGTGTTCTTCGTCCACAACCGCATCGAAACGATCCAGGCCATCGCCGACCACATCGCGCGGGTGGCGCCGCGGGCCCGCATCGCGGTCGGCCACGGCCAGATGAAGGAGAAGGATCTCGAAGACGTGATGCACCGCTTCGTCAGCGGCGAGGTCGACATCCTGGTGTCCACGCTCATCGTCGAATCCGGCCTCGACGTGCCGAACGCGAACACGATGTACATCAACCGCGCCGACACGTTCGGGCTGGCGCAACTCTACCAGCTGCGCGGGCGCGTGGGTCGTTCACACCGTCGGGCCTACTGCTATCTCATGGTTCCCGATCGCGTGGACGAAGATGCGGAGCGAAGGCTCAAGGTGCTGGAACACCACACCGAGCTGGGGGCCGGGTATCGCATCGCGCTCAAGGACATGGAACTGCGTGGAGCCGGCAACCTGCTGGGTGCCGAGCAGTCGGGGCACGTACACGCGGTCGGGTTCGACCTGTATCTGCGCATGCTCGAGCAGACCGTGCGTCGCGTCCAGCTGGGCGAACTCGCGCCCAGGGCCGCCCCTGCCGACATCTCGATCGACGCCCCGGCCTTTCTGCCGGACGACTACGTCCCGTCCCAGGAGGCCAAGCTCGACATCTATCGGCGGCTTGGGGCGGCGGAGCACCCGGAACAGGTCGACGCCGTCCGGTTGGAGCTCAAGGATCGGTTTGGCCCGCTCCCGCCACCGGCGGCCAACCTCTTGAACAGCACCACCCTGCGTGTGGCCGGCGGGGACCTTGGGATCGAGGGGATTCTGGTGCATGGTGACGAGGCCCGTGTTACCTTTCGCGACTCCGTGGTGCCGCGGCTCAAGTCGCTGTCGGCCGCCTTCGGGGAGGTGCAGTTCCGCGCCGAAGTCCGGCGTCCGCACCCGCTCTCGCTCAAGCTCACCCGGCTGGGTGGCTCGGGCATCATCGACGGACTCGTCCGCGCGTTGCAGCTCATGCGGCCGGCCTCACGACCCATTCCCCAATGATCAAACACCTCCGCGTTCTCGGCTTGGCCGGTCTGACGATTCTCTCGGCGTGCGATGGCCTCAAGGAGGCGCTGACCGCACACGTGGACGTCGTGGCCCGCGCGGGGTCACAGGAGCTGGCCGTGCAGACCATGGCCGACATGATGGGCAAGTCGCAGGTGCCCGTCCGTCGCGAAGTGGCGCAGAGCATCGCCGATGCATGGGTGAACTTCCACCTCCTCGGTGAAGCGGCGATCAACGCGGACTCGCTCGACGATCGCAAGCTGATCGATGAGGTGATGTGGCCGGTGATCACCCAGGCCCGCACGCAGAAGTTCTACAAGGTGCTCACCGATTCGTGGGTCGCCGACACCACCAACCTCGAGCAGAAGTACGCGACGGGTGAACTCCTCGCCGCGCGCCACATCCTGTTCTCGCTGCCGCAGGGGCAGGAGTCGACGGGCAGTGACTCCACGCTCAAGAAGGCCGAAGGCGTGCTCGCCCGCACCACGAGCGCCAACTTCGCGGCCATGGCCAAGCAGTACGGTTCCGACGGCACCAAGGACCAGGGCGGCGACCTCGGCGTCTTTGCTCCGTCGATGATGGTGCCTGATTTCGCGAAGGCCGTCAGCGCACTCAAGCCTGGCGAGATCGGGCCGCTGGTGAAGACGCAGTTTGGCTACCACATCGTGCGTCGCTCCACCTACCCGGAAGTCGCCGAGGCCTTCAAGCAGCAGTGGGTGCAGCGCCAGCGCACGGTCTCGGAGAGCACCTACATCACGGGACTCGAGAACGCGGCGAAGATCACGATCGAGCCCACGGTCGCCAAGACGGTGAAGGCCCTCGCCGCCGATCCCGCCGCGCACGAAGACGACAACACGGCGGTTGCCAAGTCGACGCTGGGAACCTTCAGGGCGAGTGACGTCGTGCGCTGGCTCAACGGCTTCCCCAATCCCGACCAGGTGCGTTCGCAGATCGCCGGCGCGCCGGACTCGGTCATGCAGCTCCTGGTCCGTCAGCTGCTCCGCAATGAACTGATCCTCAAGGCCGCCGACAGCGCCAAGGTCACCGTGGACTCCACGGAACGCGCCGAGATCTACAAGTCGTTTGCCGCGATCGTGCAGAATGCATTCGCCGGACTGCGCATCACCCAGAGCAACCTGCAGGATTCGGCAAAGACCAAGGCCGAACGCGAGAAGATCGTCCCGGCGCGCATCGACGGCTACTTCTCCAGGCTCGTCAACGGCCAGGAGCAGTTCGTGGAAATCCCGCAGCCGGTCGTGCAGGCGCTGCGCAAGAAGTACGAGTGGAAGGTCAACGCCGCCGGGCTCGATCGTGCGGTCCAGGCGGCGCAGGCCATCCGGGCGAAGGAAGACTCGGCCAAGGCCGCCGCGATGCCCAAGTCCGCGGTGCCGATGCCAGGCGGGCAGCCGGACTCGACCAGGAAGTAGTGAGTGGAGTGACGGGCCCGTGTCGGCGATCGCTGAACCGGGCCCGTCGCGCTCGTTGCTCCCAGGCAACCTCGATCGAGGAACACGGGTACCAACCTTCATGCGGACTTTCACTCACGCCCTCGTAGCGCTCGCGCTGGCCGCCGGTTCGGCGGGCGCGCAGGATAGCGCATCCACGGCACTCCGGATCGACGTCGATCGCATCGTCGCGGTCGTCGGCCAGACGCCGATTCTGTGGAGCGAGGTGCTCGAGCAGGTGAACATCCGCCGCGCGCGCGGCATCCAGATGCCGACCGATCCCGCCGAGCAGCTCAAGTTCGCGCGCGATGTGCTCGGTGAAATGATCGATGTCGAGGTCATGGTGCAGAAAGCGCGCACCGACACCTCGATCGTCGTGACCGATGCCGATATCACCGAAAACGTCGAGCAGCGGCTCAAGCAGCTGCGCGGCCAGTTCAAGTCCGACCAGGAGCTCGCGCAGGCGCTCAAGGGCGACGGCTTCGGTACTGTCGAGGAGTACCGCCGCTGGATGATGGATCAGGCTCGGCGCGCGACGATGCAGCAGCGCCTCGTCCAGAAGCTGCGCCAGGACGGCAAGATGGTCACCGTGGGCGTCTCCGAAGCCGAGATCACCGAAGCGTTCGAGCGCGAGAAGGCGCGGCTCCCCAAGCGACCGGCCACGGTGACGTTCCGGCAGATCGTCGTCCCCACCACAGCCTCCGAGGCCGCAAAGAAGGTTGCGCGCGCCAAGGCTGACTCCATCCTCAAGGAACTGCTCGACGGCGGTGACTTTGAGAAGATCGCCAAGCGCGAGTCCATGGATTCGGCATCGGCGGTGCAGGGCGGTGACCTCGGCTGGAATCGCCGGGGCGCCATGGTGCAGGCCTTCGACGAAATGATGTTCTACCTGCCGCCGGGGCAGGTCAGTCCGCTCGTCGAGACGCAGTTCGGCTTTCACATCATTCGTGTGGACCGCGTCCAGCCATCGGAACGGAAGGCGCGCCACATCCTGATCAAGCCGACGTACAACTCCACCGATGTGGAGCGCGCGCGGCTCCGTGCGGATTCGGTGCTCGCGCAGTGGAAGGCCGGAGTGCCTTACGACACCCTCGTCGCCCGGTATCACGACATCGCCTCCGACGAGGCGCGCGGCGTGCTGGAGCCCTTCGAGCGCTCCCGCCTGCCGGAGTCGTACCAGCAGGCGTTCACCGGCAAGGTCAATGGCGATTTCGTGGCGCCGTTCCCCGTCGAGGACCGTCAGCGTGGCGTTCCCAAGTTTGTCGTCGCACAGCTGATCACCGCGTCCGAAGAGGGCGATTACACCGTGCAGGATCTGCGCAACCAGATCCGCGACCAGCTGAGCGAGGAAAAGTCCATGCGCCGGCTGCTGGACGCCCTCCGCAAGGAGACGTTCGTCGGCATCATGCTCGACACCGACGCCAAGAAGGTCGCGTCGCCCTAGGCCGCGTCTGCGTGTCAGCCCACATGCCTGACGCGCTGCCGCGACTCGCGCTCACGCTCGGTGACCCGCGAGGCATCGGGCCCGAGATCATCGCGAAAGCACTCCCGCACGCCCGGGATCTGGCCGAGTGGGTGCTCGTGGGCCCCACGGGCTGCGGACTCGATGTCACGGAGTCCGTGGGCGAATGGCACAACGGGTCGTCGGATGCGGCGCGCGCGGGTCAGCTCGCCGGGCGCGCCATCGCCCGCGCCATCGAGCTGGCCCAGTCCCGCGCCGTCGACGGCATCGTCACCGCACCGATCGACAAGGCCGCCCTGCTCGCCGGCGGCTTCGACTACCCGGGCCACACGGAGATGCTGGCCCAGCTCACCGGGGCGCGCGTCGCCATGATGCTGGCGTCACCGCGACTCCGGGTCGTACTGGCCACGACCCACATCCCGCTGCGCACCGTTGCGTCCGCGCTGACCGCGCAGGCTCTCGAAGACGCCATCGCGGTTACACGCGCGGGACTCATCGCGTGGTTCGGCATCGCCGAGCCCCGGATCGCGTTGTGCGCGGTGAACCCGCACGCTGGTGACGGCGGGCGGTTCGGGACCGAAGACGACGACGTGCTCGCGCCCGTGGCCGCAAGGCTCGGCGTTGCGGGTCCGTTTCCGGCCGACACGGTCTTCGTGCGCGCGATGCGTGGCGCGTTCGACGCCGTCATCGCTCCCTACCACGACGTGGGCATGACCGCGATCAAGGTGGCGTCGTTCGGTGAAGCGGTGAACGTGACGCTCGGTCTGCCGTTCCCGCGCACGTCACCCGATCACGGCACGGCGCTGGACATCGCGGGGCAGGGCATCGCGGACCACGGAAGCATGCTCGCGGCGATGCGCGAGGCCGCGCGCATCGCCGCGACGCGTGTTCACCGCGAAGGTGCCTGACGAGCCGCGGCGCCAGCGTCGCCCGCGCCGTCCGCGCCAGCGCCGTCGATGCCCAGCGCGATCGTCTTGATCCGGCGCCCGTCCATCTCGCGCACGGTGAGCGTCGTGCCGAGCACCACCACCCGGTCACCGAGCTGCGGGAGTCGGCCGAGCGCACCAAAGACGTAGCCACCGATCGTCGTGTAGTCCTCGTCGGTCAGGCCCAGGCCGTACGCCTCGTTCACATCCGTGACATGCGTCTCCCCCGGGATCAGCGTTTCCCCGGAAATCGACGTCGACGCCCGGCGCTCCGGCTCGTCGTATTCGTCCAGGATCTCGCCCACGATCTCCTCGAGCAGATCCTCCATCGTCACGATCCCCGCCGTGCCGCCGAACTCGTCGAGCACGATAGCCATGTGCTCCTTGCGCCGCTTGAAGTCCGACAGCACCTCCTCCACTTCGCGCGACCCCGGCACCACGTGCACCTCACGCATGATCTGCCGGAGTTCGAACCCTTCGGTGTTGCGGCGCACCGCCCGCAGCAGATCCTTGGCCAGCACGATTCCGACCACGTTGTCCAGCGAATCCTCGTAGACGGGGTAACGCGAAAAGTTGCTCTCCTCGACGATGGCGCACGCCTCGTCGATCGTCGACTCCACCGGCATCGCCACCACAGCCGTCCGCGGCGTCATGACCTCGCGCGCGTTTTTCTCCGAGAACTCGAAGACGCCCTCGATCAGCTCGGCGTCCTGTGGCTGGATCGCGCCACCTTCTTCGGCGTGCTCGACGAGCATGCGCAGCTCATCCGGTGAATGCACGGTCTCCTCAGACACGCTCCCCTGCTGCCCAAAGAGCCGCAGCACGACCTCGGCGGAGCGGTTGAGGACCCAGGTGAACGGCGCGGTGAGCCAGGCGAACACCAGCAGCGGAGGCGCCAGCCACTTGGCGACGACTTCCGGGTGGTTGAGCGCGGCGGCGCGTGGCGCCAGCTCACCAAAGACGACGTGCATGAACGTCGCGACCGTCAGCGCCACCGCGGCCGCGATGCTCACGCGCAGCGAGGCGTCGATCGCCACCGGAAGGTTCGCGAACCAGTGCTCGAACAGCGCTCCGAGCACGCGCTCGGCCACCCAGCCCAGCCCGAGCGAGGCGAGCGTGATCCCCAGCTGCGACGCCGAGAGCACCTTGGTGAGGTTTCCCGTGGCCCGGAGCGCGATGCCCGCCACCCGGTCCCCCCCGCGGACCATTGCTTCGAGCCGCGTGCGCCGCGACCGCACGAGCGCAAACTCCACGGCCACAAAGAAGCCGTTGAGCAGGAGCAGGAGGATGACCGTCAGGGCGCTCGACACGTCGATGCAAATTGGGGGCGCCGCGCGGTCTGCGGAATCCGGTGCCTGCGACCCGTCGATGTGCGGCCCGCCTTGCGCGCCGCCCGCCGACCGCATAGCCCTCCACACCCGCACACCCGCACACCCGCACACCCGCTGCACCCGCACATCCGCCACACCCGCTGCACCCGCCGCACCCCAACGCATCCGACCTTCCCAACGCAGCCCACGCAGCCGACGCACCGGACGCAGCCCGACGCAGCCGACACACCCGTCTCGCCCGCCAGACCCGCCAAACCCGCCAAACCGCAGCCAGACCCCAGCCCGCCAGCACCTTGCAGCGCCACGACCACGACCACGCCCACGCGCACGCCCACCCGCACGACTCCCACGCCGATGAGCAGCAGCGGCGTCGGCTGCTGCTGGCGCTGGTGCTCACCTCCCTGTTCCTGGTGGCCGAGGTCGTGGGCGGCATCGTGGCCAACTCGCTGGCGCTGCTCGCCGACGCCGGCCACATGTTCACCGACGTTGCGGCCCTTGGCCTGTCGCTGTTCGTCGCCTGGTTCAGCCGGCAGCCCGCGACGCCGCAGAAGACCTACGGCTACCTGCGCTGGGAAGTGCTGGCCGCGTTCATCAATGGGGCCGCCCTGCTCGTCGTCTCCGCGGCCATCGTGTGGGAGGCGATCGCGCGTTTCCGGGCGCCCGAGCCCGTGGCCGACACGACCATGCTCCTCATCGCGGTCGGCGGCCTGATCGTGAACGCGGTGTGCGCCTGGCTGCTTCACGGCCTGCACCAGCACAGCATGAACACCCGCGGTGCCTACCTCCACGTTCTCGGCGACCTGCTCGGCTCCGTCGGGACCGTGGCGGCCGCGCTGATCATCCGCTGGACGGGGTGGTTGGCCGCCGACCCGCTGGCATCGGTCATCGTGACGCTCCTCGTGGTGCGCTCGGCCTGGCGTCTCGTGCACGAGAGCGTCGACGTGCTGCTGGAGTCGACCCCTTCGCACATCTCACTCGGTGCCGTACGAGCGCGGCTGGAGGCCCTCCCGGGGGTGACGTCGGTCCATGACCTGCATGTCTGGACCGTGACCTCGGGAACGATCGCGATGAGCGCGCACGCCATCATCCCCGAGCCGGCGCAGCATCAGGAGTTCCTGGAGCAGTCCGTGGCGGCGATGCGCGAGTTCGGCATCGGCCATGTCACCGTGCAGATCGAGCGCGAGGAGATCTGCCGGGAAGCACACGCCTGAGTCGTGTGCGGAGGGTCACACGGCGGGGCCGATAGCCGCCGGGACAGTCCAGAATTGTGATTCCGGTGACGATGCTTTCAGGGAGAACCCACCCGACCCGGCGGTGACAGGAGCTGCCGCCGGGGCGTCCTTGACCCGATATGCCGCGCACGTCGCCCATGTGGACGATCGTCAACGACTTTCACATCGAGAAAGTCCGCGTACCCGTCGTGGTGATCACCACGAGCGGGGAGCGGATCGAGGGTGACCTGTTCGCGCAGGCAAACACGCGAACCGAGAGCGGTCACGAGCGCGCCACCGACGTCGTGAACACGGCCGACGCGTGGTTCCCGATCGCCAACGCCGCCGGCCGCGTGCTGCTGTGCAGCAAGGCGCGTGTGCGCGTCATGCACGTCTCGGGGGGCGAGGTCGATACGTCCGCGTGGTCACTCGGTACCCCGGCGCAGGTCGTCGTGGTGCTCGATGACGGGCAGCAGGTGTCCGGCACGATCCTCATCGAGATGGAGTCGGCCCGTCAGCGCGTGCTCGACTTCCTGAATCGCCTTCCTCTCCGGTTCCTTCCGATTCACACCAGCGGGGGTGTGGTGCTCGTCAATCGCGACAACATCGTACACGTGGAGCAGGTGTCCTGATGTCCCAGATCAAGCGACTGCTCGACGTGCTCTCGCAGTCCCCCGGTGGCGAATTGCAGCTGGCCCCCGGCACACCGATCCGCCTCGTCACCGATGCAAGCCAGAGCGAACTCACACGCTCTCCGCTGACGGCGGAGAGCTGGCGTTCGGTCGTGATGCAGATCGTGCCGCCGTTCGCGTATGCCGCCTTCGAAGACGAAGGCCGCCTCGACTCCACCTTCCCGTTAGGCGGCCGCCAGTTCCTCGTGCGATTGCAGAAGGACGCCGACGCCGCGCCATCGGCGACGGTACGCGAGGCGCCGTCTGCGCTGGACGTGCGCACCCTGGCGACTGGCAGCCTGCTCGAGGCGCCGCCGCTCCCGATCCCGAGCGGCACCGTCGCGTTCCCCGACGCGTTCGAGGCCATGGAGCGGTTGCTGCGAGCCCAGATGGACGCGGGCGCATCAGACCTGCATCTACGCGCAGGCTCCCTGCCGCTGCTGCGAAGGAACGGGGACATCGAGCCAATGGAGGGCGAAGCCGCGATTGCCGGGGACTACCTCCTCGCGATGGTGCAGTCGATCATGCCGGAAGATGTGCGGCGGCTCTACGCGGACACCGGTGACGCCGACTTTGCCCACGAAGTCGACGGCGCGGGTCGCTTTCGCATCAACGCCTTCCGCGATCGACTCGGCCCGGGCACGGTCGCCCGGTCGATTCCAACCCGCATCGTGTCCGCCGAGGAGCTCGGGTTGAGCGCAGAGGTGCGTGCGCTGTCACAGCTGAGCCGGGGACTCGTGCTGGTCACCGGTCCGACGGGCAGCGGAAAATCCACGACGCTGTCGGCACTGGTCGATCTGGTGAATGCCACGCGACAGGATCACATCGTCACCATCGAGGATCCGATCGAGTTCGTGCATCCCAGCAAGGGGTGTTTGGTGACCCAGCGCCAGGTGGGATCACATACGCAATCGTTCAAACACGCGCTGCGTGCGGCGCTCCGCGAGGATCCGGACGTGGTCCTCGTCGGCGAGCTGCGCGACCTGGAGACGGTCTCCATCGCGATCGAGACCGCGGAGACCGGGCACCTCGTCTTCGGCACCTTGCACACGTCCACGGCCGCGAGCACGGTCGATCGCATCATCGACCAGTTTCCGCCCGACCGTCAGTCGCAGGTGCGGGTGATGCTGTCCGAGTCACTCAAGGGCGTAGTCTCGCAGACGCTCTGCCGGAAGATCGGCGGCGGTCGTGTGGCGGCGATGGAGATCCTCCTCGTGACGCCGGCCTTGAGCAACCTGATCCGCGAAGGCAAGACGTTCCAGATGACGTCGATCATGCAGACGTCGAAGAAGCTGGGGATGGTCACCATGCTCGACGCGCTCGTGTCGCTGGTGGAGCGCGGGCTGGTCGAACCGCAGGAGGCCTACTTGCGGTCACCGGACAAGGCCGGGATCGTACAGCAACTCAAGGCGCGCGGGTTCGACGTGTCGTTCGCCGAAGTGGACGCGCCCGCGGCGCCGCCGGGCAACAGCGGAGCCACCTCGCGCACGCCCGTCGGGGCCCGGCGGTAAGCCGGGCGGCTGGCCACTCCTCTCCCATATCCAGCGCGGACGCTCGCGCTCCTCCGCCGGGCCTGCTGGCAGATTCGAGTTGGTGTTGGGAGAGCGCACAAAGGGCGAGCCATCAGCTCGCCCTGTCTCACCTACTGGACGGTCGTGTCATCGGAGTCACGCGCGCCCGGTTCGTCCCCCGTGGTTTCGCCCCGCGTTCGTTCGTACTCGGCGCGGTCCTTGTAGCCGTATCCTCCGAGGACCTCGCCTCCTCTCATGTAGTCGTGGCCGTACCCGCGGCCGTGGGGGTAGTCGTGCGGTCGTGGCTCCTGGTCCTGGTGCATGGGACACCTCCGGAACGGTTCGTCGCACGGTCAGAGTGCGACTGGGCCCCGGAATGGGCAAGAGCCTTGAACCGGAAAGTCGGCCCGGAGATACTTCAGGGCTATGGAAATCCGGAACATTGCCATCATCGCCCACGTCGACCACGGCAAGACCACCCTCGTGGACAAGATGCTCCGACAGGCTGGAGCATTTCGCGAGAACCAGGTCGTCGAGGAGCGCGTGATGGATTCAAACCCGCTCGAACGCGAGCGGGGGATCACGATCCTCGCCAAGAATACCGCCGTCACCTGGCAGGGGACGAAGATCAATATTGTCGACACGCCTGGGCACGCCGACTTTGGCGGTGAAGTCGAGCGCATCCTGCGCATGGTGGACGGCGTGCTGCTGGTCGTGGATGCGTTCGACGGCCCGATGCCGCAAACGCGGTTCGTGCTGCGGAAGGCGCTCGATCTCAAGCGGCGCCCGATCGTCGTCATCAACAAGATCGATCGCCCCGGCGCCGACCCGGCGCGCGTGCATGACGAGGTGCTCGACCTGTTGATCGACCTCGAGGCGGAAGACGAGCTGCTGTACGCGACGCCGTTCGTGTACGCCTCGGCGCGCGAGGGCGTGGCGACCACCGACCTTGCCGTACCGCCCGAGAGCCTGTCGCCGCTGTTCGACACGATCGTCCGGAGCATCCCCGCGCCGCCTAACGATGCAGAGGGGCCGTTCCAGATGCTCGTCTCCACGCTCGACTATTCGCCCTACCTCGGGCGACTCGCCCTCGGCCGCATCGAGCGCGGGGTGGTGAAGGTCGGGCAAAGCGTCGCCCTGCTGTCCAACGACCCCGCGCTGCCGCCGGAAACGTCGCGCGTCACCAAACTCTATACCCATCAGGGGCTGGAGCGCCTGGAGGTGGAGTCCGCCGCGGCCGGTGACATCGTGGCCCTGGCCGGGCTCGAAGGCGTCGAAATCGGGCTCACCGTATGTCACGTCGAGCACCACGATCGCCTCGAAGGCATCGAGGTCGAGGAGCCCACCATCTCCGTGGACTTCGTGGTCAACAACTCCCCGTTCGCCGGCAAGGAGGGCAAGTTCGTCACCTCCCGGCAACTGCGGGAGCGGCTCTACAAGGAACTCGAACGCAACGTCGCGCTGCGGGTCGAGGACACCGAGGCCACCGACGCCTGGTCGGTCTCGGGGCGGGGTGAGCTCCATCTCACCATCCTAATGGAGACCATGCGCCGCGAGGGCTACGAGTTCCAGGTGTCGCGCCCGCGGGTCATTCTCCACGAAGGGCCGCAGGGTGAGCGTCTCGAGCCGTACGAGGAGCTGATGATCGACGTTCCCGAGGAATACCTCGGCGTCGTCATCGAGGCCCTGGGCCCCCGGCGCGCGGAACTCATCGACATGCGCAACCCGGGTCAGGGCATGGTCCGGTTGCGCTACCGGATCCCGGCCCGCGGCCTGTTCGGCTACCGGAGCGAGTTCCTCACCGACACCCGAGGGACCGGCATCATGCACCACCGGTTCCTGGAGTACTCCGCCTGGGTCGGCGCCCTCGAGGGTCGGACCCGCGGTACCCTCGTTTCGATGGAGAACGGCACCGTGGTCGCCTTTGCGCTCTTCAACCTGCAGGAGCGCTCCACCCTGTTCGTGAAACCCGGCGATCCCGTCTACGAAGGGATGATCATCGGGGACAACTCCCGGCCCGGGGACATGGACGTCAACCCGACCAAGGAAAAGAAGCTCACGAACATGCGCAGCAAATCCGCGGACGAACACGTAACGCTGGAGCCGCCGCGGGAGTTGACGCTGGAAGGAGCCCTGGAGTATATCGAGGACGACGAATTGATCGAGGTGACCCCCGCGTCGATTCGCCTGCGCAAACGGATGCTGAATACCATCGATCGCAAGAAGCTCTCACGCGAGGCAAAGCGCGAACGGGAACGCGCTGCGCTCTAATCACTCATCAGGTGGAGACTCGAGAAATGCTGCCCGTGTTGCAATCGTCGAACGCCGAATTGCCGTGGATGACCGCGGTGCCGGTATTCATGTCGCCGCGCAAGGACGAAGACGGTTTCGACGACGCCGACGAGGACGGTTATGACGGCGACGAAGATGAGGACGAGGACAGCAACGATCCCGACAAGGCCTTCGATGACCCCGAAGACGCCGACCTCGACGAAGACGACGAGGATGAAGATGAGGATGAGGACGAGGACGACGATGATGATGATGATGATGATGATGATGATGACGACGATGATGACGACGACTTCGATGATGACGATGACGACGACGACGATGAGGAGGAGTTCGAGGACATCGACGATCTGGAAGACGACGAGGACGAGCCGTACGACGACAAGGACGACAACTGAGCCGATCGCCGGCCTGAAATGACCAGGGGCGCCGCACACCGCGGCGCCCCTTTTTCGTCACCAGGGGGAGGGAAGCGAGATTCAAACGGAAACGCGCCGCCGGCTCCCGCTACGGTCCTGTCGACCTACAGCGCCTCATGCACGGACGAGTCGCTCGTCCAACGCTGAGACCAACCCCGATATCGGCGATTGGCCTGATACGGCGTTCGTCTGCCTCACGAGCGGCGGCGACGGCGCTGCCGCCGCTCGGCGCTAGCGAATCGCGAGTCCCAGACCCACGCGGTCCCTCGTGAGCGGCACGACGGTGATGCCGAGCGATGGGCGGCCGCCGCCTGGGAGCGAGGCGCCATCGCGCGCGATGATGGCCGCGGCCCGTGAACGCGAGCGGCGCGCGTACGCGCTGGACTCGATCGCCGCCATGAGCCATACGGCGCCCGCGGTGGCAAGGCCGGCCACGAGTCGGGGCCTCGTCACCTTCGTCACCGTGTCGGTGTAGCGATTGCCGAACGGGTCGGTGAATGTCTGCGTCTCGG
This sequence comes from Gemmatimonadaceae bacterium, assembly GCA_020846935.1. Taxonomy (NCBI): domain Bacteria; kingdom Pseudomonadati; phylum Gemmatimonadota; class Gemmatimonadia; order Gemmatimonadales; family Gemmatimonadaceae; species Gemmatimonadaceae bacterium. Next base: position 200,012 of record JADLCY010000010.1, read on the forward strand.
TCTTTTCCTGCTGTCGCCAGGCGAAACCGATCGCTCCACCCACGACGCCGAGCGTGAGCACGCCAAGCACGGGACGCCCGGTGTTCATCTGGCCAAGGCCGGGGACGAGCAGGCCGGAGCCGAACGCCTGTCCCGGCCCGTACACGCGATCGGGCAGGCGCGACATCGCCGCGCGCACCGTCCCCTGGTCGGCCGCGCGCGGCGAGAGGTCGAGGTAGCGCTCGAAGTCCTGCATCGCGATGGCGCGTTCCCCGCGGGCGGCGCGCGACAGGGCCCGGTTGAAGTACGGCTCGGGTGCGTTCGGCACCGTGGTGGCCACGGCGCCGAACACCGAATCGGCGGCAGCGTACTGTTGCCGGCGCAGGAGGGCCACGCCGGACTGGAAGTTGGCCCGCGCTTCTTCGAGTCGAGCCAGTTCATTGGCCGGCGTGAGGCGCACGATGCGCCCGCGCACCTCGTCGGCATCGGTCGCGGTGGTGGCGAGGCCGAGGTACCGACAGTAGGCGCGTACGGCCGAGGTGTTGTCCTGCAGCGCCTCGTACTCGCGGCCCAGATAATACGCGAGTCGCGCGTTGGACGGCACGAGCGTGGCCGCCTTGGCGAAATTGTCGCGCGCGACGGCGTGTTCACCGAGGAGCGCCGCGTCCTGACCGTCGGCGATGAGTTGTTGCGCCTCGGCCTCGGCGGTGGGATTGGGCGGTGTGGTGGTGGGCGTCGGCGCCTCGAACGCCGCGCAACCCGTCACCCCGCCGGCGGCGAGCGCCGTCTTGAGCTGAAAGCCCTGCGCGTTGCTGCGCGTGGCGGTCGCGACGATGAGCGCTGCCGCCAATGCGGCCGCTCGGTGACAGCCACGCCTCATTGGACCGTGAGGAGCAGGGTGCCCACCTTGCCCTCGCACGTCACGGTCATCGTGGCCGAGCCCGTATTCATCGCGTTTGCGGTGGCGTTGAAGGAGAAGGTGCCTGCCGCGATCGTGACGGCGGATGCCGCCGATACGCTGATGATCGATGGGGCGCTGCTCACGATGGAGCACGTGCGCCCGCTCGGGGCGAACGCCGGTCCGCCACCCACCACGGTGACCGCCACGTCCACCTGCTGCGTGGTGCCAAGGCCGAGCGTGGAGTCTGGCGAGGAAGTGACGGTCACGGTGTTGATGGGCACGAGGTTCACGGTGGCAAGCACGCTGTCCTTCTTTATGCCGCCCATGCCCGTCCCCGGCGACGTCTCGGCGATGACGTAGACCTGCCCGGTGTCAGCCAGGGTCGCCGACCCGGACGTCGCATTGATCGAGATCTTGGCGTTGGACGCGCTCCACGTGACGGTGCGCCCGGTGAGCGTATTGCCGGCGGTGTCGGCCAGCAGTGCGGTGAACGTGGGAGTGGTGCCGTGTGTCACCGAGGTTGGCGTGATCGTGATGGTGTGCGTCGGCACGAGGCTCACGGTCAGCGTGAACGAGCCCGTCTTGGTTTCTGACGTGGCCGTGATCGTCGCGCTGCCGACCGCCACCGCGGTGACGACGCCTGACGAGTTCACGGTGGCCACGCTGGCATTGGACGAACTCCAGGTCACCGGGCGATTGAGCACCGCATTGTTGATGTCACGCGGTTGCGCCGTGGCCTGCACGGTCTGTGTGACATAGATGCTCGAGTCGGGTGCCTCGACCGTCACGGAGTTCACCGGGTAAAGCACTCGCACCGGGAAGTTGGCGGACTGGCCCTCAACGAGGGCAGTGATGGTGGCTGAGCCGGGTGCGAGACTCGTCACGATCCCCGCCTGACTTACTGAGGCAAACGCTGCTCCAGCCGGCTGGACAGACCACGATACCGAGCGGCCAAAGAGCTCCACGAGTGCCGCATCGAAGAACCTCGCCGTCAGTTGCTTTGTACCCGCGTGTATGATCGAATCACCCATCGTCGTCGACGTGAGGGTGACTGACGCGACCGGAGGGAGCATGCGCAGCGTGCGGCTTACGGACTGCCCGTTGACCGACACGGTGAGTGTGGAGCTACCAGCCGCGACGTAAGTTGCTGGGAGGTTCACCTGGCCGTTCTGGTCGGTCACGTAGGGTCCGGCGGGGATCGTCACAAAGGCGGGATTTGGCGCCGTGACCGTTAGCGTGCGACCCGGCAAGGGCGAGCCACCTGACGACGTGGCAGTTACTACCAGTGGCAGCGTCTGCGTTACGAAGAGCGAGTCAGCCGGCATCGGCGGCGACAGGACGAGCGAGGCAACGGGCGCCAGAACCCGGATGACCTTCGTGGCCGAAACCGATTCGCTCGTCGCCCGGATTGTGGCGTTGCCCGGAGCAAGGGCGGTCACCACCCCCGTGGAGGCGTTCACCGATGCAAAGGCCGATCCCGCACTCACGTCCCAGAATACTGGTCGGCCCGTAAGGACGACGCCGTTCACGTCCTTGAGGGTGTCGACCATCTGAATCGTGCCGGTCCCGATGACGGAATCACCGGGCGATCCGACAATGACGCTGCTAACGGGTCGCAACAAGCTAAACACGCGCGAGCCCGTCTTGCCTTCGCTGGTTGCCGTGATAGTCGCGCTGCCGTAGTTGACGGCGGTGACGACCCCGCTCGGACTGACCGTCGCGAAGGTCGGGTGGACGCTGTTCCACGTGGTCGGGCGGATACCGAGCGTATCGCCGTTCGCGGCCAGCCTGATGGCCGTCGCGTTGATCGTGGCACCGGGCGCGCCAATCACGGAGTCTTGCGGGCTCATTGCAAGAGACACCGTCGAGACCGTATCGAGGATGCGCGCCACGAACGTAGCGGACACGTCGCGGGTCGCGGTGATGGTTGCGCTGCCAGCTCCCACGCCGGAGATCGTGATTCCAGTGATCTGGCCCGATGCATTGGATGTCGCTGACAACGGGCTGACGGTAGCTATGGCAGGGTTTGATGTGGAGAAGCTGACACTGCGGCCCTGCAACAGATTGTTTGCCGCGTCACGCAGCGTCGCGGTACCCGTCAACGATGGTTGCCTGGCCAGGATCTGTGAGTCGGGTGCGATCGCCAGGGTGATCGAGGCGACCGGCGCCACGTTCTGCACGGTGATCAGCGCCGTATCTCGAGGAGCAGTCAGCGTGTCCTGGAGCGGCGAGTACACCAGAAGCTCAATGCGCGCCGAGCCGGATCCAACGCCAGTGACGACACCGGATGTCACCCCAACGGTTGCAAACGCGGGGTCCAGGCTCAGCCAGCGAACGCTTCGGCCACTGACGGGAAGGAGCGTGCCGGCCGCATTGCGAATCGTCAGTGCCAGCGGCAACGTCGACCCAACGCTGAGTGTCGCAACTGCCGGGGAAACGACTGTCGTCGCTACCGGTGCCCATGAGACGTTCACCGTCGTCGTCGCCGAGGGCGTGCTCCCACCTGGCCCACCACCCGGCGCCGACGCCGTGATCGTGGCCACACCGCCCCCCGCGCCGATCAGCGCCGTCACCTGCCCGTTCGACGAATTCACGCTCACCAGCGGATTGTTCGACGACCAGAAGAACGTGCGCCCCGCCAGGACATTGTTGTTCGCGTCACGCGCCGTCGCGGTGAGGACCAGCGGCGCCGCGTTTCCTTCCTGCACCGACGCCGGGTTGGGCGCCACCGTGATCGACGCGATCGGCGTCGAACTCACGGTGATCGTGGCCGTTCCGCTCACACCCTCCGTCGTGGCCGTGATCGTCGCGGTTCCCTGGCCAACCGCGGTCACCACGCCGGTGGTGCTGACGGTCGCGACGGCGGTGTTCGACGACGACCAGATGATCGTGCGGCCAATCGGTGAGAGCGGCAGCCCGTTGGTGCCCGTGAGGTTGGGCACCAGGGTTTGTGTTCCGCCCGGAGCGAGGGTGGCCACGCTCGGCACCAGCGCGATTGCGCCGACCGGCACCGGCGACACGGCGTACGTGCCGGTGCCGATCACCCCGTCCACGGTCGCCGTGATCGTCACCGTGCCCGGCGCGATGCCCAGCACGCGTCCCGTCGACGACACGGTCGCGATGGCCTCGTTGCTCGAGGACCACGTCGGCACCTTGCCGGTGATGGGGTTGTTGTTGGCGTCGAGCACCTGCGTGTTGAGCTGCAGCTGCGTGCCCTGCTGGATCGACCCGGTCGATGGCACCACCCGCACCACCGACACGCCAACGGTGGTGACGGTGATCGTCACGCTCGCCGAGACGCCTTCGGTCCCGGCAAAGATCACCGCGGAGCCCGGGCCGACCGCCGACACCAGACCACTCTGCGACACGGTCGCGACGCTCGGCGCGCCGGAGATCCACGTCACGATGCGCCCGGGGAGGGTCACCCCGTTGGCGTCCCTTGCGGTGGCCGTGAGCTGCTGGGTGCCGCCCACCAGCACCGTGGCGCCGTTAGGCGCAATGGTGATGCTCGCCACCGGCACCGGCGTCACCGTGATGGTCGCCGAGCCCGTGACGTTGCCCACGCTCGCATTGATGCGCACCGAGCCGGCGTTGATCCCGGTGACGAGGCCGGTCTGCGACACGGTCGCCATCGACGGTTGATCGCTGCTCCATGCGATCGTCCGGTTGAGCACGTTGTTGTTGGCATCCAGGGCCTGAGCGGCCAGCTGCGCCGTCTGACCGGAGGCCACCGTCGCCGTCGTCGGCGTCACGCGGACCGACGCGACCGGCACATCGGTCACGGTGAGCCGCGCCGTCCCCGTGCGACCTTCACTCGTCGCACTGATCGTGGCCGACCCGGCTGCGACGGCCGACACGAGTCCCGTGGAGGAAACGGTGGCGACAGCATTCGCGCTCGACGACCACGTGACCACGCGTCCGGTGAGCGTCTGGCCCGTGGACGACGCGGTGGTCGCACCGAGCTGCAACGTCTGGCCAACCACGAGCGACCCGGTCGACGGGCTCACGGTGACGGAGGCCACCGGCACCGGAGTGACGGTCACGACCGACGAGCCGACGACACCATCAACCGTGGCAGTGATCGTGGCCGAACCCGCCGCGACGCCCGTGACCACGCCGGTGGAGGTGACTGTCGCGATCGTGCCCGGCGTGCTGCCCCACAACACGGTGCGCCCAGCGACCGCGGCTCCGGTCGCATCAACAGGCTCGGCGCGGAGCGTCACCGCGTTCCCGACCTGCAGGCTGGCGGTCGCCGGTGTGATGCGGACCTGCGACACGGGCCGCGCGGTGACGCCGACCTGTACGATGGCCGACTTGCCTCCAGCGCTCACGGCTACCTGCGTGTTGCCGGCAGCGACTCCGGTGATCACGCCGCTCTGTGAGACGGTCGCGACCGCGGCGTTCTGCGTCGCCCAGAACATGCTCCGTCCATTCACCGTCGCGCCGTCCGCGCCGACCAGCCGCGTCGCGATGGTGCGGCTCTCGCCGACGGTCATCGACACGCCGGGCGGCGTGACGTCGATCCGGTCGACGGAATCGCTGTCGGGCGACAGGGGATTGTCGCACGACACGGAGCCGAGGAGGAGGCAGGCGAGCGCGCGAAGCGCGACGCGTCGGGCGTGCAGGGCGATCATGGCCTAACGATTGGCCCCGGCCACGCGCGCCGGTGCGCTGGCACTTTCCTGGTCGCCCGAACCCAGCTGACCGTCCACGTTGTAGCCCCAGCAGTACGCTTCCCCGCCGGAGACGGCGCACGTGTGCGCCCCGCTGGCGTTGAGCGCGCTCAGGGCGCCCAGTCCGCGGATCGCCACGGGCCGGCCGCGGTCGACGGTGGATCCGTCGCCGACCTGTCCGTAGGCGTTGCGCCCCCAGCAAAAGCCGCGACCATCGGCGGTCCGTGCGCACGTGTGATAGTCGCCGGCCGCGACGGTGCTGAACGGCCCGCTGGCCTCGACGCGCTGCGGCGTCGGTCCACCGCTCGTGCCTCCGGTCCCGAGCTGTCCATACTGATTCTGTCCCCAGCACCAGGCATCGCCACCGGTGGTGACCGCGCAGGTGTGGGAGTTCCCCGCCGAGATGCTGATGAAGCGTTCGCTGGTCAACACCGGCACGGGCGAGGTGTGGTCGGTGGTCGTGCCGTCGCCGAGCTGCCCGGCGTCATTGCGCCCCCAGCACAGCGCTTCGCCGCTGCGCGTGAGCGCACACGTGTGCTGGCCACCAACCGCGATGGCGCCGGCCGGGCCGCCTAACGCGACGCTCACCGGTGTGCTGCGTCCGCTCCGCGAGCCGTCGCCCAGCTGACCGCGTGCATTGCTTCCCCAGCACTGCACGGCTCCGCTCCGCGTGAGACCGCAGGTGTGCAACCGGCCCGCGCGCACGACCCGGAAGGAGGCGCTGCCGGACACGCGCACCGGGGCGTTGCGCGGCGTCATGGTGCCGTCGCCGAGCTGCCCGCTTTCGTTGGCCCCCCAGCAGTACGCGTCACCGTCGCTGCTCGCGCCGCAGGTGTGTGAACCGCCGGACGAGACGAACGCAAACGCAAACGCGCCGGCCACGAGGGCGGGCGTCCGCCGCGAACCGAACGTTCCATCGCCGAGCTGGCCACTCGTATTGCTGCCCCAGCAGAGCGCGCGCCCGTCGCCGTCGATCATGCAGGAATGCCGCGCGCCGGCGGCGATCGTCCCGCGATCGGTGGAGAAGGCGACCGCGGGCGTGACGGGTTCGGCCGGTTGCGGCTTGACCGAATCTGCTGGGGCCGTGGCGGGCGTGACGGTCGGCACCGAAGTCGGAACGGTGGTCGGCGGCTGGCGCACCGAGTCCTGACGCGGCGGCGTCATCGCGGCCGGTGGGATCGCGGCTGCCGCGGAATCCACCTGGTGCGCCTCCCCGGTCGCCGCGATCGAGTCCACGGCCACGGCGGTATCGGGCGGTGCGATGAACGGCGCCTCGACCGTGGCGGCGTCGGCAAAGCGCGCGGAGTCGGCCGTGGGCGTGGTCGCGTTGACCGGGCGAAACTGCATCCACGCGAGGAGTGCGACCGTGGTCGCTCCGGCGAGGCCAAGGATCGCGGGGAGCCAGCGCCGCTTGCGCTCGGGCTGGTCGAACGGCACCGAGATCGTGGGCTGGCCCCACGGAGACGGCAGCCGCGGCACTTCACCGGATGCCGTCGCCGACTGTTCGTTGGCCGAACTGGGCGTGGTGCCCATCGGCGTATCTCCACGACGGAACTGCACCGTCGAGGACTGTGGCGACACGGCGCGCACTTCGACCGTCCGGCCGCGCGCGCCCGCTTTCTTTCGTTTGCGCGCCGCCGACTGCCATTCCTTGAGGCCCGGCAGCTTGTCGGTGCTGGAGAGCAGCGTCAGGAAGCGCGCCGCGCTCGGCCAGCGGTGATCCGGCTTCTTGGCCATCAGTCCCTCGAGGAGGAACTGGAGGCGCGGCGGCACGTCGGGGCGGGCGATGTCGAGCGGTGGGAGCGCGTCGTGCTTCTGGCGATAGATGACGCTGTAGAGGCTTTCGCCCATCCAGGGCCGCTGGCCGGTGAGCATCTCCCATCCGACCATGCCGAGGGCGTAGAGGTCGCTGCGCCCGTCGAGCGAGCCGCCGTCGATCTGCTCGGGCGACATGTAGGTCGGCGTGCCGATCGCCGTGCCCGTGGCCGTCAGCTCGGTGTTTTCGGTGATCGAGCGCGCGACACCAAAGTCGGAAAGCAGGGCGCGCCCGGTGACCTCGTCGAGGAAGATGTTCTCCGGCTTGACGTCACGGTGGACGACGCCACACCGGTGCGCGTACGCCAGGGCACGCGCGATGTCCTTGAGCACGCCCTCGGCGCGATCGACCGGCAGTCCGCCGTTGGACAGGGCAGCCTTGAGCGTGTGCCCGGGCACGATCTGCATCACCAGCGCGAGCCCGTTGTTCAGCCGCTTGATCGCGTGCAGCGAGACGATGTTCGGATGCTCGAGCTGCGCGACCGTGCGCGCCTCGCGGGCGAGCCGCGCGACCGCTTCTTCGTCGGCGTGGAATCGCGGGCGCACGACCTTGACGGCGACCTCGCGGCCAAGCGCGCGTTCGCGCGCGCGGTAGACCACGGCCATCCCGCCGCGCCCAAGTTCACCCAGGAACTCGTATTCGTCCGAGAGCTCGACGGGCCACCCCGTCGTCGCGTCCGTCGTCGCGCCGTCGCGCACGTTCGGTTCGGTCACGGGCGGAGCCCCCTCCGCCGCGGCGTGGAGCGCGGTGTCATCGCGCACGGAACCGGAACACGAGCGCGCCCATCTCCACCAGGTCGTCGTCGTTCAGCAACTGCGCGCTGTTCACGCCGTCGAGCGCAGCGCCGTTCACGACCACCGGGTTGGTGCGCGAGAGGTTCGTGAGGCGCCAGCGGTCCCCTTCGGGTGAGAGCCGCGCGTGGGTTCGCGACACCGTGGGTTCGAGGAGTTGCACGTGACGATACGGCGGGCCTTCCTTGCGCCCGAAGGTGATGTCGGGCGACTCGCCCAGCGCGGGATGCACGAAGCGCACTTCGTGACCCGCATCCGGGCCGCCGACAACCTCCAGAAAACCCTGAAGGAACTGCAGCGTTCCATCGCTCGGTCGATGAAATCGCAGCGAGTGGCCCATGACCACTTCAGGTGCGATCGTGCCCGGGGCAAACCGGCCCGTGGTCGCCGTGACCGGGTCTTCGACGGCGCTGATCGGCCCCGAGAGCGGGACCGCGACGTCCGCGATGAGCGGCTGCGCGAAGATCCGCTGATCGACCGCGGTCGACCGATGCGCCGAGGTTGCCGGCGGTGTGGCGCGCGAGCCCGCGGGCATGACGAGCGGGCCAGCGCTCATGCCCGAAACCACGAGCAACGGATTCCCGTGCGCGCGCAGCTCTTCGTCGCGTCGACGACGGTTCATCCACATCGCGGCAACGATCGCCAGCGTCGCCGTCGCCAGCGTACCGAGGATGATGAAAAGCCCCGCGAGAGAAACGCGCATCTCACTCCATCTGCTCGCTTTCGGGCTCACCGCGCCCAAATGCAAAGACCGCCCGTGCCCAGTGCCCTGGTCGAGCCGACAAGGAAGTAGTTCACTCGGCACGCATTGACGCGTCCGTGTGACTTTCCGCTAATCTGAAGCGCTGTAAGTGACGACGCCAGCCAGCGTTGCGGCTGCGCTACAGTCTATCGGTCCTTCTGTCGCGAGAGCTCAGCGAGACCGGAAACGGAAGATCACCTCGCCCATCTCGATCCGGTCGCCATCGCGGAGCACGACGGATGGCGATTCCTCGCTCATGGCGAGGCCGTTGACCGAGACCGGATTGGTCCTGGAGAGGTTGGTGAGCGTCCAGGTTTTCCCTTCGAGCGACATGCGAGCGTGCTGCCGCGAGACCGTGTGTTCCTGGAGCTGGACGTGGCGGTATTGCGGCCCTTCGGCGCGGCCGAAGGTAATCGTCTGGCCGTCCGGACCGGCCGTGCGGACGAACCGGATCTCCTGGCCCACGTCGCGTCCCTCCACGACTTCCAGCTTGCCGGGGAGGAACTGCAGCGTGCCGTCGACCGGCTTTTCCAGCCGGAGCGTGGAGGCTGGGGAGTGGCTGCCCTCCCGGTGGCCGTGCCTCGGGTCGCCCGCCACCTGCAGCTTGAGCACGCGGCCCGGTTCTTCGGCTTCCGCGGCTCGTGCGGCCCGCGCTTCCACCTGGATCGCATCCATCCCGAGCGTCGGACGCTCATAGGCCACCGGCTCGGCGACCGGGGCTGGGACCGGAGGCGCGTACTGGCTGGCGGTGGGCGGCTGCGCTGGCGCGGAGGGCGGCGTGGGCGGTCGCTCAGGCCTTGGCGGCACGATGGCCCTGGAATCGCGGCCGAACGGGGCGATCGCGATGGGGCTGGACTTCATGCGCCGGCGTTTGAGGCTGGGCAGGAAGTAGCCGAAGATCATCGCAAGCACGATGACCCCCAGCGGAATGCCGACGAGCACGAGGGGACTGAGCAAGGAGCGAATGTGGCGGGTGAGTGCTTGCCGGTATTAGACGAGACTCGGGGAACATCGTCAATTGGCGCCCGTGGTTGCAAACCTTGTTCCGTGCGCGCACAGACAACACCGGGCGAGGGATGATACCCTCAAGCGTCAGGGCGGCGTCTCCGTTGACCGGGTTGGGGGCGGTGGCTAGGTTTCCGTGCTCTTTGTAAGGGCCTGTAGCTCAGGTGGTTAGAGCGCACGCCTGATAAGCGTGAGGTCGGTAGTTCAACTCTACCCAGGCCCATTTTTCAGAATCTGGAAGCCCCGCGTGGACTTATGTCCGGGTGGGGTTTCTCATTCGTGAGACGTCGGGCTGTCCGTTCGAGCACGCGACGGGCGGTTCCTGGCCTCAGCGCCCGGCTGCGGCCCGAAGCGCTGCCCGGTTCCTGAGCGCTTCGGCCATCGTGAGTTCGTCGGGCTTCTTGCAGCACAGCAGGATGGTCTGGCCCGGAGAGGGACAGTGGTCTTGGTCGGGCGACTCAGCCGAGGAGCCTTGGGTCGTACTCGAACGGCCGTTTGGCGATGATGCTCGCATTCGACGCGTCCGGGTGCCTGGGGTTGATCAGTATGTTGTACTCCTCCGGAACCGGTGCGGCGGGCACACGAAGCAGTGCGGTTGTCGCCTCGGAAAGCCACTTGTCTCCGATGCCCTGGCAGGTTGGGCAGCTCGTGCGTTTGGCCCACTCGCGCCCCAGCCGTCTTACGTCAACGGTTTCCACTGCGAGGGTGTCGGGTACCTCAATGGTCAGCGCGACGAGATCAGAAGGCGCGTCGGTCGGGTCCAGGTGTACGAGATATTCCAGCGCCGCCAGCGCAAGCGAGGTTGGTGTGTAGATGACAGGCGCGCCAGGCGAGTTCCAGCGGCCGCCATACAGCCGTGCGCCTTCGCCATCCAGCGCGCTGAACGGGTCTCGGCAGAGGCGATAGAGATACAAATCTCCCCACTCAGCTCGCGATGCCGTGTTCAATGCGGCCGAGGACTCGCTCAACGGCGAGAGCGCCGGCGTCACTGTCGAGCAACGCAAGCGGACGCGCCCCTCCAAGAGCCCGATTGGGCTTCGCAAGCCACCGATGCGCCTTGTCGTCGTCGGCGAACGCGCTTTCGGCGCGCACGATCAAACGAGCCAGGCGGGCCAAACGATCGGACTCATCTGCCGAGAGAGTGATCTCTTCCTTGCGCTTGCGCTGAAGGGTGCGTGCGCTTCCTACGGCGCGATAGATGTCGCTTTGGATACCGACGAAAGCCGCAAACTCCTCGAAGACTCGATCAAGCGCGCGCGCGGGAATCCCGGCACGTACGGCCGCGATCAGGTCGTACTCCGACTCGTCCCTTCCGAGGACGCTCCTTCCCCCGAGTTTCCTGGCAACAGCAGCGACAGTCATTTCTTCGATGCGCCAAGTGACGTTAGCCGTATACCCATTTGGCGCTCCGTGGGGCACCCCCCGCATGCTCCGGAGAGGGAGGAAGTGCGCTGAGAGTCCCCGATCGCGCGCAGTCCGTTGGTTGTCTGTTTCCCCACAGCAACTCCCGGTCTGGGGGCAAGGGGTTCCCGGCACATCGCGATGTCCGTCAACGACTTACAGGCATGGTGCCGCCCACGAGCCCCTGTTCGGGAGCCTGATAAGCGTGAGGTCGGCAGTTCAACTCTGCCTAGGCCCATGATCTGACCCTTTGGCGCCCCACCGGACTGTATCCTGGTGGGGTCGCTGCTTGTCGGACTCAGGTCGCCGCCGTCAGGGGGTGGAGGTACACTGCGAGCGCGCCATGGCCTCAGCTTCCGAGCCGTGTCAGGAGCGCAGCCGGGCCCCTACCACTGCTGTCTCGCGACCTGACCTGCCCTCGCTTGCGCGACTCCGAGCGGTTCTTGGCTCTCCCGGCCTGACGGCGGGGTTGAGCACCGAGGCGTTGAATCAGGACCTTTCGGTTCGGTTGGAGCGCGGCCGGGTCGCCCTTCACGCGGGCGAGAGTCACCCCGATAATTGCCGGAGAGGACGTGCGTCGAGGAACTCGCCCGCCAGTTTCAAGGCCATGCATGCCAAACACGCCACCCTGGGCCTCCGCGCGAGAACCCTGCCTTCGACCTGGATATGATCCATCCGCTGCGCAGCACCAGCAGCCGCATCGCATGAAGTCCTACTACCGCGTGATGCTGGGAGCCAAGAGCGTGCACGCCGAAGCCTGCCTGTCAGGCGGGTTCATTGGTACGGACTTCGACCTGCATCAGGACCTTGGCGGCAAGCTGTCGACGGACTGGCGTGCATTCAACAAGGCGTTCATCCCCGTCTATCTCGCCATCCATCCCGGGAAGTCCAGGATCAGCGCTGGCCTGGCCTGCGGTGCGGTCTGGACCGTATCGAAGGGCATCTTGAAGGGCGACGTGGTGCTGTGCCCGGATGGGAGTGGCCAGTATCGCGTAGGCGAGGTGACGGGAGACTACCACTACGAAGCGGGCGAAATTCTCCCGCATCGCCGTGCGGTGCGCTGGCTCGGAGTCGGCCTCGAGCGCATCGCCATGAGCGAGGCGCTGCGAAACTCGACCGGCTCCATCGGCACGGTGAGCGACATCACGCAGCATCGGCAGGAGATCGAGAGTCTGCTTGCCGGCGCCGCCGCACCGATCCTGATCTCCACCGATGTCACCGTGGAGAACCCTTCGGCGTTTGCCCTCGAGGCGCACCTCGAGGACTTCCTCGTGGTGAACTGGTCGCAGACCGAACTTGGCAAGGACTACGACATCTACGAGGAGGACGGCGAGAGGGCGCAGCAATACCAGACCGATACCGGGCCACTCGACATCCTGGCCATCAGCAAGGACAGAACGCGACTCCTCGTCGTTGAGCTCAAGAAGGGTCGGGCCAGCGACGTCGTGGTCGGACAAACGCTGCGCTACATGGGCTTCGTTCAGGAGCAGCTTGCCGAAGTTGGCCAGCAGGTGCTCGGCGCGGTGATCGCCCTCGAAGACGACCAGCGTCTGCGGCGCGCGCTGTCCATGACGCCCACCATCAGCTTCTACCGCTATCAGGTCAGCTTCAAGCTGGTGAAGGGCTGACGGGCGCCCTCCCTGACGTCACGGCAGGGCCTTCTCTCCGTGGCCTACGGCACGGACATTTGGGGGGTGAGGGGGGTGATCATCTGCGCTCGATGCACGAGCCGCGCACCCCACGGAGATCGAACATGACGGCCAGGAAGCGAACCACCACGCCCGCCTTCACGCTGGGCAGTCGCGTCGAGCGGGCGTGCCGCGTCGTGCCATACGAACGCCGCGCGGGAGACCCGAGCACGCGCCCGCTGCGGATCTTTGCCCTCGATCCCGCCGAGTCCAAGCTCCATGGCAACGTCGCGCGCGTGGACGTGCCCTACGAGCCCCTCGAACCGGGCCCGATGGGAAAGATCTTCGAGGTGGTGGGCAGCGAGTTCGGTGGCGACGGTCGCCACATCCTCAAGGAACTGCCCGCGCTCGATCTGGACGCGCGCGAGCTGATGCTCTCCGGAGGGCTCGAGCCGACGCAGTCGGACCCTCGGTTCCATGCGCAGATGGTCTACGCGGTGTGCAGCTCGTTGTATCAACGATTCCGCGAGGCGCTGGGGCGGAGTGTGGCGTGGGGATTCGAGCTGCCTGACGACGACGGGCGGAGCGCCATCCGGCTGCGGGTCAAGCCGCTCGCGATGGGTGAGCCGAACGCGTACTACGATCCGGAGCTGGGCGAACTGCTCTTTGGCTACTACCCGGCCGAGGCGTCGACGCGGGGCCGGACGCTCCCGGGGGGCTACGTGTTCACGTGCCTCGCGCACGACATCGTGGCGCACGAGTGCACGCACGCGCTGCTGGACGGGTTGCGGGCGCACTTCACGACGACGACGCACGAAGACGTCGCCGCGTTCCACGAGGGGTTCGCCGACATCGTGGCCCTGCTGCAGCGGTTCTCGCACGAAGCGGTGGTGCGCGAGGCGTTGCGGGCGTCACGTGGGCGCCTGGAGACGGACCGCCTGACGGCGATCGGTCAGCAGTTCGGGGAGACGTCGGGGGGCTTTGGGCCAATCCGCAATGCGATCGACGCGGCGGCGGGCAAGGTACCGCCGCGGTACACGGCGCACACCGAACCGCACGACCGGGGGCGGTCGCTGTGTGCGGCGATCTATGAGGCGTTCGTCACGATCTACAACAGGAAAGCTGGCCGCTTCCGACGGCTGGCGACGGGTGGCACGGGCATTCTCGACGAACGCGCCGAGCTCCCGGCCGAGTTGCTGGAAGCGCTGACCGGCCTCGCGGCGACGCTCGCGGGACAGTTCCTCAACATCTGCATCCGGGCGATCGACTACTGCCCGCCGGTGGACATCCGCTTCGGCGACTACCTGCGGGCGGCGATGACGGCCGATCACGATCTGGTCCCCGACGATCCGTGGGGCTATCGCGAGGCATGGATCGACGCGTTCCGGCGTCGACGGATCTATCCGCAGGACGTGCCGAACCTCGGCGAAGACGCGTTGTTCTGGAACGGACCGGAGCTCGCGATTCCGCGGGTGAATGCGCTGAGCTTTTCGGAACTCGCCTTTGACGGTGACCCGGGGCGCGCCCCCAAAGCGACGGAGCTGCGCCGTCAGGCGATGGCCATCGGCGCACTGGTCACGGACGCGCGGTATCGGGGCGAGTTTGGACTCGTCGACCGGGCCGCCGCGATGAAATCCGGCAAACACGCGGGCCTGGTGGACGTGGACCTGCCAAAAGTAGAGTCCGTGCGTGCGGCGCGCCGGATCGGGCCAAACGGCGAAGTGGTGTTCGACCTGGTCTCGGAGGTCACGCAGCGCGTGGTGAAACTCCACAAGGGCCGGCTGGTGGAACTCCACGGCGGTGCGACGGTGCTGTTCGATCCCTACGGCGACGTGCGGTGCGTGATCCGCAAGCGTGTGCTGCACGAGACCCGTGATCGCGAGCAGCTCGACTTCATCGCCCGAAACGCCTCGAAGTACTACGCGCGCGTCAAAGGGGTCCTGCGCCCGCGTCGCGGCGCGTTCAAGGCGATCCACGCAGGGAGGCTCAAGTAGACGACGAGAGGCGCGACTGGCGCCGCCGCCGATCGACGGACGGAGAACCCAACCCGGGACCGAGTGCCATCGAAGCGGTCCTGATCGGCCGCCCGTTGATCGTCCTCGTCGTCCGCGCCATCGGGACCACGTTGCCCGCGACCAGCCTCAGCGCGTCGCGGGTTCGACTTCCGGCAGTTGATCGTCCCCGTCGTCCATGCCATCCGGACCACGTCGCCCGCGCCCAGCCTCAGCGCGTCGCGGGTTCGCTTCCGGGGTGTCTACCTACGCACGGCGTGCGCCGCGCCTGATGTCGCCGCAAGGCTGCCCGCCTCAGGACGCCATGATGTAGTGACAGCCCGCTTCCTGCGCACGGAGCGCGGCAAAGATGCCGTTGGGCTGGAGGATCACACCCGGGATCACGAGGTCGAGTGCCCTGGCGCGGGCGGCGGCGGGCTCCAGCTTGTCCTGCTCGCGGATGGTCCCCACGAGTTGGGCAAACGCCCAGTTGCAGGCGAGGACCACGCCGCCGCCGGCCATGAACGTCTCGACCTTGTACTTGCCGCTGTTGCCGCTCGCGGCGGCGCCGCCGGTGCTCACGGGGTTGGCCCTGGCCCACTTGCCGCGCTCGTCCTTGAGCTTGAAGCGCTTGCCGGCGTCGTACTGCTCCCAGAACGCATTCTGCATGATGAGCGGAATCGCGCTGTGCCGAAACACCACGACCGGCGACATCTCGCCGCGTTCGGTGCCGTACACGTCCTTGTACATGTCGCACCATGCCACGGCGCGGAACAGCGCGGCGCCGTCGGCGGGTTCCGGGGAATCGAAGACCGCGCGATACCGGCCGGCGACGCGCTCGGTCCAGCTCATGTCCCAGGTGTCGGCGATCGGCGGCGCGTGATCGGGCGCCTTGCGCGACTCGCCGAGTGGGGGCCTGAGCGAGGGGATCATGGCTGCCCCAAAGAGCGAGCTGCCGCCAAGCCATTCAAGGAATCGCCGACGCGGGTGTTCCATGTTCTGCCGACCGTGGTGAGGGGGCTGCGCGCGGGGAAAATAACCTCAGTGCGCGTCGTGGACTTCTACACCACTCGTTCCGGTGCCGCGTCGCACCTCGGCGAGCGATGACGGGCTCCATGACCCTGGTCGGCTGCGGACGGCGACGTCTTCGCCCCGACGTCGAGTTCTGAACTTCGGTAATCGGAGCGAGCTCCGCGCACCTGGGACGCCGATCGCGGCGTCGCATGTGTGCACGCCGGCGCATCCAGATCGTTCGACTGCCCGTTACTCCGAGGATGACGGCGGCCTCGAGGACGGAGACCCGCCCTGGCAGGGGCGTCGCCGAGCGGCGGCTCAGCGACCGCTGCGTGTCCTCCGGGAAGCGCACAAAGGCCCCGCTGGTAGGCGGGGCCTTTGGGAGTCTTCAGCAGGTCAGTCCCTGTGGCGGAAGGTGATGCGGCCGCGCGAGAGATCGTAGGGGGAAACCTCGACCTTCACGCGATCTCCGGTGAGCACGCGAATTCGGAAGCGTCGCATCTTGCCGCCGATGGTCGCGAGCACGGAGTGCCCATTGTCGAGTGCGACCCGAAACGTTGCACTCGGGAGGACGTCGGAGATGACGCCCTCCATTTCCACCATGTCCTCTTTCGCCATCCGGTTACTTCTTGGTCCGGAGACGACGGCGAGCGGCGGCAGCCTTGAGCTGACGGGCTTCGCTGGGCTTCACGTAATGGCGGCGGCGACGCAGTTCCTGAAGAATGCCGGCGCGGAGCACCTGCTTCTTGAAGGTGCGGAGCGCACGCTCGACGTTATCGCCGTCGCCAAGGGTGACCTGGGCCATGCGTTAGCGACCGAGCTTGACGACGTTCTCGGCGGCCGGGCCCTTCTGGCCCTGCACGATGTCGAACTCCACCTTCTCGCCTTCCGCCAGCGACTTGAAGCCCTGGCCCTGGATGGCCGAGTGATGGACGAAGCAATCCTTCTGCCCGCCGTCAGGCGTCACAAAGCCGAAGCCCTTGGCGTCATTGAACCACTTCACGGTGCCGGTAGTACGTGCCATTGCTGAAAACTCCTGGTGCGAAAACGAAAAATGGGGCCGACGCGAGAGCGAAGGCCCCGGCAACTGCCGGTCGAAAGGATTGACTACCGGCCCTGACAGTTTAGCGGTGCCGGCCTCTTCACGCAAGGCCCAACTCCGCCTCGCACAACAAGTTTGCGGCCCGAAGCAATCCAAACTGTCTGCAATTCCAAGCACCTCACGGCCACACGCGCGGCGGTAACGGGGCGTCAGCAACGTAAGCGAGCGACACGCGCTCCCGCTCGAGCGTCCTCGCGATCGCCTTCAGGTCGTCCCGACCCCTCGGTGTGCCCTTTTCGGCCACACCACTCGTCAGCACGGTCACCGTTTGCGTCACGGAGAACGGGCCCTTCTTCGCCGAGACGCGCGCGACCTGCACCCCGCTGTCGGCAAAGGCAAAACGCGACTGAGTCGCGCGCGCGTCGCCCAGCAGGTCGAACATGAGCCCGAGCACCCCGGAGGTGGCGCGGCCGCCAATGCCGCGAATCTGGTCGTGCAGGACCATGTTGCCGTAGTCGACGATGGTGTATCGCGTATCCCGGTCGTGCCTGACGCGCAGGTGCGGAGAGCCGGAGTTGTCCTCATAGGAGTAGCTCTTCTGCGAGGCGTCGGCCCATCCGCCGCGGACGCGGAGCGCGAGCAGGGGCTGTCGTCCCTCGATGATGCGCTCGAGCACGTGCGACATGCGATGTTCGACGAGCAGGCTCTCGCGATAGCGGGTCGCGATGCGGATGAACACGGGCAGCGAGTCGTCGCTGACGCCGGTGACCTCGCGGAACGCGGCCTCGTAGTCGTCGAACGTCACGAGAAAGGGGACGCCGAGGCTGTCGCGGGCGTGCGCCGCGTGGGCGAGACGAAGCAGCACGCCGGCCTGCAGGCGTGCTCCGTTGGCGGTCGCCCGCAGGTTGTAGCCGAGCCGATGCTCCTCGCGCATGGCGGCGATCACCTCGTCACGCGGGGCGCGCACGAACCCCGGGCCCAGGGTCGAGTCCTGGGCACTGAGCGCGCCGGAGAATACCAACACGGCGAATGCAGCCAGGCGCATCATGGTCGTCGCCTCACGAGGGCAGGAGGAGCAGGGGGACGACGCCGCCCATCCAGGCCACCCGCGACCAGCGCACGGCGCTGGCGATGCGGGATTCCGTTGCGTCGGCAAGGAGTGCGAGCACGATGACGGTGGGCGCCACGGCGCACGCCAGGACCGCGATCAGGTACGCCGTTGCGCCGGGCACGCTGCCAAAGGGCGCGAGCGCCACGCCGAGAAAGAGGATGGCCAGCGCGCGATGCAGGCGGATGGCACCGGGCCGCCCGAGTCGGGCCGCGGTGGTGGCCTGTCCTGCCCGCCGGTCGCCAGGTTCGTCTTCGATGTTGAAGAGCACTTCCTGGGTGGTGATGTAGAGGGCGGTCATCACCGCACCCCAGAGGATTGGCGGGGACACCCGGCCGGCGATGACGCCGCCAAACAGCAGGACGCCGCCGACGCAGCTGCCCACGGCGGCATTGCCGGCGAGGAGAGTGCTCTTGAGCCGGAGGGAGTAGGCGGCGGCGAGCAGCATGGCCACCGCTGCCACGATCGCGGCTCGTGCGCCCAGCGTGAACGCGAGCGCCATGCCCGCTGCCGCGAGGCTCCACGCGAAGCGACGGGCGAATTGTGGCGACACGAGGCCGGAGGGAATGGGCCGGGCCGGCCGCGTGAGCGCATCGGAGCCGGCATCCGCCACGTCGTTGATCGCGTTGCCGAACCAGGTGAGGCACGCCACGACGAGCATGCCAACGAGCGCATCGGCCGGCTCCACGCGCAGCGGGCGCGACGACAGGCTCATCCCGACCGGGACGTAGAGCGCGGCCGCGAGCCCGCGATCGACGCGCATGAGTCGCGCGAGTGCACCGAGCGTTGCCGACATCACCAACGCCGTCCGTTGCGCACGCACATCAGGCCCACCGGAACGCCAAACGCCAGCAGCAGGGCGAAGGGGAGCGGCGCGGGTACCGCGCTGCCACCGGCAAGGACGAGCGCGCCGAGCGTCGTACCGATGTAGGTGGCGCCCAGGCGCGGCAGTCGGCGTCGATCGCGCAGCGCGGCCGGCGCGACGAAGCACAGGATCCAGGTGCCGAGCAGCAGCAGGCCGGCCACGACGAGCTGCGCAACAACAGGAGCGGGCCAGGCGAGCCACACCACGGTCGCGACGAACGTCCCGTGCGTGATCGCCGCGTACATCGCGGCGCGCGCGGGAAGCACGACACCGCCATCGCGCGCCCGAGCGCCGAGCCAGAGCGCGGTGGTGCGGGCCCCGCACGCGTGGTCGTTCTCGAGGTCGCGGACCGGGCCGATAATGCCGTTTACCAGCAGGATGTAGGCGACCACGCCCGCGGCCGCGATGGTCACGCGGGGCGTGATCGAGGTGGCGCCGCAGGCGAGCAGTGCGGCCCAGCCGAACGCCTGCACGGCGTCCGTGAGCACCGGCCATGGACACGCCTTGCCCCAACGATCGTATGCCGCGAGCCCGGCAACGCCGACGGCGAGCCAGAAGGCCTGCTGCCGTCCGCCTCCGCTCCAGCCAACGAGCAGCGCCATCACCGGAAGTTGCGCCATGGCGAGTGCGAATACGGCGCCGGGTGAGATGAGCCCGCGGACGAGCGGATCGTCGGCGCGCTGCGGCTCGCGACGGTCGAGCGGCAGGTCGCACACGTCGTTGAGCGCGTAGGCAAAGACATGGAACGACGCGCCGATCGCCAGCAGCATCCCTGCCCGCGCCGGTGTCACCGGACTTCCCGACAAGGCCGCGCCGAGCAGTGGCAGGACGAGGGTGAACCCCATGGCGGCGACGTGCAGCGTGAGGTACGCGTCGTCGAGCACCGACCACACGCTCAGGGTCCGCAGCGCTGGGGTGTCCGCCCGCCCGGTCACGCCCACGGCTCCGGCAACGTCCACTCACGCAGGTCGAAGCGGCTCTTCCAGAACAGGCTCTCGGCGGCGGTCGAATATTCGAGCGCAAACGCCTGGGCACTGGGCGCGTTCGCGACCAGCTCGTAGCACGGGGCCACGATGCCGGTCCGCATGCGGGGATACCGATGCGCGCAGAAGACGCCGTGATTGAAGAGCCCCACGTACCAGATCAGCTGCCTGACGAGCCGCGGGTCGGCGTGACTGCGTACGCGCCGCGAGGCATCGTCGCCGAGGGACGCGTCGAGCAGGAAGGTGTCGACCTCGGTGCGGTGTTTGGTCCGCATGAGCCCGAGCGACGACTCCAGCGCGCCCTTCGACTCCGCACCGCTCAGCAGTGGCATGCATCGAGCCAGCAACAGGAGCACCGGATGCGGGTGGTAGAACCCGGGGACGCCAAGCGCGCGCACCAGGCGCGCGAGCAGCGCGTGATCGCCGTCGGTGGCCGCGGCGCGCATGAGGCGTTCGACGACCTCGAACTCGCGCGCACGCTTGCCGAGCGCGAGTCCGAGCGGGAGCAGGGCCGCGTCGAGCGCGGTGAGCAGCGAGGGCTCGGTCCCATCGAGGATGGCGCGGTCTCTTTGTGCGAGTTCGGTGGTCCAGCGCTCCAGCGCGGGGATCCATTCATCCGGGGTGTCATTGGCGAGCACCGTGAACGCGAGCAGGAGCCAGAGCCTCGACCGCGGCGATCCGGCGGCGCGAAGGTCGTCGACGAGCGCGATGGTCGGTGCGGGGTGCGCGCAGGCGTGCACGCCGATCGGGAGCGCCGCGAGGATGCGGAACGCGGGCACGTCGGAGTCCAGCATCGTCGCGAGGTCGTCGCGGTGCGCGGCGAGCGTCGACGAGGGATCCAGTGCCGGGATCACCCGCTGCGCGATCTCGCGGTCGGGCGGCGCGAGCGCAAAGGGATCGCGCCCATCTTCGACATCGCGGAGGCGCAGTGCGTCGAGCACCTGCTCTCCGTATTTGCGGTACAGCACGCTGATCACGAGCTTTGAGGCGGCCGTGCGGGCCTTTCCCGGGATCCAGTCGAGGCGTGGGAGCTTGAGGCGGTCCACGGCGAGCGTGCGGTACCACGCGATGGTCTTTTCCATCACGTCGCGCCGGTCGCAGTGGTTGATGTAGATCGCCATCGTGACGGCGAGGAAGAACGACAGCAGCTCGCCGCGCCCGACGGCGCCGCGCGCCACGTCCATGAGGCTGATGCGGCCAAGCAGGTCGTCGAGGAACGCCTCGGCAAAGCCGGGCCGCTGCTCCCACATCGCGACGAGCGACGCGTCACCCGGCGGATGCACCTCCGTTTCTTCGTTGAACCAGATGAGGTAGAGCACGTCCCGCACGTCGTCGCGCACGGTGTCGGACGGTGCGGACGCGGCGCTGAGGAGCAGGTCGTGGGCGGCTGCACCCAGATAGAAGGCGGCCTTGAGTGCGGTGCGCCGTGCGTCGGCGTCATCGCCATTGATCAGGCGCTGCAGCGATTCGCGCGCGCGTGCGGGCTCGACGTCGGTGTATTCGATGAACGCTTCGCTCACCAGTTCACGGATCTCGGCGACCGGGGAACCGGCGAGCCGCTCGTAGAGCATCTGATCAGCGGCGAGCAGCAGGGAGAGGCGCGCGGCACCCCAGGCCAGTGGGAACGTGCGCGACGCCGCAACGAGACCGGTGATCACGTCGGCAGGTTGGGGCCCGGCAGCGCGCAACGCTCGCGCCAGGAAGTAGGCGCCGATCGCCGGGATGACGAACGTGACCGTATCACCCGTGAGCGGCGTGCCCGGCTCGACGCGGATGATGTCGCGTTCCTGGAGCGTGGTCCACGGCACGGCCCGGCCGTCGCGTGCGATCTCGATGTCGAGGGCAGGATCGTGGAGGATTTCGTCGACGCGCAGCGGGACGCGCTGCGTGGTCCACATGCGCAGGGCGAGGCGTTCGGCCAGGGCAACGTCGTCGCTGCTCGTCAGGCGCTGCGTCACGAACCGGTCGAAGATGTCGAGCGTCACGTCGGTCGCGGCCACGGGTCCGGCGCGGCCGGCCCAGGCTTCGGCGACCATGCGGAGCAGGAGCGGTCGGCGGAGGCGGAGCGCGAGGTCGGGTGAGAGGTCACCGGCCGCGGTCGTCAGGCGGAACTGGCGTGCATACGCTTCCCACGCCGCCGCAAACTCCTCGCGCGCGAACGGGCCGAGCTGGAGTGCGAGGTGACCGCCGGGGTGGGTGAACCAGCGGTCCCGGGTGACGCGCGGCAGGACGCCCTCGCGAGCGAGGCGATTCCACGTCGTGGTGTTGCAGGCGCCGAGCAGTGCGAAGGCGGGCCATGCGGTGCGCGTCGCGCACGCATCGAGCGAGATCAGCAGGTCGCCCGCGTCGCTGCCGTCGCGTCCCTGGTAGTCGTTCAGGGCGTCGACGACGATCACGAGCCGGCGGCCGTGGGCGGCGGCGATCGCGGCCGCGCGGTCGAGCAGCGGGTCCACATCGTCGGGGGATCGGAGCGCAAGGTCGTTGGCCAGCTCGTGTTCGATCCCGTTGTGGAGTGCGGCATCGGCGCTGTAGAAGAAGACCAGATGCCCATCGGCGCTCAGGCGCTCGGCCCATCGGCACAGCGTCGTCGTCTTGCCCATGCCGGCGTCGTCGACGACCATGAGCACGCGCTGCGACCCGGCCAGGAAGCCGTCGAACGCGTTGCGGACGTGCGGTCGCTCGACGCAGGCAGACGGGAGGTAGGCGCCCGGCGTGGCGTCGGTGCCGCGATAGCGCGCGAGCTGGCGCTCCACCTGCGCACGGGAGGCCGCGAGCAGCCGTGCCCAGGTCTCGGCGTCATCGGCGGCGTCGGCGGCGCTGAGTCGCGGGAACAGCGGACCGTCGTGGGCGCCAAGGTAGATGGCCGGCACGCCGAAGTCCCGTTCTTCGCGGCCGCAGCGATTCACGATCTCGAGCCGGCCGTCCACGACCGCGGCGTCGAGCGGAAGCCCGGCGGCAATTGCCGTGTAGACCTTCCGGGCAAACGCGATGGCGGAATCGTCCATCAGGTCGTATTGCATCGCCACGATCGCGGGAACGTCTACTCCAAGCAATGAGGAGGCCACGCCGCTCCACGTCGCATGCATCGCGCGCTTGCCGCCAAAGCAGGCGCCGAGGACGATCAGGCGCGTGGGTCGGCCGCGCATCCGCGCCGCAAACAGGTCGGCGGCGAGCGGGCTGCCGCGTCCGTCGGGGCCGAGGAGGATCAGCGCGCCGCGTGGCGGGTCGGCGTCGTCGTCAAAGTCTCCGTGGCCGGCGAAGTGCAGCAGGTGTGGATCGGCGGCGAGCGCGCGGTCCAGCGCTTCGCTGTCGGCGGCCAGGAACCATTGCGGTGCGATGTTCGAGGTGGGGTCGAGGGCGGCTTCGATGACCTGCTGCTCCTTCTCGAGCGCAAGCGGTGGCCACGTTGCGTCGTTGGTGGGGGAGGCGAACAACGCGCACAGGGTCAGCGCGTCGACCTTGACGGGTTCACTCGCAACATGTTCGTCCGGCAACTGCTGGCATCGCACGATGCTGAGCCGTCGATCGAGGGCGATGAAGCGCGTGACCGGGGCGTCGTCGCCATCCGTGGGATCGCCGAGATACATGTACTCCCACGGGAAGCGCTCGAGTGCCGGGGCTTCGAAGCGCAGGCGGAGCCTCAGCCCTTCGGCGGGCCCATCGAGCTCGATGAGGCTCTTGTCGAGCAGGTCACGCACGCGCGGCGGGAGGAGCAACGCGGAGAGTGCGGCGCCGAGGCGCGCGACGTCGCGCATCGCGAGCTGGCGACCTTCCAGGCCCTGCAGCGAGGCGTGAATCGACGGGTCGATCGAGACCGCTTCGGCCTCATCGCTCGGCATCATGCCGACCGGAGACCGGAGTACGCGCACGGTGAAGCGCTCGACGTCGCCGTCGCGCACGTAGTCGCAGGCTTCGATGTCGAAATTGCGATACTGCACGCTTACTGTCTCACGCCCGGATCCCCCTCACGCGCCGATCGCCGCGCAGTGCGACCGAATCGGCATCCACTGTCATCGTCTACGCAGGCGTGGAGCGCAATGGTCATGCCTCGACGCGTCGTGCGGCCTCAGCTGTGAGGAAACCGCTCGACCGCGCCGCCAAGGTCGGCGACTGATTCCCCTGTGCGCACCGGGCCCGGCGCGGAGGGGCTGCTCCGAGTGGAGACCTCGAGCGGACGTGCGGGCAATCGCTCGCGGAATGGGGTAGTGTCTGAAAACGATCCGCACCGGGGGCGCCAGTAGCGACCGAGCTTCAGCCTCCCGGCCACCTGGCGGCAAGAGGGGTCACTGGATGGCGTTACCCCTGCGATCGAGTTCTCTTCATCAGCCGACGCGGAGCGCGGCCGCCGCGCGCCGTCGGCGACGCGGCTCCTCGGTCGGTCGTTGCCGGAGCGGCCCCCATCGGATCCCGCGGGAAACACTGGTGACCGGATTGCGTAGTTTCCGAGCATGAGTCCACAAGCGACCGCAGCGCCCGCTCCCTCCGCGCCGACCGCCCAGGCGCCGGCAACTGCTCCCGTGGCCGGCACGCGTTCGGCGGCGCTGGAGCGCGCGGTGCTCGAAGGGCGTCGCAATGAGCTGTCTCGGCAGCTCAACTCCGTCGAGTCGCGGCGGTCCGAGATTCTGAGAGAGCTGGGTCGCTCCAGTGACGGCGCGGTGCGTCAGGGCCTCGAGGGACGGCTCAAGATCCTGGACGAGCGGCTGGTGAGCCTCGAGCGCGAGATCGAGGTCAATGGTCGTGCCCTGTCGGCCAATCCACGTCCGGAGCGCGTGACCGGCTTTCCCGGGGTTGGTGGCACGGGCGACGCTGGCGGGGGCCGAAGTCGGGACCGGCTCGGACCCTTGATGGGCATCGCGTCGCTGCTCGTGCTGACGCCCCTGGTGTTCGCGATGGCTCGCCGGTTGTGGCGAGGGTCGCCGGCCCCGGTGGTGCATCGTGATGCCGCGAGTGATGCGCGCCTCGAGCGCATCGAGCAGGCGGTCGACGCGATCGCGATCGAAGTGGAGCGTATCTCCGAGGCGCAGCGTTTCCAGAACAAACTGTTGGGAGAAGGGCAGGGTGTGGGCGCCTTTGGCCGCGTGATGCCGCGAGAGGCCGAGCGGGTCGGCGGATAGTACGCGCTTCGGGCGGTGCGACGCGACCCTGCGTCGGCCCCATCGAGATGCGAAGAAGCGATCGAGGGGCCTCCTGGTGGGAGGCCCCTCGTCGCGTCCGTCTGGCCTGGTGGCGGTGCCTAACGTCTCGGTCGGTTGAGCGCCAGCGCGACCAGCGACACCTTGGTGTCGGCGCCGGTCGCAAAAACGATGTACTGCCGGCCCTGGTGCATGTAGGTCATGGGCACGGCGGTCGTCTTGGCGGGGATGCGCACCGCGCCGACCTGCTTTCCGGTGGCCTTGTCGACGGCAAAGAGGGTAGGTGCCTGGTCCGGCGGTCCGCCCGTGCGCCCCTGGCCGTAGATCACGAGGGTCTTCGTGGTGATGATCTGCGCCTGGCCGCGGCTGGCACCCGGCGGCAACGTGACGCCGGCAAAGAGCGGGCTGTTGCTGGTGATCTTTGGGTGCCCCCCGTTGGGGATCCACCAGGCCTTGTCGCCCGTGTTCATGTTGTAGGCCGTGATGCCGCCTTCCTGCTTTGGCTTGAGGATCGACACGCCACCGATGTTGGTCGGCACCCCGCCGCGTCCCTCGAAGCCACCGCCGCGACTTGCCGGCGCGCGATAGCCGTCGGGGGGTGGGAGCGCACCAGCGAGGCCGCAGTTGTCACGGGGCGAGCTGTAGCGGAACTCGGAGCACGGGTCCTTCTGGAGCGCGATCGCGCTCAGGCCGGTGAGCGCGGCCACGTACATCATGCCCGTTTCGGGGTCCACCGCGGCGCCACCATCGATGTTCACGCCACCGCTCGCGCCCGGTGAATACCAGCCGCATTTCCAGGTTGGGCTATCGGTGGATCCACCGGGGATGTAGTACGGACCCATGCGGCAGCGCTTCGCGATCTTGAGTGCGCTGTCCTTGATGGCCGGCGTGTAGTCAATGAGATCTTCTTCCAGCAGGCCCTGTTGCGAGTAGGGCTCCGGCTTCGACGGGATGGGTTGCGTCGCCGCGGTCTGCTCGCCGGGCACGTCGCTCTGCAGCACCGGTGTTTCGGGCATCGGCCAGATCGGTTCACCCGTCGCCCGATCGAAGGTGTAGATCCAACCTTGCTTGGTGGTTTGCGCGACGACCTTGCGTCGCTGTCCGTTCACCGTGATGTCGAGGAGGTTCGGCGCCATCGGCGTGTCGTAGTCCCAGATGTCATGGTGGACCATCTGGAAGTGCCACTTGCGCAACCCGGTGCGCGCGTCGATCGCGACGATACTGTTGCCAAACAGATTGAAGCCGGGCCGATGACCGCCGTATTCGTCCATGAGGGGCATGCCGACCGGGATGTAGACCAGCCCGAGTTCGGGGTCGGCGGAATACGTCGCCCACGCGTCGTTCTTGCCCACGCCTTCGGTCCCGACCTTCGAGCCGTTCTTCCAGCTGTCGGCGCCGAACTCTCCGGGTTGGGGCACGAGGTTGAACCTCCAGAGTTGCCGGCCGGTCCGCACGTCAAAGCCGCGGATGTAGCCGGGGATGTTCTTCGTGCGGATCGGGTAGTAGCCGTGGATCGAGGAGTTGCCCACGACAATCACGTCGCCGACGAGGATGGCGGGCGACGAGTTGGCGATCTGGCCGTAGCTCGGGTCGATACCTACCGTGCCGTCGGCGCCGGTGCGCGTGACGGGGTTCCAGCGCTCGCCGGGTTTCGCTTTTCGGTAGGGCGCGGCGTCAGAGATGATGAGCGAGCCGGTATCGTCGACGGCGAGGGGAACGAGCGGCAGGCCGAGGCCGTCCATGAGATCCACGACGCCGTTGCGGCCGAAGCGCGGGTCGGGCCGGCCGGTCTTTGCGTCGAGCGACACCATGTGGTAGCCCGGCGTGACCGTGATGATCCGCTCGTTAGGTCCGCCGTCGGTCCAGTAGGCGAGCCCGCGCCCCGCAAACTGGCGCGGCGCCTTCTGCCAGCGGATGCCCTCATCCAGTCTGTACATCCAGAGACTCTCGCCGTTGGACGGATCGAGTGCCACGGTGACGCGGCGGGTGGTCGCGACGGTGAACAGTCGGCCGTTGGCGTAGATCGGCGTGGTGCGATAGTACTCATCGCTGCCGAAGGCGCCGCCCTGCCATTCCCAGGCCACCTTGAGCGAGTCGAAGTTGGAGGCGTTGACCTGGTCGAGCGGCGAATAGCGCGTGCTCCAGGCGTCGGCGCCCCAGTATCGCCACTCGCCTGCGACGTTGCCGCGCACCGTGCGGGCGGCAGCCTGCGCCAGGGCATCGCCTGGCGGCGCCTGGACGACGAGGAAGGCCGCCGTGAGGGCGACGAGGGTGCGGGAGCGCGACAGGCGATTCGCGACGTCGGGTCCGGGGAAATGCGGCATGCCGTGGAATCCTCGGGGCGTTGGGATGTCGTTAGGTCAGCCAGGCCCGGCCAGCGGGCGCGGTCGAACGCCGGCAAATGTAGTGCTGGTACTGCGGGCGGATAGGCGGGCGCGGTGGGACAGCGGTCGCTCGCACGGTGCGGCGCCGGGGCGGGCGTGGGCGCTGCGGCGTTCCGACACCGGAGCGGAAGTTGGCTTGAACCATTCAAGTGGCGGGCCCAGTATGACGGACCACCGAGAGGAGAGTCTCCGTGAATCGTCGTGAGTTTGCGCGCACCGTGGGCGCGACGCTCCCCGCCTGGGTCGTGGCCCGATCGCCCCTCGCCGTCCGGCGGCTCACTCGCATCGGGCTCGAGCTCTACAGTGTGCGCGGTGCGATGCGAAGGGATCCGGAGGGCACGCTGGCCGGGATTCGCGCCATCGGGTACACCGACGTCGAGCTGCTGTGGTCGTTCGGCAACTTCGGACGCACGCCGGCGCAGGTCAAAGCTTCGCTTCAGGCCACGGGACTCGCGGCGCCCTCGGCGCACATCGCGCCGCAGATTCTCACGAAGGACTGGGCCAAGTCGCTGGACGACGCGAAGCTGCTGGGCCATCAGTACCTCATCGCCGCAGGCCTGCCGGCCGAGGCGCGGGCATCCTTGGACGTGTGGCGGCAGTGGGCGGACCGGTTCAACGCCGCAGGCGCCGAGGCACGCGCTGCCGGGGTCTGGCTCGCGTTTCACAACGAGCCTGACCACATGAAGCCGATCGATGGCCAGGTGCCCTACGACCTGTTCATCTCGCGGCTCGATCCGGCGCTCGTCAGGCTGCAGCTCGACGTCGGCAACATGGTGATGGGGAATGGCGATCCGATGGCGTATCTGCGACGTCATCGTGATCGCTACTGGAGCTTCCACCTCAAGGACGTGGTGCCGGACCGGTCGCGTGACACGGGACTCGGCACGGGGATCGTCGACCTGAAGGCGCTGCTCGCCGCGGTGCCGGACATCGAGCACAAGCCCTGCTTTGTCGAGCAGGAGGGCAAGTCCGAGGATCTCGCCGCGGCGAGGGCGGACTGGGCGTGGCTGAGTCGGCTGGAGTTCTGAGGGCTACGTGGTCGGGCGCCGCGTGAAGTCGAGCGAACCGCCGACGCGGACGCGCTCTTCCACTTGCTCCCGGCGCGAGGCAACGCACACGCGTCGCCCCGCCTGATCGGCGGCGTACCGATCACACACCTCCCGCGTCACGCTCCGTGTCGACCACCCGGTCCACGAGCTGCGATGCAACGGGTTGCGACGATCGATGGTAACGCGCAGGTCACCGATGTCGACGCTGTTGTCGCAAAGGTACACGGCGCTGCCGATGTTGGCGCTGCCTGGATCCGTGCGGCAGCGGCCGCTCTCCGGCTCGAGGACGACCGTGCCGGAGTCGACGACGAGCCGTCCTCGGAGGTCGCCGGTCTCGCCGGTTCGCATCACATAGTCGTACGTGCCCGCCTCGGCGACGACCCGGCTTCGACCCACCGACGATGCGCACGCCGCCGCGCCGCCGAGCAGCGCGGCGCACACGAGCACCCGGATGGTACCCGAAGCTGTCACTGGGCGACCGGCGCGCGGAGCACGAGGTTCTCGATGAAGAACTCCATCATGCGATCCGGGCGCAGGGGG
Source organism: Gemmatimonadaceae bacterium (assembly GCA_020846935.1). Classification (NCBI taxonomy): domain Bacteria; kingdom Pseudomonadati; phylum Gemmatimonadota; class Gemmatimonadia; order Gemmatimonadales; family Gemmatimonadaceae; species Gemmatimonadaceae bacterium. Next base: position 229,056 of record JADLCY010000010.1, read on the forward strand.
GTGTGCCCCTGGTCCGGCCCGACCTGCACCTCGAAGCTCTTGCCGGCGCGCTGCAGCGCCTGGATCAGCTGCATCGAATTGTTTGGGTGCACGTTGTTATCGGCCGTGCCGTAGTAGATCATCAGGCGGCCCTTGAGCTTGTCGGCGTAGGGCATGGCCGAGCCGGCGTCGTACCCCGCCGTGTTCTCCTGCGGGATCCACATGTATCGCTCGGTATAGATGGTGTCGTAGTGCCGCCAGTCGGTGACGGCGGACATGGCCGAGCCGGCCGCAAAGACGTCCGGGTGACGCAGCAGGGCCATCGCCGAAGCATACCCGCCATACGACGTGCCAAAGATGCCGACACGTGCCTTGTCGATGTAGCGCCGATTCCAGAGTGAGCGTACGCCGGCGGCCTGGTCGTCGATCTCCACCGTCCCGAGTTTCTGGTAGATCGCGTCGAGGAAAGCCTTGCCGCGGCCCGCCGCCGAGCGGGAGTCGAGCGACAGCACGATGAAGCCGTATTCGGTGAACGGGTGCGGCGTCGTGAAGGTCTCGCGTGCGCCGTTGGTGGCGGGTCCGGCGTACACGGTCACGAGCACCGGATACGCGCGCGTGGAGTCGAACGTCGAGGGCCGGTGCAGCATGCCGTGCAGCTCGGTCACACCATCTGCGGCCTTGTAGGTGAACATCTCGACCCGACGGAGACCGAGCTGGTCGAACTTCGTGAGGTCACTCGTGGCCAGTTCCGCCACGACCTTGCCCCTGGCATCCAGCAGGCGGGTCACCGGGGCGATGTCATGCGTCTGGGCCACGTCGACGATGTACTGGCCGGTCGGCGAGACGGCGACCGTGTGGTTGAACGCCGGATCCGTGAGCCGGACGTCGTCGCGGCCGTCGAGGCGCACGCGGTGCAGCTGAACCTTCATGTGGTTGTCGCCGCTGCGTGCCGTGTACAGCAGCGTGCCGGCCTTCTCGTCGACGCTCACCAGCTGGTCGACCTCGAAAGGGTGGCGGGTGACCGCGCCGTGCAGCTTTCCCGTGAGATCGTACAGGTACAGGTTCGCGAACCCGGTGCGCTCCGACATCCACAGGAAGCGCTTGCCGTCGGCGAGGTAGCGCATCTGGGGGCTGTTTCGCACCCACGACGCCGGCCACTCCTCGCGCACGATCACGCGGCACGCGCCGGTGTCCGGGCGGCACGCCGTGAACTCCATTACGTTCTGTCGGCGGTTGGTGCGGTTGAACGTGAGTTCGCTGCCGTCCGGGGTCCACCCGACGCGGTACACGTAGTGGCCGACGACGTCGTTGGTGAAGGGCTTGCCGTCGCGCACGTCGATGCGCGTCGTGCGGCGCGTGGCCACGTCGTAGACCATGAGTTCGACGACCGGATTGGGGTCGCCGGCCTTGGGATAGGCCTCGACGTCCACCGCGCCATGGACCTTGGTCTGCGCCATCTGGAGGACGTAGTCCGTCACCGGCGACTCGTCGAACCGATAGAACGCGAGCTTGCTGCCGTCGGGGCTCCACCACATCGCGGTGACCTGCCCGAGTTCTTCCCCGTAGACCCAGCTCGCCGAGCCGTTCTTGGTGCGCGCTGTTTCGTTGCCATCGGTCGTGATCGCGACTTCGCCCGAGCCGTCGCGGTTCGCGAGCCACACGTTGCGGTCGCGGTAGAATGCGCGGTGGCTGCTGTCGGCCGCCCACGCGACGTCGAATTGCCGGCCCCGTTCCGGTCCGCCGCGTCGAGCGCCGGTCGCGGCCGCGGCCGGCGCTTCGACGGCCGAGCGCGTCGCCACGGCGTAGCGCCAGGACTTGCCGTCGCGCTGGTAGCGGAAGCCCGAGCCGTCGGCGTCCCAGGTCACGGCGAGCGCGCCAGACTTCACCGCGTTCGGAATCTCGCGGCTCATCTGGGTGAACCGGTCGTAGCCGGGCATGGATTTCAGGCGATCCTGCGCCGGGAGTCGCGTCGCCTGGGTGGCGAGGGCGCAGGCAAGGAGCGCGGGGACGATCGAGGTTCGTTGCATGGGAGGGATCAGGGAAAGTGCCCGGGCAAGCTAGCGAGGCGTGCCGTGCTCGGCAGCCCTGACGGGGCAGGGCGCAGCGGCCGGGGGTGAGCGCAATCGAGGCGTTGCGCGTAACGGGGTGCAGTGGCAACGTGTCCGGCTCCCACGACCCCCCATATCCCACCCCTACCCCATGAGAGTCCATCGCTGGTCCGCCAGCCTCGCCTTCGCCCTGGTGGCCGCGACCGTGCCGGTCGCCGCCCAGCAGCAGCGAATCGACGAGGAGTATACGAAGAAGATCAAGGAGTTCACCCGCGATCCGCGCATCACCACGGAACTGGTGGACTACCTCCCGTACTCCGCCACGGTGCCGAGCCCGCTCAAGTTCCACGGGCGCATCGTCGGGCAGCCGGGTGAGCTGACGTACGCGAAGGACATCCAGCGCTACTTCGAGGCGCTGGACAAGGCGAGCGACCGGGTGAAGACGTGGACGATCGGGAAGTCGGAGGAGGGGCGCGACATGATCGTGCTCGCCGTGGCCGACGAGGCCACGATCCGGAACCTCGACAAGGTCAAGGCGGACCTTGCGGCGCTCGCCGATCCGCGCAAGACCACGGACGCGCAGGCGAAGTCGATTATCGCGAACGGCAAGATGGTCTACTGGCTCACCTCGGGCATGCACTCGCCGGAAAACGGCGGCCCTGAGGCCCTGCAGGAACTGGCGTATCGCCTGGCCGTGGACGAGTCGGAATACATCCGGACGATCCGCAACAACGTGATCACGCTCATCACGCCGGTCATCGAGGTCGACGGTCGCGAGAAGCAAGTCGACACGTACTACTACAACAAGAAGCTGCCGCAGGGCGCCACCCGGCTCCCGCTCATGTACTGGGGCAAATACGTCGCGCACGACAACAACCGCGACAACATCGGCCAGTTCCTCCAGCTCTCGAAGCACGTCAACAAGTTCTTCCTCGAGTGGCACCCGCCGATCATGCACGACCTGCACGAGGCGTCGAACTACCTGTACGCCTCGACCGGCACCGGTCCGTACAACGAAGCCATCGACGCGATCACGATCGACGAGTGGTGGATCCTGGCCAAGAACGAGGTCATGGAAATGACCAAGCGCGGCGTGCCGGGCGTGTGGACCTACGGCTTCTACGACGGCTGGGTCCCGAACTACATGTTCTTTGCGGCGCACGCGCACAACGCGACCGGCCGCTTCTACGAAGTGCAGTCCTACGGACCGGACACATCGACGGTCCGGCTCGGCGCCACACAGACGAGCCGCGAGTGGTTCCGCCCGAACCCGCCGCTCGCCTCGATCGCCTGGGGCCCGCGCAACAACACCAACATCCAGGAGTCGGCGCTCCTCATCACGCTCAACCACGTGGCAAAGAACAAGGCCACGTATCTCGACAACTTCTGGGTGAAGGCCAAGCGCCAGGTCGACAAGGGCAAGACCGGCCCGACGTTTGCCTGGGTGATCCCGGCCGCGCAGTACCGCAAGGCCGAGGTGGCCAGTGTGGTGAACGACCTGCGCGTGCAGGGCGTGGAGTTCCACACCGCCAACGCCGCGGGCCGCATCGGCAACGTCGAGGTGAAGGCCGGCGACTACATCATCCGCGGCGACCAGCCGTACCGCATCATCCCGGACATGTACTTCTCGCTGCAGAACTTTGCGCCGGGGAACCCGCGTCCGTATGACGACACCGGCTGGACGTACCAGCTGATGCGCAACTTCACGGTGTATCCGGTGGCCGACAAGGCGATCCTCGCCTCCGCGATGACCGCGGTGACGGGTGATGTAAAGGCGCCGGGCGGCATCGAAGGCAGCGGCAACATCGTCGTGGTGGAGCACACGACCGACAACAACCTCATCAAGTTCCGCTTCCGCCACGCCAACGTGGCGATGCAGGCCGCCGAGGAGGACTTCGAGGCGGGCGGCAAGCGATTCCGTGCCGGTGCGTTCATCATCAGCGGTGGCGACCGGTCGGCACTCGACGCGTCGCTCAAGGAACTGGGTCTGTCGGCGTGGGCCATGGCGTCGGCGCCCGTCGTGAAGACGCACGAGCTCGACGTGCCGCGCATCGGCTATGTGCACAGCTGGGCGCGCACGCAGGACGAAGGGTGGGTGCGCGCCGCGCTCGATACGTATGGCGTGCCATACACCTACATGGCCGATATCCGCCTCCGCGAGGGGAACCTGCGCAGCAAGTTCGACGTCATCGTCTTTCCGCACGTCGGCGGTTCGGCGATTTCGCAGGTAAACGGCATCGCCAAGAACGGCCCGCAGGCGCTGCCCTACAAGAAGTCAGCGGCCACGCCCAACCTCGGCGGCATCGATGAAGCCGACGACATCCGCGGCGGCATGGGCATCGAGGGGCTGACGGAGCTGGCGAAGTTCGTCCAGTCTGGCGGCACGCTGCTCGTCGAAGGGTCGACGACGACGATCTTCCCCGAGTATGGCCTTTCGACCGGTGTGACGATCGAAGAGCCGGCCAACCTGTTCGCCCGCGGGTCGGTGATGCGCGGCATCATTTCGGACCGGCGCAGCCCGATCATGTACGGCTACCAGGGCACGCAGTTGCCGGTGTACTTCAACCAGGGGCCGGTACTGGCCGTGGGTGGCGGTCTCGCCGGCGGCTTTGGAGGGTTTGGGGGCGGCGCGGCCGGCCCGAGCCAGAACATCACGCCGATGGCGACGCGCCTGACGTTGTCGCCGTGGGACTCTGCGTCCCGACCGCCTGCGGCCCGCCCCGGCCCGTCGGAGGCCGAGCAGTTCCGCGAGATGGCCCGGCAGTTCGGGATCAACGTCGATGAGGGCCGTCCGCGCGTGATCATGTCGTTCCCGCAGAACCCGGCCGACATGCTGCTCTCGGGTACGCTGCAGAACGGTCAGCTCCTGAGCGGCCGTGCTCAGGTGGTGGATGCGTCGGTTGGCGAGGGTCACGTGGTGATGTTCGGCATCCGTCCGTTCTGGCGGTGGCAGACGCACGGCACGTACTTCCTCGGCTTCAACACGATCCTCAACTGGAACGACCTGGGCGCGGGGCGCGATGCCCCGACCCGGCCGGCAAGCCTTCAATAGGTAACGGGTTCGCAGGCGCGAGCCCACGGGTGGTACCCACGGCCGGAGCGAGTTCGCTTGCTCCGGCCGTTGCGTTTCCCGGGGATGCCACGGCCGCAAGGGAATGCTTCGCGGTCGCCGGCGCACGCGGTGGCGTTCGGAGGGGTGCGCCCGGATGGTCCCGGGCGTATGGTGTGCCCGGCGGTGTGTCACGGTTTTCCGACCACTGCCCGGGTGCGCGGCATGCCCGCGGATCCGGACGGCTCTCTGGCACAACCTAACCCTCCAAAGCATGCGACTCTGCGTGGCAGTTCTCCCGCTGCTTGGCGCCTGGGTGGCGTCGGTATCCGCCCAGGCCACGACGCCCCCGGGTTGGCCAACGGGTCGAGCGAAACTCCGTTTCGAGGTGGAGATACCGGCGACGGCGCGTCGTGAAGCGATGACCGGACGCGCGTATGTGATCTTTGCGCGCACCAACCAGGCCGAGCCCAGGCTGCAGATCAGTCGCGTCGGGACGCCAATGTTCGCGCGGGACTTCCAACGCCTGGCGCCGGGTGGCGTGGCCGTGATCGATGGCACCGACCTCGGACATCCCGTGTGGGATCTCGCCGACATCCCACCGGGCGACTACTGGGTGCAGGGCATGATCAGCGTCTACTCCGAGTTCAAGCGGGCTGACGGCAAGGTCGTGTGGATGCATGACGACCAGTGGGAAGGGCAGCAGTGGAACCGATCGCCGGGCAATCTCTACTCGGTGCCCAAGCGCGTTCGCATCGACCCCGCGCAGTCCACCACGGTTCGCCTGGTCGCGGATCAGGTGATCCCGCCGATCCCGATGCCCACGAACACGGCGTGGGTCGAGCGGTTCCGCTTCGAGTCGCCCACGCTCACGAAGTTCTGGGGGCGCCCGATCTACCTCGGCGCTACGGTGCTGCTGCCCCGCGACTACCAGACGTCGACGATCCGCTATCCCATCCTGTACGAGCAGGGCCACTTTTCCACGGCCGCGCCGCTCCGGTTCGAGGAAGGCAGCGACATCCACCGGGAGTGGGTGAAGGACAACTACCCGCGCATGATCGTCGCGACGTTCCAGCACCCCACGCCGTATTTCGACGACTCCTACGCCGTGAACTCGGTGAACGTCGGCCCGTATGGCGACGCCATCATGCAGGAGCTGATCCCCGAGATCGAGAAGCGGTATCGCACGATCCGCGAGCCCTGGGCGCGCTGGCTGCACGGCGGTTCCACCGGCGGGTGGGAAGCGCTCGCCCTGCAGATCTACCACCCGGCCTTTTTCGGCGGCACGTGGGCCTATTGCCCGGATCCCGTCACGTTCACGGATGTCGAAGGCATCAACATCTACAAGGACGAGAACGCCTACTACAAGCAGATCACCGAGTGGCACCGCACCCCGACGATCAATTCACGTGAGGTAAACGGCGAGGTGCGACAGACGTCGCAGCAGCGCAACTGGATGGAACTGGTGAACGGTACGAAGGGCCGTTCAGGGCAGCAGATCGACATCTGGTCGGCCGTCTACGGTCCGGTGGGTGCCGATGGCTATTTCAAGCCGGTGTTCGACAAGAAGACGGGCGTCATCGACCGCACGGTTGCCGACTACTGGCGCGAGCATCACGACCTGCTGGAGTATCTCAAGCGCAACTGGAACACCGTTGGTCCCCAGCTCATTGACAAACTGCACATCTACACCGGAGATGCAGACACGTATTTTCTGGACCGCGCGACGCGCGATCTGCAGGCCTGGATGAAGACGACGCAGAACCCGCACTACGAAGGCTTCTTCATGTACGGCGACCAGAAGCCGCACTGCTGGAGTGGCCCGCTCACTCCCGCCGAGCGGCTGAAGGAGATGGCGCAGCACGGCCTGCGTCACATGCCGGCTGGCACGACCACGCCGTGGTGGACCTACTGATCACGACCCGACCACCCTTCACACCTCCGCACATGTCACGTCGATGGTTCGCCCTGCTCGCCGGACTCGCGCTCGCGAGCCCCGAGGCCAGGGCGCAGGGGCGACAGATCACCGGATCCGTCGTCGAGGAAGGCAGCAACGCGCCGATTGCATCGGCGCAAATCCAGGTGCGCGGCACGACGACCGGCGGGCTCTCCCGGGAAGACGGCACGTTCAGTCTGCGCGTGCCGGATGGCGCGGTGACGCTCGTCGCGCGTCGGCTGGGGTATCCGCCCGTCGAGGCGCACGTGGCCGCGGGTGAGACCACGGTCCGGATCGTGATGCGGCGTGACGCGCTCAAGCTCGACCAGGTGGTGATCACGGGGCAGGCGACGGGCATCTCGCGCCGCAACCTCCCCACCTCGATCGCCAGCGTGAGCGCCGAGCAGGTCTCGCGCGTCTCGGCGCAGTCGGTGGACCAGGCATTTCAGGGAAAGATCGCCGGTGCACAGATCTCCACGAGCACCGGGGCGCCGGGCGGTGGCAATCGCGTGCGCATTCGCGGCATTTCCTCGATCCTGGGCAGCGCGCAGCCGCTGTACGTGGTGGATGGCGTCATCACCAGCGACGTGTCGATCGGCAGTGGCACGAACCGCGTGACTCGCGCGGCGGGCAGCGCCATTTCATCGGCGAGCCAGGAGAACCCGGTGAACCGGATCGCCGACATCAATCCCAACGACATCGAGTCGATCGACGTGCTGAAGGGCTCGGCCGCGTCGGCCATCTACGGTTCCAAGGCGTCGGGCGGCGTGATCATCATCACGACCAAGCGCGGCCAGGCCGGTCGGCCGCAGTTCAGCCTGCGCACGGGCGCCGGCACGGCGTCGTTGGCATATCGCAACGGTTCGCGGCGCTTCAAGACGCTGCAGGACGCCCTGGGGGTGTGGCCGAACGCCACGCCATACTACGACCCCAACCGCGTCATCGACTACGAAGACCTTGCCTACGGCGAGCGTCCGTTCAACAAGGAAGGCACACTCAGCGTGAGCGGTGGCTCGCAGGACACGCGCTACTTCGTGTCCGGCAACGCGCGGGATGAAGGCGGCATCGTGAAGAACACGTTCGCCCAGAAGTATGGCCTTCGCGTGAACCTCGACCAGCGGCTCTCCGATCGCATGGAGCTGCAGGTGGGCACGGAAGTGCTTCGGACGCTGAGCGACCGCGGACTCTTCGGCAACGACAACGCCGGCAACTCGATCGCCTACACGCTCACCAAGATCCCGAGCTTCCTCGACCTGCGGCAGCGGCCCGATGGCACCTGGCCGGTGAACCCGTTCTACAACTCCAATCCCCTGCACACGATTGCCCTGTTCAAGAACGAAGAAGGCGTGTGGCGCAACATCTCGAATGCGAGGCTCACGTGGGACGTGTGGGCCAACAACAAGCAGTCGCTGCGCTTCGTTGGCTACGGCGGAGCGGACGTGTTCCAGCAGCACAACGAGGTGTATTCGCCGCCTGAACTGCAGTACGAGCCGCTCGACGGACTGCCCGGCACGACGGTGGTATCGGACGGCAGCAACACGCAGGCGAACATGAACCTCAACGTGGTACACGAATGGCGGCCGATCTCGGGCTGGACGGCGACGAGCCAGTTGGGCACCCAATACGAGCGACGCAAGTTTGCCTCGAACCGCGGCGCGGGACTCGGACTGCTCGGTGGGCTCGAGGTGGTGACCGCGGGCACGCAGCGCGAGGTGGACGAAGCCCGTGCTCTCACCGAGGACTTCGGGGTCTTTGGACAGACGGAGTGGCTGTACAACGACCGGCTGCTGCTCACCGTCGGCGCGCGCGCCGATCGCAGCTCCAACAACGGCGACCCGGGCAAGTTCTTCATCTTCCCCAAGGCCTCCGCGTCGTATCGTATGCCCGGCCTCGCTCCCGGTCGCGTGGATGAACTCAAGCTGCGTGTGGCCTACGGCGAGACCGGCAACCAGCCGCTGTATGGCCAGAAGTTCACGGCACTCAACCTGTCGAACATCGCGGGGCAGGGCGCGTTCAGGATCGGCGCCAATCGCGCCGCGCCCGACCTCCGTCCGGAGCGTCAGCGCGAGCTGGAGGTCGGCTTTGACGCCACGCTCTTCGGCAACCGCGGCACGCTCGACTTCACGGCGTTCCAGCGTGACATCTCCGACCTGCTCATCACGCGCACGTTGCCGCCGACGAGCGGCTACGCCTCGGAGATCTCGAACGGCGCCGAGATGCGCGTGCGCGGCCTGGAGAGCTCGGTGTCCCTCTTCCCGATCCAGCGCCCCGGGCTGACGTGGACGTCACGCTTCAACCTCGGGCTCAACCGCAGCACCATCACACACCTGCCGGTGCCGGCGTTCCTGCTCAGCACGTTCCAGGTGGGCGCGGTGAAGATCGAACAGGGCAAGTCCGCGACGCAGCTCTATGGCAACGACACGCTCCCGGAGCCCGGTCGCAAGCTCTACCCCAACGGCGTGCTGATGGGCGACGGCAATCCCGACTGGACCGGTGGATGGTCCAACGAGTTCAGGATCGGGCGCTTCACCGCGTTCGCGCTGCTCGATCGTCAGCAGGGCGGCATGCTCGCCAACGGCACCTGGCGCCACTACGACCTCGGCCAGAACAGCCGCGACTACGACGACGTGATGGCCTCCGGTCGCAAAGTTGGCGAGTTCCGGCGCACGACGTACCTCTCGGTGACCAGCATCTACTACCAGGATGCGTCCTACACCAAACTGCGCGAGGTGACGCTCGGCTACGACGTCCCCAACAGCCTGGTGCAGTCCCTGACGTCGCGAGTGACCAACGCGCGGTTGCAGCTCAGCGGCCGCAATCTGTACTGGTGGACGCAGTTCCGCGGTGGCGACCCCGAGGCGGAGAACTTTGGCGCCGGCAACGTGCCCGGTTCCGTCCAGCGCAACCGCGAACTGGCCGCGTACCCGGCCAGCCGCACGTTCTGGCTCAACCTCAGCCTGGAGTTCTGACCCATGCGACTTCGATTCCATTCCGCCACGCGGCGGCTGGCCACGATCGCACTCGTCGGGACGATGGCCGCGATGGGCGCCTGCAAGGAAGTGAATGTTCCCAATCTCAACTCGCCGAACATCGATCAGCTCCTCGCGGCACCCAAGGCGTCGGTCGTCAACACGACCGTGCTCGGGCTGCTCGTGGGCGCGCGCGGCACGATCGGCGGGTACGCGTCCACGCTCGGCGTGTTCGGGCGCGAGTCCTACAACCTCGATCAGGCGGAAGCGCGCTTCGTGCTCGCGTGGCTGGCGCAGCCGCTCACACCCGGCGGCTTCGGGACCGACCTCGGATGGTCGGCCACGTACCAGCAGGTGCTCGCCGCGCAGACCATCCTCGACATCGTCGACAAGGTGCCGGACTACTCGGCCGCGCAGAAGGAAGCGGTGAAGGGATTCACCAAGACCTTCATGGCGATGGCCTTCATCGATCAGCTGCGCGTGCGTGACACCTTCGGCATCGTGCTCGAGGTGGATCCCACAGCCAAGAACCTGGGTGCGTTCGTGACCCGGGATCAGGGCTTCGATCGGGTGGCGCAATTGCTCGATGAAGCGAGGACGCACCTGAACGCCGGCGGTACCGCGTTTCCGTTCACAATGCACTCCGGGTTCACGGGCCTCTCGACGCCGGCGACGTTCCTCCGCTTCAACCGCGCGATCAAGGCGCGCGCCGAGGTCTACCGCGGCCGGTGGCAGGACGCGCTGACGGCCATCAACGAGAGCTTCATCTCCACGACGTCGCCCACCACGGCCACGCTGGCCACGGGAGCGTATCACGTGTTCTCGGCGAGCGCGGGCGATGCAACCAACGGCCTGTTCGACCCGGCGCCGCGCGCGCTGGTGGCGCACCCGTCGATCCTGACCGATGCCCAGCTCCGGGCCAACGGGCAGCCAGACCTTCGCACGTCCAAGGTGACGACGGGCGCGACGCTCTCGAACCAGGGGATCACGTCGAACCTGCGCTTCACGATCTACCCGACGAACGTGTCCTCGATTCCGATCATCAAGAACGAGGAGCTGATCCTCCTGCGTGCCGAGGCCTACAACGGTCTCGGGAACCGCGCGGCGGCGATCGCGGACCTGAACATCATCAGGACCGTGTCCGGCGGTCTGGCGCCGCTGGCCGACACGTTCGACGGTGACCTGGTGACGGAGATCCTGTACAACCGGCGCTACTCGCTGCTGTTCGAGTACGGCCATCGCTGGCACGACATGCGCCGATACGGGCGCCTCAACCAGCTGCCCAAGGCGTTGCCGAGTCATCTCGTGTACCCGCTCGTGCCGCTCCCGGCGGACGAGTGCAACCAGCGCTCGCCGCTTCCGAAGGGCTGCGTGCAGGTCAACGGGATCTAGCCCGGTCAGGCGGGCCGCCTTGTGACGAACGCGGGGCATCGGTGATCCGGTGCCCCGCGCGTGCGTTCGGGAGGCCGAGGCTTGCGTCGTGGTGTCTATGCGGCTATATAACTACATAGTTATATAGTATGGCCACACGCCCGGCATCGTACATGCGCTCGGTCCACCACGTCACGCTCGCAGTCCTCGCCGCCCTGGCGGTCGTTCTCCCCCGGTGCGTACCCGCACAGGGAGGACCCATCGACCTCGCAGAGGCCTTGCGTCGCGCGGACGAGGCAGGATTCGCAAACCGCCGGGCACGCGCCGCCGTGGCGACGCAGCGCGCGGCCACGATCGCGGCGCTCCGCGGCGTGCTCCCAACCATGCGTATCGAGGCAGGCATTGCCCGCACGACCGACCCGATCGGCGCCTTCGGTACCCTGCTGCGGCAGCGTGCAATCACCCAGCAGGACTTCGAGCCCACACGGCTCAACTACCCGTCGGCGGTCACGAACCACCTCGGTGGCCTCGTGTTCGAACAACCGCTCTTCAACGCCGATGCCTGGGTCGGACGACGCGCGGCAGCGCAGGCTCATGACGCAGCCAGCGCCACCGCCGCGTGGACGCTGACCGGTCAACGCGTTGAGGTGATCAGAGCCTACTACGGGGCGGTGCTCGCCGCCGAGAAACTGGCCACGCTTGGCGTTGCGCTGCAGGCGGCTCGCGAGCACCTCCGCTTCGCCGAGACCCTGGCGAGGAATGGCGTGGTTACCAGCGCGGACGCCATGCTGGCCGGTGTCAAGGCCGGAGACATCGAGACGCAGCTCGTCGCAGCGAAGGGTGAGCTGGCCATCGCGCGGCTGGCCTTCGCGACCGTGCTCGGCACGCCTGACGACGAAACGCTCACGCTGCCTTCCCGGCTTCCAGCCGCTGATGCGCTGCGTCGCTTCGCCCAGCGTTCGGATACGTCGATGATTGCGGGCCGTCAGGATGTGCGCGCAGCGAACGCCGGCGCCAACGCGGCAGCGATGGACGTTCGCCGTGCACGGAGCCTCTACGTCCCGCGACTCAACGGCTTTGCACGATACGACTGGAACTCGGCGCTCCGGCCATTCGATGGCCAGAAGAACTGGACCGTGGGCGTGATGGCGTCCTGGACGCCGTTCGCGGGAGCGTCGGAGATCGGCGATCGCCTGGCGAGTGAAGGGCGACTCCGTGAGGCGGAGGCCATGCGTGACGGCGCCGTTGCCGAGAGCGCGCTCGACCTCGCGCGCGCTGAGTCCCGATGGAGTGTGAACCTGGCCCGCCTCGACATCGTCGAGCGCATGGTCCGCCAGAGCACCGACGCGCAGCGAATCGTCGCACGTCGCTATGAGGGCGGGCTCGGGACCATCGCGGAACTGCTCGACGCGCAGGCCGCCGCCACGCAGGCGCAACTCACCCTCGTCGCCGCTCGATTCGACGTGATCATTGCCACGGCCGAGCGCCTCCGTGCTCGAGGCCTGGACCCGGCAACACTTCGCGTTCTCGATGATCTCGCGCCGGACGCCGACGCGCGCTGACCCTCCCGACCTCCCCCATGATGTGCCCTCTCGGTCGCAACTCTACTCCTCTCCTCGCCATCGCGGTCTTCGTGGCCTGTGGCGGTGACCCGCGCGAGGCGTCCAAGGCCGTCGTCCGCACCGCCGATTCGAGCGGTACCCGCTATGAGGTCCGCGACACCACGATCGTCGCCACGCTCGACGCCGCCGGCATTGCCGAACCGATCCTGCAGGCCACCCTGAGCACGCGCCTGGTTGGCGCCGTCACCGCGGTGATCGTGAAGGAGGGACAATCCGTGACACAGGGTCAGGAGCTCGTCAGGCTTGACTCGAAGGAGATCGACGCCAAGCGCGCGCAGGTGCAGGGAGCGATCGCCGCGGCGGAGGCGGCGCACACCGAGGCGCGCCAACAGGCGGAGCGCATCCGTCGGCTGTTCGCTGACAGCGCCGCGCCCCGGGTTCAGCTGGAGGCGGCCGAGGCGGGCCTCGAACGGGCACGTGCCGCGTTGCAGGCCGCACGCGCGGGTGAGGCCGAGCTGCTGGCCGTGTCGGCGTACGCGGTGGTGCGGGCGCCGTTCGACGGGATCGTTACACGCCGCTTCGTCGATGCAGGTGCGCTCGCGGCACCGGGAACTCCCCTCGTCGTCGTGCAGGACCAGCGGTCCCTCCGCGTGTCGGTGACCGCGTCGCCATCATCGGTCAGAAGCCTCGCCCGGGGTTCGGTGGTCGAGGTTCTCGTCGAGGGCACGGTGGCCCGTGGGACGATCGAAGGCATCGTCCCGGCAGCGGTGGCAGGTCTGCTCACGATCAACGCGGTGGTACCAAACCCGCGGGGCCACCTCGTGGCTGGAGGGGCCGCGACCATGCGCCTGCCGCAGGGGCCACGAACGGTGCACCTGGTGCCCTCGGCGTCAGTTCGGCGAGAGGGGGATCTCGCGGGAGTGAACGTCGTAGACGGCGCGCGCGCGATGACGCGATGGGTGCGCGTCGGGGCGACCTACGGTGATCGCGTGGAGGTGCTATCCGGTCTTCGCGTGGGCGAGACCATCGTCGTGCCGGCTCTCGGCGCACGGGAGTAGCCCATGGGAATCTCGGGACGGATCGCTCGCGCGTTCCTCACATCGCGCCTGACGCCGCTGGCCACGCTGGCCTCGCTTGCCGTGGGATTGCTGGGACTCCTCGCGACGCCGCGCGAGGAGGAGCCGCAGATCTCGGTACCGATGATCGATGTGATCGTCGCCCTGCCCGGCGCGGGCCCAACGGAAATCGAGAACCTGGTCTCGCGTCCCGTCGAGCGACGCATGTGGGAGATTCCCGGTGTCGAGCACGTCTATACGAAGTCGAGCGACGGCCACGCGCTGGTCACGGTGCGGTTCGCGGTGGGGGAGGACCAGGAGCGCAGCCTGACGCGCGTGCATGCAAAGCTGCAGGCGTCTGTCGGCGTGATGCCGCCTGGCGCGACGCCTCCGCTGGTGAAGGCGCACTCGATCGACGACGTGCCGGTGATGGCCCTGACGCTTTCTTCCGGCACGTACTCCTCGAACGCGCTGCGCCAGGTCGCGCTCCACCTCGAGGACGAGATCCGGACGGTGATCGACGTCGCGGAGACGTCCGTCATTGGTGGTCAGCCGCGCCAGATGCGTGTGGACATCGATGCGTCGGCGCTCGCGGCCCGTGGCGTGTCGCCTGGTGAAGTGGCGATGGCACTCCGCGGCGCCAGCGCGCGCGTGCAGGCGGGGGAGTTCGCAGCGGGCAACGAAGTGTATCGCGTGTGGGCCGGCAACGGGCTCTCTTCGGCGAGTGACGTGGGTCTCGTCGTCGTGACGGCGCGGCAGGGTGTCCCGGTGCTCGTGCGCGATGTGGCGACGGTGCATGAAGAGTTCGGCGACGTCACCGACTACGTCACGCACGCGACCCGTGATGGGGCGCCGCGACAGGCGGTCACGATCACCGTCGCAAAGCGCAAGGGCGCGAACGCGACGACCGTCACGCATGCCGTGCGCGAGCGGATCGAGGCGGCGCGTGAACGCATTCTCCCGGCCGACGTGTCGCTCGATGTTACGCGGGACTACGGCGAGACGGCGGCGGAGAAAGCCGAAGAACTCATCCTGCACCTGATGCTCGCGACAATCTCCGTGACGCTGCTGGTGGGATTGTTCCTCGGGTGGCGTGAGGCTCTCGTTGTCCTCATTGCCGTACCGGTGACGCTGGGGCTCACGATCTTCGCGTACTACGCGCTGGGGTATACGCTCAATCGCATCACACTCTTCGCGCTCATCTTTTCGATCGGCATTCTCGTGGATGATGCGATCGTGGTGGTGGAAAACATCTATCGCCACATGCAGCTGGCCCGCAGGCCGCCCGAGGAGGCAGCGGTGGAGGCGGTCGACGAGGTTGGCAACCCAACGATCCTCGCCACGCTGACCGTCATTGCGGCGATTCTGCCGATGGCGATGGTATCCGGCCTGATGGGGCCGTACATGCGACCGATCCCCGTCGGCGCGTCGGTGGCGATGATCGCCTCTCTCGCGGTTGCCCTGATCGTGACGCCGTATCTTGCGTTGCGGCTGCTTCGCGGACATGTGACGCAGCGCGTAGACGACGCCGAGCACGCATCAGAAGCGGAGAACGGAGGGCGCTTCCGTCGATTCTACACGGGCATCATGACGCCCCTCATCGAGCGGCGCAGCACGCGCCTCGCGTTCTACGGTGCGACCGCGCTCCTCTTGTTCGCGTCAATGGGGCTGGTTGCCGTGCGTGCCGTGCAGGTCAAGATGCTCCCGTTCGACAACAAGTCCGAGTTCCAGGTGGTCGTTGACCTTCCGGAGGGCACGTCGCTCGAATCGAGCCAGGCGCTCGGCGAGGCGATTGCCGCGCGCTTGCGGGCGGTGCCCGAGGTGCGCAGTACCGAGGTGTACGCGGGGACAGCAGCACCGTTCAACTTCAACGGGCTCGTTCGCCACTACTTTCTCCGTCGCGGGGCGAACGTCGTGGACGTGCAGGTGAACCTGACATCCAGGGATGAACGCAGTCGACAGAGCCACGAGATTGCCGTCGCGGTGCGGCCCGTCATCGACTCGATTGCGCGTGGCTACGGCGCTTCGGCCAAGGTGACGGAGATTCCCCCCGGGCCACCGGTGCTCTCCACGCTCGTCGCCGAAGTGTACGGCCCCAACGACTCCCTGCGCGTGCGAGCGGCCGCTGAGGTGAAGAGGGTGTTCGAGCGTACGCCCGGCGTGGTCGACGTCGACTGGACGATCGAGGATGCCCAGGGCCTGCGCACGTTTCGCATCGATCGCGCGGTCGCCGCGCAGGCCGGTGTCGACGCAGAGCAGGTGTCACAGACGCTCGTGCTGGCGCTCTCGGGGCAGCCGACGGGTCTTGCTCCGTCACTCACGGCGCGCGAACCGGTGACGATCGTGCCGCGCCTTGCCCTGGCCGATCGGTCTTCGATCGAGGGGCTGCTGGCGATCCCGGTAGCCACGACGACCGGACCGCAGCCACTTGCCCGATTCGTTCATGTGGAAGCGGTGCGGCGCGAGGGGGTTCGCATCCGCAAGGATCTGCGGCCATCCATCTATGTGACCGGCGATGTTGCCGGGACGATCGAGTCGCCGGTGTATGCGATTCTCGAGATGAATCGCCGACTCGACTCCGTGCGCATCGACGGACACCGCCTGTCCCGCTACAACGCGACGGCGCCCGCGCAAGTGGACGAACTCGCGGTCAAGTGGGATGGAGAGTGGCAGGTGACCATCGAAGTATTCCGCGATCTGGGTATCGCGTTCGGCGCCGTGCTGATCCTCATCTATGTGCTCGTCGTCGGATGGTTCCAGTCCTTTACGACGCCGCTCGTCATCATGGCGCCCATTCCTCTGACGTTGATCGGCATCCTGCCAGGTCACGCGCTCAGTGGCGCCTTCTTCACGGCGACGTCCATGATCGGGATGATTGCGCTGGCCGGCATCATCGTGCGCAACTCGATTTTGCTCGTCGATTTCATCGAGCAGTCGGTTGCCGGCGGCCGGACACTGCGTGAGGCGGTGATTGACGCCGGCGCTGTGCGCTTTCGGCCGATTGCGCTGACGGCCGCCGCGGTCGTGATCGGGGGGCTCGTCATGGTGCTCGATCCGATCTTTCAGGGCCTGGCCGTCGCGCTCATCTCGGGCGCCGTCGTTGCCACCTTGCTCACCATGGTGGTCGTACCACTGCTCTATTGGGAGCTCGCCTCGCGCCAACGTGCTCGCGGAGCGCCGGCGCTCGACTGAGCTGCAACCTCACCCTGGACCCAGTCCACCATGTGCCCTCGCATCGTGCTCTTCCGGTTCGCCGGATCGTTCGTGCTGATCTCGCTCCTGTTGTCCCGTCTCCATCACCCGGCCTGGCTGGCGTTCACAGCCTTTGTCGGCTTCAACCTGCTGCAATCGAGTTTCACGGGGTTCTGCCCGCTGGAACGGATGCTCGCGGCACGGCGTGCCTTTGGCTGCCGCCCCGTGGGCGTGGATCTGTAGGCGCCAGCCCTGGCTATCATTCGGCACCAGAGGTGCCTGCCTTTCTCCCGGAGTGTCCTGACGTGCCGAAGGAGATGTCTCCCGAGTTGCTCGGGCTGGTCGCCGGTCGATTCAAGGTGCTGGCGGACCAGGCACGCCTGAGCATTCTGAGCGTGCTGCGAGACAGCGAGCGAAGCGTCGGTGAGATCGTGGATCGCACGGGCCTGACCCAGGCCAATGTGTCGAAGCATCTCGCGCTGCTGCACTCGGCCGGGTTCGTGCGCCGTCGCAAGGAGGGGCTGTACAGCTACTACGGACTCGCGGATTCGTCGGTGTTTCGACTCTGTGACATCATGTGCGGCCGGATCGAGGCCGAAGTGGCCGGCCGCGCCAGGATTCTGCGACGATAGGCGACACGCCGCCGCGTCAGGTGCAGATTTCTCCCGTCACCTCGACCGGAATCGATGCAGATCCTCCACCACAAGCGCGAACGCGCCGGCCTGCTCATCGTGGTGCTTGGCATCGCGATCGCGATTGCCATCTCGTCGTTCGCCGTCGGCCTGCTTGGCGCGGCGGTCCTCTACGTGTTGTGCGCGCCGGTGCATCGCTGGTTGCTCACAAAGACCGGCCGGCCGGAACTCGCGGCGTCTCTCACGCTCATCTTCGCGGTCCTCGTCATCGCCGTCCCGGTGATGTGGATCGTTGCCCTCGTCGCCGATCAGGCGCCCGAGATGATCCGGTCCGCGCAGGGCTCCGACCTGTTCAGCCGCCTCGGGCGGCTGCCGCGCATCGGTCGCGTGGACATCGGAGCAGAGCTGGCCAAGGCGAGCGGCACCTTCTTCACATGGCTCTCGCAGCAGGCGTTCGACGTCGTTGGGGGCGCCGCGCGAGCGACGCTCAACCTGGTCATCTCGTTCTTCGCGCTCTACTACATGCTCGTTTCCGCCGATACGTCGTGGCGCGTGTTCAGCAGCGTACTGCCATTTTCCGAGGCGTCCGCCGGGGAACTCAAGGACCGTTTCTACTCCGTAACACATGCCACCGTGCTGGGGACGGTACTGACGTCGGCGGTGCAGGGCACGCTGGTCGGCATCGGCTTTTTGCTGGCGGGCATCCCGAACCCGATGTTCTGGGCGGTGGTCACCGGATTCGCGTCGATCCTCCCGGTCCTGGGATCGGCACTCGTGTGGCTCCCGGCGAGCGTGATGCTCCTCCTGCAACAGCGCTACGGCTCGGCGGCGATCCTCATCGTGATCGGCGCGGTGATCGCGAGCAACGTGGACAACGTCATCCGTCCGCTGGTGTATCGTCGCGTGTCGAACATCCATCCGATGGTCACGCTCATCGGCGCGTTCGCCGGCGTGAAGTACTTCGGGCTCCTTGGTGTGCTGCTCGGGCCGCTCGCGATCCAGTACTTCTTCGAGTTCGTACGACTGTATCGTGAGGAGTACATCGTGGGCGCGCCGAGCCTCACGAGTGCCAGTGCGTTGCCGGAGTGAGGCCACGCCGCGCCTGAGCGCCACTCCGGGCGGCGAACCGGCCCCGAGCCACCGTACCTGGCACGGCGCCGGATCGTGGCGTGACGCTGCGAGCGCAGCGGAGCCACTCTTCCCTCCCTGTCACAATCCCGTGACCAGGCTCGTGAAAGGGCCGCGTGGCACGTGCGCGATCAGTCCCGGCGCAGCAGTTCCAGGAACCCGGCGGCGCTGACCGGCTCGGAGAACAAGGCCCCCTGGCCGTATTCGCACTTGAACCGGAGCAGTTCGGTGAGCTGCTCCTCGCGCTCGATGCCCTCGGCCACGGTGCGCAGGCGCTTGAGCTTGCCTAACGCCACGATGGCGCGCGTGGCGGCGTGCTCCTCGGGCCGTCGGGTCACCTGGCTCACGTAGCTGCGGTCGATCTTGAGGATGTCGACCGGAATGTCAGAGGGATCGCCGAGCGAGGCGCCGCGCGAGCCGTAGTCGTCGATCGCGATGCGGACGCCGAGGGTACGCACGTGCCGCAGGCGCTGCAGCGCCTCGACCTTGTTGCGGGCGAGGCCACCTTCGGAGATCTCGAGCACCAGGCGATGCGGCTCGATGCCGCTCGCTGAGATCGCCTCGGCCACGTCGTCGACGAAGCTGGCGTGCAGCAGCTGCTTTGGCGTGATGTTCACCGTCACGGTGAGCGAGCGATCGGGGCCGATCGAGTCCTGCCACACGCGCGCCTGACGACAGGCCTCGCGCAGCACCCACTTGCCGAGGGGCAGGATCAGGCCCGTCTCCTCGGCGACCGGAATGAACGCGGCCGCAGGCACGAGCCCGCGCGTGCGGTGGTTCCAGCGCACGAGCGCCTCCACGCCGGCGATGCGGCGGCTGCGCAGGATGACGATGGGCTGATAGACCAGCGAAAACTCGCTGGCATCGATGGCCCGTCGCAGGTCGTCTTCGAGGCGCGTGTGGGCCAGCGCGGGTTCGTGCACACGCGCGTCGAACAACTCACAGGCGCCGCGCCCACGCCGCCTGGCGGCGCGCAGAGCCACGTCGGCATGGCGCAGCAGGTCGTCGGGGCTGTCGTCAGGCGTGGCGCTCGCGATGCCAAGGTTCGCGTTGCCGACGAACCCGAGGCCGTCGATGGTGAGCGGCACGGCGAAGGACTGACCGATGCGCTCGGCCACCTGGACGAAGTTGCTCTCGTCGGCCATGTCCTCGAGCAGGATCCCGAATCGCGCGCCTTCGAAGCGCGCCGCGGAGTCGGAGGAGCGCAGGCACGTCGTCAGCCGATTGGCCGCGGCGGCGATGATGCGCTCGATCTGTCCGACCTGTGCGCGGTGTGCTCCGGCGCGGAAGTCGTCGAACTCGAGGATGAGCACCGCGAGCGGAAGCTGCTGGCGATGCGCGCGGGCCAGGGCGTGCTGCACCCGGTCGCGAAAGAGAGCGCGCGAGGCGAGCCCCGTGAGCGGATCGCGAAGCCCGTTGACCGGCGCGGCGTCGTCAACGGCCGGCGCAATGCGGATGGCGAGCACCACGCTCCGCTCGGGGGGCGCATCGGCGAGTCGCGTGGCGGTGCACTCCACGTGAACGAACGCCCCGTCCGCGCCGCGGACCTGCCACCGCTGCGGGATGTGCAGCTCGGCCCCCTCGGCGACGCGCAGCAGAGCCTGAGTCGCTTCAGCGACACAATCCTCGTGCAGCAAGCTGGCCACGCGCCGACCACGCAGCTCGGGCATGCCGTGCCCAAGTACTTTCTCCACCCCCTTGCTGGCCTTCGCGATGACCCCGTCTCGTCCCACGAGCAGAACAGCGTCGGACAATTTGGCGAGAAGCGATTCTTCGGTCATTCGTTCAGGAGGGGCAGGGGAACATCAGGAAACCAGACGATTGCAATGCACGCCGCGTTCCAGCGCAAACGTTGTCGTGGCGCCATCTTTCCCGTTGTCGTATCGGCAGATAGGGGGCGATGGCTCCGACCGAGGGCCGCACGTGGGGAGAAGAAGCGACAGGGTGTGGCAGTGAAGGGGAAGGGGTCACCATGCGGATGTGAGACCCCTCACGGTGAGGCGACTGGCGGGCTCGGGGGTACACGGTGGCCGGGACCGCTCGCTGAACGGCCGCGACCGGCAGGTGGCGGCGCCTGCGGTGCCGAGCGTTGCGGACCCGCCCAAGCGACCTCGACGCGCACCGGCTTCATTGTTCCTGCTGTCTGGACCACCCTGTCACGACCTCGGCCTTGCTCGCGTTCTCCCGCCTGTCGTTTGAGAGTCCCTGGATCCTCCTTGCGCTCCTGCTGGTCCCGCTGTGGCTCTGGCGGCGTCGGCACGGTGGGCGAGCGGCCATCGTGTTTTCGCGCACCAGCGTGCTGGCCAAAGGGCCAAGAGCCGGTCGCTGGATTGCCCGTGCCCTGGTGACGTTTCGTACGTTGGCCCTCGCCGGCCTTGTGGTGGCGCTGGCGCGTCCGCGCATGGCGGGCCGTTCGGCGCAATCGAACAGCGAGGGCATCAACATCGTCATTGCCTTCGACATCTCGAGCTCGATGCTCGCCGAGGACTTCCAGCCGCAGAACCGCCTCGAGGTGGCCCGCGACAAGGTCAAGCAGTTCGTTCAGCTGCGAACGTCGGATCGCATCGGCGTGGTCGCGTTCAGCGGCGAGGCGCTCACGCAGGTGCCCCTCACGACCGACTATCCCGTGGTGCTCGCCGCGCTGGAGAACCTGCAGCCAGGGCAGCTGGAGGATGGGACGGCGATCGGGACCGCGATCGCCACGGCCGCGAACCGCTTGCGCAACGCGCCGGGACGCTCGCGCGTGATGGTCCTGCTCACCGACGGCGTGAACAATCGCGGCACGATCGACCCGCGCACGGCCGCCCAGGCCGCCGCCGCGTTCGGCATCAGGATCTACGCGATCGGGGTGGGTACCGAAGGGATGGCACCCGTGCCGGTGGGCCGAGGCGTGTTCGGGTTGCGCTACGAGAACAGACCTGTCGAGATCGACGATGCGCTGCTGACGGAGATCGCCGAGCAGAGCGGCGGGCGCTACTTCCGCGCGCGGGATGCGGCGGCGCTCGACCGGATCACTACCGAGATCGACCAGCTGGAGCGCACACCGGTGCGCACGCGGGTCTACACGCGGTATGTAGAACTCTACCGCTGGCCGCTTGGCATCGCGCTCGCGGTGCTGCTCCTCGAACTGGGCCTCGCGGCCTGGCGGGGCCCGCTGCCCTGAGGAAGCCTCAGAGCCATTTTCGCCAGCGCAGCAGCGCGATCAGGCCGATGCCGATCCCGAGCTGGAGCACCAGCATCAACTCGAAGCCCCACGGATGCTCGGCGAGCGGAATGCGCGTGAAGTTCATGCCCCACATGCCGCTGACCACCACGAACGGGACGCTGAGCGTCGCGATGACGCTCAGGCCCTTCGTCACGAGGTTGAGCCGGTTCGACACCTGCGAGAGGTACGACTCCATCGTGCTGCTCAGCAGATCCCGATAGGTGTCCATCGAGTCGTTGATACGCAGCATGTGGTCGTAGATATCCCGGAAGTAGAGCTGGAGGTCCGGCGTCAGCAGCGTCGACGGCCGATTCGAGAGCACGTTGAAGATTTCGCGCTGTGGCGCGAGGTATCGCCTGAGCGAGAGCACCATGCGCTTGACCGCAAAGATGTCGCGCAGGGCGTCCTCGTCGAACGACGCAAAGACGCGCTCCTCCAGCGAGTCGAGGAACTCGTCGACTCGCTCGAGGATCGGGAAGAAGGCGTCGACGGCGACGTCCATGATCTGGTGTGCGAGTCGGGCGGGGCCGCGCGCGACGAGATCCGCCGTGCGCAGGCTCAGTTCGGCCACCTGATCCACTGGCGGCGACGGGCCCGCCTGGGCGGTCACCAGAAAGTTCGCGCCGATGAAGAAGTAGAGATTCGTGGTTTCGAGGTCGTACGGGTCGTCCGTCGCGTCGTGAAAGCGCACCGCGCGCAACGTGACGAACAGGAACGTGTCGTAGGGGTCCACCTTTGGACGGCTCAGCGGATTGAGCACGTCTTCGATGGGCAGCGGGTGGAACCCGAACACCTTTTCGAGCAGGGCCACCTGCTGGCGGCTTCCGATGTCGATGTGCACCCACAGCGTGCCGTGGGGATTGCGGTAGGCGGCGGCCAGGTCGCGGATACTGAGGTCGCGCTGGAGCTGGCCGTCGGCGAAGTAGAAGCTCCGGGGCAGCCTGGCGTCGCCACCCGTCGTGCTCGAAGGGTGGGGCGGAACGGGGGGATCGGTCGTGACGACGTTGGCCACCGGGGTGCTCCCGCGCGGGTCTCTTGGCGAGCGGAATAGTACTGCCGGCGGCAACGGTCCGCCCCACCCCGTTAGATTGGGTCCGTGGCGACGCCGGATTCTCCTGCTCGTGAGGCCGCCGCGTCCTGCGCCATTTCTGTCGACGGCGTGACGCGGCGGTTCGGGCGTCGGTGGGCACTACGCGGCGTTTCGCTCGACGTGCCCACCGGCATGGTGCTCGGCATCGAGGGACACAACGGCAGCGGCAAGAGCACGCTGCTGCGGATCATTGCCACGTCGCTCCGCGCCACGCATGGCAACGTGCGCGTGTTCGGGCGGGATGTCCGGAGGGAGCCTGAGTGGGTGCGGTCGGTCATCGCCCTGATGTCGTTCAACCCCGGTCTCTACGACGACCTGACGGCCTTCGAAAACCTGGCGTTCGCCGCCAACATGCTGGGTCGCGACCACCAGGGGATCGACGCCATCCTCGAACGCGTGGGCCTGCTCGGCGAGCGCGACGAACGTGTGCGCACCTTCTCGTCAGGCATGCAACGGCGGCTCGCCCTGGGCCGGCTCCTGCTGCAATCGCCGCGTGTGCTGCTCCTCGACGAACCCTACAACTCGTTTGACCGGGCAGGGGTTGCGCTCGTGAACGACGTGGTGCGTGACGTCGTGGCGACGCAGGGCGGGGCGGCGGTGATCGTGCTGCACGACCGGCAGAGCGCCATGGGACTGCTCGACCGAGTGGTCACGATGCACCAGGGCCGGCTCGCGGTCGACCCGCCGAGGGCTGCTGAATCGTCGGGCATCGCCCTCGCGTCCGGAGCCCTCGGATGAGCATTCGCGACGACTGGAGGCGCACCTGGGCCGTGGCGCTCAAGGACCTGACCGCGGAGCGGCGCTCGCGGGCCACGGTGAACGCGGTGACGTTCCTTGGTGTCCTCGTCCTGATGCTGTTCGGGTTTGCCCTCGGCCCCGACACGGAGGCCATGCGCGAGGCCGCGGTGGGGGCCATCTGGCTCGCGATCCTCTTCAGCGGCGTTCTGGCGTTCAACCGGTGTTATCAGCTGGAGCTGGACGGCGGCGCGCTCGAGCCGTTGCTGCTCTACCCCGGCTCCCGGTGGTCGATTTTTGCCGGCAAGCTGCTCGCGAACCTGGCGTTCGTCTTTCTGGTCGAGCTGATCGTGATCCCCGTGGCGCTGGTGCTTTTCAACGTCACCGTGTCCGGTGGCTGGGGGGCCCAGCTGGCCGTCCTGGTGCTCGGCACGGTGGGGTTCGTGACCCTGGGTACCTTTTATGCAGCCATGTCGAGCCGGAGTCGCTCGCGCGAGGTCCTGCTTCCGTTGCTGCTGTTCCCGATGATGATTCCCGCCCTGCTCGCCTCGGTGCAGGCCTCCACCGCTCTGCTTTCGGGTGACCTGATGCGGGAGGCCGGAGCGTGGGTCCGGCTGCTGATCGCGTACGACGCCATCTTCATTGCGGCGTCGCTGGCGGGATTCGAATACGCAATCGAGGTGTGAGGATGACGGTGTCTACGTTCGATGTGTCGACGGCAGCCACAGACCGCTCACCAAGGTTTGCCTGGGGGTGGGTGGCGGTGGCGGGCCTGATCGGGCTGGTCGCGGCGCAAGCGCATGGGGTGCTGACGAGCCCTCCCGATCGGGACATGGCGCACCTGCAGAAGATCATGTACGTGCACGTGCCGGCCGCGTGGAACGCGTTCATTGCGTTCTTCGTGGTCGCGATCGCGAGCCTGCGCTACCTCTGGAAGGGACAACGCACCGACGACTTGCTGGCCGCCTCGGCCGCCGAGGTTGGCTCGCTGCTCACGGGGTTGACGCTCGTGCTGGGGATGTTGTGGGGCCGGCCAGCCTGGGGGATCTGGTGGACATGGGAGCCGCGCACCACCTCGACGGCCGTGTTGTTCTTCATGTTCCTCGCCTACCTCATCCTTCGGCGATTCGTCGACGATCCGGAGCGCCGTGCCCAATGGAGCGCGGTGGTCGGTATTCTTGGCGCGCTGAACGTGCCGATCGTGTACATGTCCGTGCGCTGGTGGCGCACGCTGCACCAGGTACAGTCCACCGAGATGACGCTCGATGCTTCATATACCCTGCCGTTGCGCCTGAACGCGCTCGCGATGATGCTCGTGGTGCTGGGGTTCATTGCGCATCGTTACCACTCGGCGCAGCTCCAGCTTGCCGCCGACGACCTCGAGGACCACGCCGCGCTCCTCGACGGAGGGATCCGTGCCTGACAATCGCCCGTACATCATCGCGGCGTTCGCCATCACCTGGATCGCGATCCTCGCGTATGGACTCTTTCTGCGGCACGTCCGCGCCGGGGCGGTGCGCCGCTTCGATCGTGTGCGCAACACGCATGGGGGCCACGCATGAGCAACGCGACCGGACGCCGGACCGCCACGTTGGTGATCGCGACCGTCATCGTGGTCGGAGCCTTTGGCTGGCTGATGCTCGGCAACATCGAGGGCGACGTCGTCTACTTCTACACGCCGCAGGAACTGCTGGCCAAGGGCGACGCGGCGTATGATCGCGCGGTGCGGCTGGGCGGCCAGGTTGCGCCGGGGTCGGTCAAGTGGGATGCCGACGCGCTCGATCTCCGGTTTCGCGTGCGTGAGGGGACGAGCGAAGTGCTGGTCCATTCCAAGGGTGCTCCGCCGCAGATGTTCCGCGACGGCATGGGCGTCGTCGTCGAGGGGCGCTTTCGCCGGGACGGCGTCTTCGAGTCGAAGAACCTGATGATCAAGCACTCGGAGGAGTACCGGGCGCCCAAACCGGGTGAGAAGCCGCAGGAGATGTACCGGTCGCTGATCAAGGGCGGGTCGACCTCGTGACGCGCGTCCTCGGGGCCAGCGCGCTGCTGGTGGCGTTAGGCGCGTCCGTGGCCGCGCTGGTGCTCACCATCCTCGGGGCCCGGCGCGAACGGCCCACGTGGCTCGCGGCCGGTTACACCGCGACGTTCATCCAGTTCGGCATGGTCACGGCGGCGACGTTCGCCATGATCTATGCGCTCGCGGCGCACGACTTCAGCGTCAGCTACGTCGCGCAGGTGGGGAGCCGGGCCACGCCGCTGTTCTATACGGTGATTTCACTCTGGGGAGCGCTCGAGGGCTCGATCCTGTTCTGGGCGTGGGTGCTCTCATTGCTCACGGCGCTCGTGGTGTTCTGGAACCGCGAGCGGCCCGGTGCCCTGATTCCGTACACCAGCGCGACGATGCTGGGCACCGGCATCTTCTTCCAGTTCCTCCTCGTTGGTCCGGCCAATCCCTTTGGGCTCGTCTCTCCGGTCCCGACCGACGGCCCTGGACCAAATCCCCTGCTGCAGAACCACATCCTGATGGGTGTGCACCCGCCGCTGCTCTACCTGGGCTACGTCGGGATGACCGTTCCGTTTGCGTTCGCCATCGGGGCGATGGCCTCGGGCGAGGTGAACGGGGACGCGTGGATCCGTCTTTCGCGCCGCTGGACGATGGGTGCGTGGGCGTTCCTCACCGCCGCGATCATCGCCGGCATGTGGTGGTCGTATGAGGTCCTGGGCTGGGGCGGGTACTGGGCGTGGGATCCGGTGGAGAATGCGTCGTTCATGCCGTGGCTCACGGCCACGGCCTTCCTGCATTCGGTGATGGTCCAGGAGCGGCGCGGGCTGCTGCGCTTGTGGAACCTCAACCTGATCGTCGCCACGTTTGCGCTCACGATCCTTGGTACGTTCCTCACGCGATCGGGGGTGCTGTCGTCGGTGCACGCCTTTGGCGAAGGACCGATCGGCTTCTACTTCCTCGCGGCGATCGCGATCGTGCTCCTGCTCAGCTTCGTCCTCGTGGCCGGAAATTCCGAGCGCCTCTCCGGCGACGGGCGATTGGAGGGGGTCGCCTCTCGCGGGACCGTGTTTCTGATGCAGAACCTGCTGTTCACGGCGTTTTGCTTCACGGTGCTCGTCGGCACGCTCTTCCCGATCGTGGCCGAGGCCGCGCGCGGAGTGAAGGTGAGCGTGGGCGAACCGTTCTACAATCGCATGACGCTCCCGATCTGCATGGCGCTCCTGTTCCTCATGGGAGTCGGTCCTGCGCTTCCGTGGAAAGCGGCGGACCGGGAGACACTGCGCGCAAAGATGTTGCCGCCGGTTGGGGGTGCGCTGGTCGCGGCCGTGCTCGGGCTCCTGGCCGGGGCCCGCAATCCGTACGCGGTGCTCGCGTTCGCCTTTTCGGGCTTCGCGGCGGTGGCGAACGTTGGCGAGTTCGTGGCGGGCGCCCGCGCGCGCATGCGTCAGCGTGGCGAGGCCGCGACCACGGCGCTTTCTCGCCTCGTCAACACCAATCGTCGACGCTACGGGGGCTATGTGGCGCACCTCGGCGTCGTGGCGGTCGCGGTCGCCATCACCGCGTCGGCAACCTTCAAGAGCGAACACGAGGCGACGCTCGCCAAGGGGCAGTCGATGCGCGTGCAGGGTCTCGACATCCGCCTCGAAGAAGTGTGGGGCCGCCAGGAGCCACAGCGCGCGGTGATCGGCGCGACGGTCGCCGTGCTCAAGGCGGGCCGCGAGGTCGGGCGGATGGATCCGCGGATGAACTTCTATCCCACCTCGCAGCAGCCGATTCCCACGCCGGCGGTGCGCAGCCGCGCCTGGGGAGACGTGTACGTGAACCTCATGTCGTTCAAGCAGGACGGCAGCAACGCCACGCTGCGCGTCATCGTGGAGCCGCTGGTCCCGTGGATCTGGGCGGGCGGGATGATCATCTGTCTCGGTGCGCTGATTGCCATGGTGCCCGCGCCGCGTCGGGCGCCCGTTGAGTCGACGGCGACGGAGCGAGCGGAGCGCGAGGCGAGCGGCACGCCGTCGGCCCCCGTGGCCGCCACCTGAGGATCGAGACATGAACTGGCGACGGGCGTCGATCGCCGGCGCGATCGCTCTGCCGATCATTGCGCTGCTCGCGTACGGTACGACGCGCGATCCCAAGGCCGTTCCCTCGCAGCTCCCGGGGCGTCAGGCGCCGGACTTCGCCCTGCCGATCTTCGCGAAGGGTGAGGCCAGCCAGGCGCGTGCCGAAGGTGACACGGTACGCCTCTCGCAATTCCAGGGGCAGGTGGTGGTTCTCAACTTCTGGGCGTCCTGGTGCCTCCCCTGCCGCGCCGAGCACCGCGCGCTCTCTGACGCCGCGGTCGACTACGAGAAACAGGGCGTGAAGTTCCTCGGCGTCCTCTACGACGACACGCCGGACAACGGCAAACGTTGGATCGTGGAGATGGGCGGGCAGCCGTACCCTTCGCTTGAGGACTCCCGCAAGCGCACGGCGATCGACTACGGGCTCTACGGCGTGCCAGAAACGTTCTTCATCGGACGCGATGGGCGGGTGGCGTACAAGCACATCGGGCCCGTCACGGATGCGCTGCTGGCCGCGAAGCTCGATTCCCTCCTTGCGACACCGCGAGAACCGTGATGTCGATGTGGACCGTGTTGGCCCTGGTTGCCGCGCTCCAACAGCCGCGTGCGCCGGTACCGGCGCCCGCGCCAATCATCGCGCGCGATTCAACGCTTGACCGCGTGGCGCGCGAGGTCTCCTCTGGGTTGCGGTGCCCGGTGTGTCAGGGCCTGTCGATCCAGGACTCGCCCGCGGATCTCGCCGTGGAAATGAAGCACCTGGTCCGCGAGCAGCTCGCCCAGGGCCGGACGCCTGACCAGGTACGGGCCTATTTCATCGAGAAGTACGGTGAGTGGGTGCTGTTGGAACCGGAGCCACAGGGATTCAATCTCCTCGTGTATGCCCTGCCGCTGCTGCTGCTCACCGCCGGCGGCTATGTGGTGGTGCGATTCGTTCGTCGGCACGTGGATCCTGGCGTGCCATCGGCCGGCCAGGGACGCTGACGCGACAATCGTCGGGGCGGCGCGTGTGTCGCGCGCCCCGATCGGGGCCGCGTGTGTCAGGGCCGCGTCAGGACTACGTCAGGGCCACGCGGTGCTCGCGGCCACCCCGGGCGGGGACGTGGGTCGCTAACGTTCCGTACGACCATGCCTGCCCGTCCGGGTACCCTCTCCCCATCGCGTGTCTCACTCGTCGTCGCCGTGGCGACGATGGTGGTGCTGCTCGCGGCGCTCCTCGCCTACGAGGCGCACAACGCGGCGCAGTCTCAGCGTCGCACGGCAGAGCGCGCCCTCCGCGAGTACGCGACCATGGCGGCCACCGAGTTTCGCGATCGCTTCCGCGAACGTTGGCTGGGTGAGGCGCGGCAGGCGTTAGGCGCGGCCACCACCGGGCTCGCGGTCTCACCGTTCGATCCGCTGGTCTCGCTCGCCGTGCTCGGGCAGTCGGCGGCCGGCGTCCTGCCGTGCCGCGCCGGCGTCAGTGATACGGACCGTCGGCTCGTGCGCGTCGATCTCCGATCAGGGGCGGTGGAGGTGCAGCCCGCCGCGCTCGCCGGCGCAGACCGCGACGCGCTGGCCGCCGCGGCGCGGCGCGCGGCGCAACGATTGCCGCCTCCCGAGGAGCCGTACCTGCTGACACGGGTCGGCCATGGCGCCGCGCAGCGCTTTCTGGTCATCGGAGTCCGCTTTGTGCGTTTGGGGGCGCCGATCGCACTGTATGCCTTCACGGTGTGTCCGTCGGCGCTCGGCACCGAGGTTCCGAGTCGTATCTACGTCGATGCGCCGCTGCTTCCGGCGTCCATCGTCGCCGCCCGTGAGAACCGCACCGTGCTCACCCTCGTGGTGCGCGACAGCGCAACCGACCTGTCGCGGTTCGGGGCGGACGAGGGCGCGTCGTCTCCCTACGTCGCGACCGTCGCGCTCGATGAGGCCGGCTTCGCCGCCACGTTGGCCCTCCGCAACTCGGCGATCGGCAACGTGTCGGTAGGGTCGCCGTCGCGCAGTCGCGTGCCGCTGCTCATCGGGCTGCTCGCGCTGACCGCCGTGCTGGGGGCCGTGGCGCTCGTGCAGCTCCGTCGCGAACACGACCTGGCGCAGATGCGCGCCGACTTCACGTCGAGCGTGTCGCACGAGCTGCGCACGCCCCTCACCCAGATCATGCTCTACGGCGAGACATTGCTGCTGGACCGGGCGCCGACGCCTGCCGATCGCCGTGAGGCCGCGGAAACAATCGTGCGCGAAGCGGGTCGCCTGATGCACATGGTGGAAAACGTGCTTGCCTTCGGACGACAACGACGCGCCGTTCCCGCGCCGACGCTGGCCGGTGTGAACCTCGCGCCCGTGGTGCACGAAGCCGCGGCCATGCTGCAACCGCTGGCTGAAGCGTCAGGCGTGCGAATCGAGGTCGAGGTGGATGATCGGAGTCGCGTCACCGGTGAGCGTGCCATGCTGCGTCAGGTGGTGCTCAACCTGCTCGACAACGCCATCAAGTACGGGGGGCGCGAGCGTCCCATCCGAGTCGTGGTGCGCGCGCGCGATGGCCGCATGCGGATCCAGGTCATCGACGGGGGGCGCGGCGTTCCCCCCGAGGAGCGAGACCGCGTGTGGCTCCCGTACGTGCGGCTTCCCCACGCACAGGGGCAGGGTGGTACGGGGCTCGGCCTCGCGGTGGTACACGACCTGGTGAGCACGATGCGGGGGCGCGCCTGGATCGAGGAGAGTGAGGGGGGCGGGGCGACGTTTCTGGTGGAACTCGATACGGCGCCGCCGCCGCGACGCGAACGCGCGGAGCAGGCGCTGGTGGCGCGATGAGTCGCATTCTGATTGTGGAGGACAACGAGTCCCTGGCGCGCGGCCTGCGCAGCAACCTCGAGTTCGAAGGCCACGAAGTGGACGTGGCGGCGACGGCGACCGACGGGCTCCATCGCGCGCGCGCCGGCGGCCACGACCTGATCATCCTCGACCTCATGCTGCCCGACGGAGACGGCTACCGGGTGCTGCGTGCGCTGCGCGAGGCCGGGCAGGAGACGCCGGTGTTGATCCTGAGCGCGCTTGGCGAAGAAGCGGACAAGGTGCGCGGGTTCCGCTTTGGCGCCGACGACTACGTGGCCAAGCCGTTCGGTCTGCTCGAGCTGATCGCACGCGTCGAGGCCCTGCTGCGGCGAGTGAGGCCGCGCGAGGTTCCTGGCAGCGTGCTCCCCCAACATGTGCAGAGCGGGGATCTCGCGATCGACATTGGCGGCCGCCGCGTGCTGCGCCGGGGCCGCGAGGTGCCGCTGCGTCCGCGGGAGTTCGACCTGCTCGTTGCCCTCGTGAGGCGCCACGGTGAGCTGGTCCCGCGCGTCGATCTGCTGCGGGACGTGTGGGGCTATGATGACTCCGTCGTGAGCCGCACGGTGGATACCCACGTCGCGGAGCTGCGGCGCAAGCTGGAGGACGACCCCACGAACCCGCGCTACATCGTGACGGTGCTCAAGGGGGGATACCGCTGGGGCGAACGGGTCGGGGGGTGACCACGGGCGGACGATGGGAGGTCCGGTGCGCCATGGAATCTCACGATGGTTGCGCGGCCCGCGACGCGGTCCTCGTGGGCCTGCTCGCTCCGGTGCGCCATGGATTCTCACGTGAATGGCGGCGTCCTCCGTGGGCGGTGCGTCGTCCGAGGGGCCTGACACGGGCCTGACCCCTGTCAGCGCGCTGAGGGCGCATGCTCAGGGCGTGCGGCATGCCGCCGCGCCACCGCCCCACCTGCATGTCGCTCTTCCTGCGCAAACCCGTCGCCGAACTCACGGCCGAAGCCGAGCGCGGCGTCCTCAAGCGGTCGCTGGGCCCGTTCAACCTCACCGCGTTAGGGATCGGGTCGATCATCGGCACCGGGATCTTCGTGCTCACCGGCACGGCGGCCTCGCAGAACGCCGGGCCTGCGCTGGTCCTCTCGATGCTCGTGGCCGCGGTGGCCTGCGGGTTCGCGGGGCTCTGCTACGCCGAGTTGGCGGCGATGATCCCGGTCGCCGGGAGCGCCTACACCTACGCGTATGCCACCGTCGGTGAGCTGATCGCCTGGATCATCGGCTGGGATCTCATCCTCGAATACGCGCTCTCGGCGTCCACCATCGCCGTGGGCTGGTCGGGCTACGCCGTGTCGCTCCTGCGCGACGTGGGGATCGAGCTGCCGGCAGCGCTCACCGCGGCGCCGGGCGTGACGGTGACCATGGCCAGTGGCAGCGTGGCCGGCGGCGTGTTCAATCTGCCCGCGGCGCTGATCGTGCTCGCCGTCTCGGCGCTGCTGGTGGTCGGGATCAAGGAGAGCGCGAACGCGAACGCCGTGCTCGTGGTTGTGAAGTCGCTGGTCCTCGTCGTGTTCGTCGCCGCCGGTGTCGCCTACGTGCAAAAAGCGAACCTCACACCCTTCGTGCCGCCCAACACCGGCGTGTTCGGCGAGTTCGGCTGGAGCGGGGTGCTGCGTGGTGCCGGCGTCATCTTCTTTGCGTTCATCGGGTTCGATGCCGTGAGTACCGCGGCCCAGGAGGCCAAACAGCCGCAGCGGGACATGCCCGTCGCCATCCTGTCGTCGCTCGCGATCTGCACCGTCCTCTACGTCGCCGTGGCGATCGTGCTCACCGGCATCGTGCACTACTCCAAGCTCAACGTGGCCGACCCGCTCGCCGTCGGCATCGATGCGACGGGGCTCACCTGGCTCAGCCCGTTCATCAAGGTGTCCGCCCTGTTCGGCCTCTTCAGCACGATGATGGTCCAGTTGATCGGTCAGACACGCATCTTCTTCTCGATGAGCCGCGACGGACTGCTGCCCCCGCTGTTTGCGAGGGTCCATCCGCGTTTCCGCACACCGCACGTGTCCACGATGCTGGTCGGCGTCATCATCTCGATCGCCGCCGGCCTGCTCCCGTTGCACCTGCTGAGCCAGCTCGTGAGCATGGGAACGCTGCTCGCGTTCGTGCTCGCGTGCATCGGCATCATCGTGCTGCGCAAGACCAACCCCGACGCTCCACGACCCTTCCGCACGCCGTGGATGCCGTGGACGCCGATCCTCGGTGCCCTCACCTGTCTCGCGCAGATGATCGGCCTGCCATGGGCCACCTGGGAGCGGCTCTTCATCTGGCTGTTCATTGGGGTGGTCGTCTACTGGACGTACGGTCGCCGGCATTCCACGCTGCGGAAGCGCGTGGGCGCGTAGACGGGAACGCTGCCGCCCAAACCCGCACCCCCAGGTCGGGGAGTTGCCCATGTTGCGGGGTATCATCCGGAACCAGACTCGATGCGGGTCGCGAGGTGCGGCCCATTGGCCCACGACGAGGAGGTTCCCATGACCCCGGTCCCCGCAACGTCTGCAGCAGCCCCGACCGTCCCTGGCGCACGGTCCACCCGCCTTGGCCCCATCGTCGTGGCGACGGACGGCTCCACCGGGGCCGATGCGGCGGTGCGGGCCGCGGCCGAACTGGCGCGGCTCGAGCACGCGTCGCTGGTCGCACTCGCGGTGGTACCGCCCGCGCCAATCGTCGCGACAGAGTTTGGCATCCTCCTGCCGCCTGACGAGACGGAGACCGCGCGACGTGCCTCGATGCAGCAACGGGTCCAGGACCAGATCCGCGAGCTGGTGGGGGAGAGCCCACCGACCCGCGTCGAGATGCGCGCGGGTGACCCGGCAACGTTCATTGCCCGCGCTACCGATGAGCTGGACGCGCGGCTCGTGGTGATCGGGATCGGGCGCCACGACCTGCTCGATCGATTGTTTGGCGGAGAAACCGCACTCCACGTGCTGCGCCGGGCCCGTACGCCGGTTTTCATGGTGCCGCAGGGCTACGCGCATTCGCCCGCGCGACTGCTCATCGCCACGGACTTCAGCCAGGCGAGCCTCGGCGCGGCGCAGGCCGCGCTCGACCACCTCCCTGGGATCCAGATCGTCTACCTCGCCCACGTTGCCCCGCGCGTCGACCTGCAGCCCGCGATCTATGCCGCCTGGATCACCGAATACGGATCCGGTGTCGATGCCGCCTTTGCGCGATTCCGCGCCGAACTCTCCGTGCCCGCCGGCGTCACGCTCGAGACCGTCACCCTTACGGGCTCGGCCTCGCGCGCGCTGCTCGATTTCGCGAAGTCGACCCACGTGGACGCGATCGTGACCGGGAGCCGGGGCCACGGATTGGTGGACCGTCTCCTGGTGGGCAGCACGGCCACGGCGCTGGTGCGCGGGGCGCAGTGTGCGGTGTTTGCCGTTCCCGGGAGCGCCGGCGAAGTCGGCGCCTTTTCGGCCGTACCCGATGCCGAGTGGACGCGCCGACTGGACGAATTCACGCGACACAACGCGGGACGTCCGGCGATCCTCGAAGTCGACGACCCGGAGATTGGCGCACAGGCGCAACACCGCGGCTATCCGTTCCAGGGGGCGGCGTGGGACCACCACGACCGCCGGATCGAGATCATGCTCGGCGAGCCGTCGTCCACGCGCCATCTCACGCGCGGAATCGGCGACGTACGCTCGGTGGACATCATGAAGGACTCTGCCGGCCACGACCTGGTGTTGCGTGTGGCGCATGGTGACGGCCAGACGATCCTGACATTGCTGCGCTGAGCAGGCCGGGTTCGGCACAGCCGCTGGAGGGTGCGGCCCAGGGCGCGGGGCGTAGGGTTATTCCTGACGGGAAACGGGTGGGCTCCCGACACTGCCTGGTCCTGACCGGCGCCATCCTTTGGAGCACAAAGGGTCGGCCCGTTTCGGCCCACGCACCGCGACCATGACAGCACTCTCCGAACCACGAGAAACCGGGTCGGCCGCAGCTCCCGTTTCGGGCGTGATGCGGCGGATGCTCGCGGCGCCACTGGTACTCAAGCTTGCCGGCACGAACGCGGTGATCGTGATCGCGGCGATCGCCGGTCTCGTGGTGACGAGTACGCGTGGCATTGATGGGTCGCGAGGGCTCGCGGTGGTCGGCTCGGCACTCTTCACCAGTCTCGTCGTGAGTATCGGTCTTGGCGTGCTCGCGCTCGGCCCGCTCCGCCAGATCGAGCGAACACTCGAGCGGTTCCGCAGCGGTGACGCGGGTGCGCGCGTACCTGAGATGCCGCTTGCCGATGGCGACATGCGGCGCGTGGCTCGTACGCTCAACGCGATGTTCGACGAAGTGCTGCGCGATCGCGATCGGTTGCACCAGCTTGCGCAGCGTGTCGTGACGCAGGGCGATCGCGAGCGCAGCCAGCTGGCGCGCGATCTGTACGACTCGACGGCGCAGTCGATTACGGCGGCGTTGCTCGAACTGCGCGCGGCATCCGCCACCACGCGCGATGCCGCGGCGCGCGAGCGACTCGAACGCGTTCGACGCATTGCGTCCGACGTCCTCGACGAGATTCGCGCGGTCTCACAGGCGGCGCATCCGCGCCTGCTCGAAGACGAGGGGCTCGGGGCCGCGCTGCACCAATTGGTCAAGGAGTACGGCGATATGGGCACGTCGCGGGTGTCGCTGGATGCTGACGCAGACATGGCCGATGTTCGCGATGGGGCGGGGGCGTTGGTGTACCGCGTCGCGCAGTCGGCGCTGCGCGAGGCCGTCATGGTGCGCGACGCGACCGCGGTCGCCGTGTCGCTCGGCTTCGCGGATGGCGCACTCCACCTGGCGATCGAGGACAACGGCCGATTCGACCACCGGGTTCCCACCGACGCCGAAGCCATCGAGTCGATCCGCCAGCGCATCGAACTGGCGGGGGGCTCATTGCAGCAGACCTGGGACGCAGGGCGCGCGCGCACGCGGCTCGTGCTGCCGCGTCGTCCACGCTCCACCGTTGCCCAGCCGTACCTGGCGGGCGCGGCATCCACTCCTGCCTGACGAGGGACAGATGTCAACCGACCTGATTCGTGTGGTACTGGCGGACGATCACGCCGTGGTGCGCGCCGGCCTCAAGGCCGTGCTGGGCACCGCGCGGGATATCGACGTCGTCGGCGAGGCGCGCGACGGCCAGGAGGCCATCACGCTCGTCGATCGCTTTCAACCGCACGTCGTCGTGATGGACCTGTCGATGGCCGGCATGGACGGCGCGACGGCTACCAAGGCGATCGCGGCGAAGGGCACGGAGGCCCGCGTCCTGATCCTGACGATGCACCCGGAGGAGGACTACCTCGTGCCGCTCCTCGAGGCGGGAGCCGCCGGGTACCTGGTGAAGAGCGCGGCGGATCGCGAGCTCGTCGACGCGGTGCGCGCGGTCGCCAAGGGCGACGTCTACGTGCGGCACGCCGCTGCGCGCGTGCTCGCCCGCGGACTCACCCAAAAGGATCCGCATACGGTCGACAAGGAGCGTTTTGCACGCCTGACCGAGCGCGAGCGCGACGTGCTGCGACTCACGGCACAGGGATATTCCGCGCCGGAGATCGGCGAGCGACTGTTCATCAGTCCGAAGACCGTCGACACGTACAAACAGCGTATCAACGAGAAGCTTGGCTTGTCCCACCGGGCGCAGTACGTGCAGTTTGCGCTGAGATTGGGGTTGCTCGTCCAGACGTGACCCCTGGCGGGACCACCTTGCACGGGAGTCGTCATGTCGGAACCGTCACAGGCGTGGCGGAACGGGTTCGTCCTCTCGGTGTCGGCGTGTGTGCTCGCCATCGTGGCGCTGGTCGTCGCGCTGATCCGGGACGACGCTGGCGGGCTGCCGCGGGATGCGGTGGTGCTCTCCGGCCTCGCGGCGCTGGGCACGATGGGCGCCGCGATCGTGGCGCTGCGCTCCCGGCACCGACAGGTCACCGTCGAACACGAACTGCAGTCGGCACGGCGCACGTTCGAGGGGATCCTCACGATCGCGTCCGACGCGATTATCTCGATCGACGCCGATCAGCGGATCACGCTTTTCAATAACGGCGCGGAGTCGCTGTTCGGATACCAGGCTTCGGAGATGATCGGGCAGCCGCTCGCGCTTCTTCTCCCGGAGCGGTATCGCACCGCACACGTGCAGCACGTCGAGGCGTTCGGTCGCGGGCCCGAGGTGGCCCGCCGCATGGGGGAGCGCCGCGCCATCTTCGGGCGGCGTCGCGACGGCTCGGAGTTCCCCGCCGAAGCGTCGATCTCCCGGCTCGATGTCGACGGATCCAGGCTCTACACGGTTGTCATGCGCGACATCACGCAGCGCGTGCGGGCGGACGAGCGCCAGCGCTTCCTGGCGCGCGCGGGCGTGGATCTCACGTCGTCGCTCGAGGTGGAACCCACGCTGGTCGTAGCCGTTCACGCAGGCATCCCGTTGTTGGGAGATTGCGCGATCCTCGACCTCGTCGAGCCGAGCGGCGAGTGGCGGCGCCGATGTTCGGTGCACGACGACCCGGACCGCACCCGTGTGCTCCGGCGCATGGAGGGTCGCCTCGAGTCCGCACCCGAACACCCATTCCCGGTGGCGCGGGTCCTCGCGA
The DNA here is from genome assembly GCA_020846935.1 of Gemmatimonadaceae bacterium. Classification (NCBI taxonomy): domain Bacteria; kingdom Pseudomonadati; phylum Gemmatimonadota; class Gemmatimonadia; order Gemmatimonadales; family Gemmatimonadaceae; species Gemmatimonadaceae bacterium. Next base: position 266,457 of record JADLCY010000010.1, read on the forward strand.
CCGGGCAGCACGCGATTCAGGATCTCCGCGGGAGCACCGAGCCCGCGGTGACGGCGCTCGGCGCGATCACGTCGCAGTCGTTCCCGCTGCGTGCCCGCGGTCGAGTGTTCGGCGTGCTCACGCTCGTGACCACCGATCCGGCGCGTCGTGCGGCCGACGACGATGTCGCGGTCGCGCACGCGTTCGCGGACCGCGTCGCCGTCGCGATCGACAACGCGATGCTCTACGACGAAGCGCGTCGCGCGTCGCGTGCGCGCGACGAGATCCTGCAGGTCGTCTCCCACGACCTGCGCAACCCGCTGAGCGGGATCGCGATGTGTGCCCGCGTCCTCGCCGATCAGCCGCCGGACGACGCCGCGGGGCGCCGTGAACTGGCGCGCGGCATCCAGGACGGCGTGGCCTTCATGAATCGCCTGATCCAGGACCTGCTCGATGTCTCCACCATCGAGTCCGGACACCTGCGTATCGATCGGGACGATGCCGACCTCGTTGACGTGGCGCGTCGCGCGCTCGCCATGGTCGCGGAGCCGGCCGCGGAGCGCGGCATCAGCCTGGAGTTCCGCTCCAACGGCGCGCTGCCGGCACACATCGACGCGATTCGCATCGAACAGGTGATCGCCAACCTGCTCGCCAACGCGGTCAAGTTCACGGATCGCGAGGGCCGCATCACGATCGAGGTGCGCGAGGCGCCCGCCGGGCTGCACGTCGAGGTCTCCGATACCGGCATCGGTATTCCGGCCGAGGCGCTGCCGCACATCTTTGATCGGTTCTGGCACGCCCGCCGATCCGGCCGCACGGCGGGGACGGGTCTGGGCCTCGCCATCGCGCGCGGGATCGTGGAGGCGCACGGCGGCGCGATCAGCGTGGCAAGTGCCGTGGGGCAGGGCACCACGATCAGCTTCCACCTTCCCGTCCTTCCCACGGCCTCGCCGCGGGTTCTGCCCGAGGTGGCCGGCGCTGCGCCAGAGGCAACGCCCGAAGTCGCGCGCGGCTAATCAACCCGCCGCCGCCCGCCGATACTTCCGCGGAAGGGGCATGGCCGTCGGCCGTGCATCCATCACCCGCCTGGGAAGCACATGGCCGGATCGGCAGCCTCACGTGCTCCGCGAGTCACCTGCGACTTCGACGGAGACAGTGATCGTTCGCGACACCTCGTCGAGCGCGCGCTCGCGGCGCTTCATGAGCGCGCGACGCGGCGCACGCGCGTGGCCCTCGTCGGTCTGCTGCTCGCGGCCGTGGTGCTGGCGCTGTGGCAGCGGGAGCCGATCCCCGGGGGAGCGGCGACCAGCCTCCTTCTCCTGGCTGTGCTCGTCCGAGGTCGCAATGCGCGCCAGCGCCTGGCCCTCGTGCTCATGCTGCACGTGGCGGCTGCGCTCGTGTCATGGGAGCTGCGCTTCGCCGACTCGAGTCGCTTCATGTTCTTCATCGCGACCGCCCTGACGGCGTTCTACAACGAGCCGCGACTCGTCTGGCTCGGTGCGCTGCTGGGCAGCGCGGCACATCTCCCGCTGGCCGTCGTGGCGACTCCGTCGTTCCTTGGCGCCGCGGCCACGGTGCTCTTTCTCCTCGCCGGGCTCCTGTTCACGGGAGTCGCTGCCGACTGGGCCAGCGCCGTGCGTCGCCGGGTGATTCGCAATGCCAGGCATCGCTGCGCGCTTGAGGCGCGGCGGGCCGACGCGGAGCTTCAACTCAGTCGCGCGCACGCCACCGAGCGCCGGCTGGTCGACATGGCGGCGAGTCTTCGTCAGGCACAGGACGTCCTGGAGCGCGATGTGGCGGCGCGCAAGCAGATGGCCACGGACCTCGAGGAGGCCTCGCGGCGCGCCGACGCCGCCAACCGGGCGAAAAGCACCTTCCTGGCCAGCATGAGTCACGCCCTCCGCACCCCGCTCAACTCGGTTATCGGATTCTCGACGCTGCTCACGCGCTCGCTCTCGACGACCGCATCGCCCCGTGACCTCGAGCACCTCCATCGGATCCGGACCAGCGGCGCCAATCTCCTCGGCCTCGTCGACGACATCCTGGATCTCGCGATGATCGAAGCCGGCCGAGTCGAGGTGGACATGCAGCAGTGTGAACTCGCGCCGCTCCTGCGGGACGTCATCGCAGGGCTCGAGCCTCGCGTCCGTCCGCAGGTGCGGCTCGGCATCGAGGTGCCCGTCGGCGTGCACACCGTCGCCGCCGATCCGGTCCATCTGCGGCAGGTGATCATCCACCTCGTGCGCAACGCGCTGGCGTTCACACGCGAAGGCTCGGTTCGTGTGGTCCTGCGGCTCTCGTCGCTCGGCGTCCCGGAGCGCCTCGACGTGATCGACACGGGGCCGGGCATCGCGCCCGACCGCCAACGGACCATCTTCGAACCCTTCGAGCCCGCCGCCCCCTCCGCGCGCGTGCAGGGAGGAAACGGGCTGGGGCTCGCGATCAGCCGACAACTGTGCGAGCGCATGGGGATGCGCCTGTCGGTAAAGAGCGCCGAGGGACTCGGGTCGACCTTCTCGATCGCGCTCCGACGCGAACCGTCGTCGATCCTCGAGCCTGCGCCCTCCGTCCCTCACCGGGCATCGGTCCGCGCATCTTTAACGCACCTCGAGCCCGTCGGCTCCGCCACGAGCGATCCCGCGGCCTGACGCGACGGGCGCCCACTGGCGCCGTGACCTCATTGGCGTCGTGCCGCGTGCATAGCAACGCCACCCAGCAGCACGATGCGTCGTTGCTCCACCGAAAAACCGTGCCGCGCCAGCGCAGCCTCGAATCCATCGACGTCGACCCACGCGTCGATCGAGTCGGCGATGTACGCATAGATCACTGGCGCCCGATGCCACCACCACCCCACAGCGCTTCCGCTGGCTCGCAGCCAGCCGAGGAAGGTGGCGCGCCACCAGGCCGCGGTCGGACGATAGAAGTCGAGTGTGTAGAGCCAGCCGCCGGGCCGCACGACGCGCGCAGCCTCGGCGAGCCCGTCGTCGAGCCGCGGGATGTTGCGAAAGGCGTATCCCGCGAGCATCGCGTCGATCGACGCTGACGCGCACGAGGTGCGGGTGAGATCCTGAACAAGAAACTGCACGCTGGTGCTGCGCGCAGCACTCGTGCGGCACCTGGCCAACTCGATCATGCGCTCCGCGGCATCGACGCCGGTGACCATCGCGTTGGGGAACCGCCGCGCAGCGACCAGCGCCAGATCGCCGGTGCCACACGCCACATCGAGGATGCGCGCCGGCGCGGGATGCTGCGCCGCCAACCAGCCGAGCATGGTGCCTTTCCACCTCGCGTCCATCCCAAAGCTGAAGAGTCGCGTGAACGCATCGTAACGGGGCGCGATGTGCTCGAACATCGGCGTCACGAAGCCCTGCTTGCGCGCGGCATCGCGCAGCACCGCCTTCATGTCGACGCGACTCAGGTCCTGGGGTGAGAGCATTTGGGGCGGCGGTGGCGGTTCGGCGCGCCTGGCTTCAGCAGATGCACTCGGAGCCCGTTCGTCGATACCGCGCCGTGAGGTGGTGGTTCCGCGACCCAATGAACCCCGCGCGCGCGCTCCCCGTTCCGCGCCCACCCCCGAGCCCTTACCCTTCACGCACTCGCGCGCCAGCACGCGAGGCCCTGACCACCGATTCACGTTGTCGATCCCGACCCCGACCGCGCCGACGATCATCGCCACCGAAGCCGGCGCCAGTGTGCTGCCCGGCGAGCAGCGCTCGGCGACCCCGCTGCTGGGCGCGGATGCTGCCATGTGGGCCGTGGTGCTCGCTGGCGGCATTGGTTCGCGCTTCTGGCCGCTGTCGAGCCCGTCGCGACCCAAGCAGCTCCTGCGCTTGCTCGGCGAAGGACCACTGATCGACGAATGCATCGGACGGCTGGACCCGCTCATTCCCGCCGAGCGTGTGCTGGTGGTCACGAGCGCCGACATTGCCGACGCCATCCGGGCGGCAATCCCCACGGTACCGGCGCAGAACGTGCTCGTCGAACCGCGACCGTTAGGCACGGCGGCCGCCGTTGCCCTCGGCGCCCAGGAGGTGGCGCGACGCGCCGGACCCGACACCCTGGTGGCGCTGCTGCACGCCGACATTGCGGTGTCCTTTCCTGATGCCTTTCGGCACACCCTTCGGCACGCCGGTGGCGTGGCGGCGCGCGATGACGTGATCGTCACCATCGGGAGTCCGGCGCGGCGGGCCGATCCGGCGTTCGGTTACGCGGTGCCCGCGGCCGCGGTGGCCATCGACCAGCCCTTTGCGGGCGGCGGCGCGGCCTTCGTGTCGCAGTTCGTGGAGAAGCCGTCAGCGAAACTGGCGGCCTCGTTGATCGAGCGCCGCGCGGTCTGGCATACCGGCGTGTGCGTCTGGCGCTCACGCGTGATGCTCGACGCCCTGCGCAAGCTCACCCCCGAGGTGGCGACGGCCCTGGACGCGCTCGCCAACGGTGCCCACGACGCGTTCTTTGCGTCCGTGCAGTCGACGTCCATCGAACGCGGCCTGTTCGAGCGGAGCGACATGCTGGTCGTCGTTCCCGGCGAGTTCGGGTGGGACGATGTTGGCACCTGGGCATCCCTCAAGCGTGCCCGCGATCTCGACGATGACGGCAACGGCGGCCACGGCAGCTCGCATTTTGTCGAGGCGACGGGCAACATCGTGCACGCCGAGGGCTCTGACGTGGTGCTGTTCGGCGTCGACAACCTGCTCGTGGTGACGCTCGACGGTATCACGTTCGTGACCACGGTCGATCGCGCGACCGACCTGCGCCCGCTGCTCGACCGCCTGCCGCCCGACGTGCGACAGGTTGGTCGCGGGTCCCGCGCGCCTGGCACAGGCTGACCACTACGACACTGCCACCGCCTACGGTTGCGTCGCCTGCGCCGGCCGCCCGTTGAGGTGCTGGCCAAAGAAGGACAGCAGGCGATCGTGGTAGTCCGTGAACTCCGCGACGTTGGTGCCGGGGATGCCGTGCCCGGAGTTCATGTAGTTGACCCACGTCACCTCCTTTCCCAGGCGACGCAGGGCGTAATACATCTCGCGCGAGTTCCCGGCCGGCACGTTCGAATCCTGCTCGCCGGTGAGGAGCAGGAGGGGTGTCGTGATCCGATCGGCAAACATGATCGCTGAGTGCGCGACGTACTTCTGCGGTTGCTGCCACAGCGTGGCTCCGATGCGATCCTGGCTCTTTTCGGCCGCGTGGATGTTGCGCACGCCGAGCCGAGGGCTGTCGGTGTAGAACGAGATGAGGTCCACCTTGCCGGACGTGTTCGCCGCGGCCTTGAAGCGGTTCGTCTGCGTGATGAGCAGGTTGGTCGCGTAGCCGCCGTAGCTCGTGCCAAACACGCCGAGCTTCGCCGAGTCGGCGATCCCGCGGTCGATCAGCGCATTCGCCGCCGAGGTCACGCCCTTGAGCCACGCTTCTCCCGGAAAGCCGGTCTCGAACGCCACCGAGGGCTTCACGACCACGTAGCCCGCCGACACGAGGACGTTCACCGTCGCGTCGAACGTGTCGTCAAAGAAGTCCTCGTAGACGTTGAACAGCGTGGGGCGAGGTCCGGTGCCCGAGGGAGGCAGGTACGCCACGCCGTAGCGCGTGCGCCCGTCGACGTCGCGATAGGTCAGCAGCTCCGTGCGTGCGAGCGTTCGCTGGGACAACCAGGGGTTCGCATTCGTCAGGCGGCGCACGTTCTGCATGGCGCCGTCGGCCACGTGCAGATCCGTCGGGCGGTTGCCGTCGCCTGACGAGAACACCATCACGTCGCCGGCGCGGGCAAGACGGAACCCCTGGTAGAGCTTTGCGTCCTGCACCAACGGTTGCACCGCGCCTGACGTGCGGTCGAGGCGCACAAGTCCTCGCTCCCATCGCGTGCGTGAGGCATAGGTGAAGTACACGTACCGTCCGTCGGTGCTCCAGGCGGCGGGGACGTAGCGGGGAGACGAAGGCAACGTGTCCGTGGGCAGCACCAGCGTGCGGCGACCCGTGGTGTCCGCGATCCAGAAGCCCTGCGGGTTGGTGAGCAGCAGCGCGTCGCCGGCCGGCGACCATCGCGACGCGGCAAAGCGCTGGTTGGCCCGCGCGGCGCGCGCCGTCGCCGAGGTGTCGGCCTCCGCAGCTCGACTTCCGCTGTCCGGTCCCGCGATCTGTCGGAGGCCGCTCACCCCAATACGCGCCACCGACACCCGGCCCTCGCGCGTCATGGCGTAGCGGCGACCGTCGTCCGCCCACGTCAGCGTCATCCCCTTGAGCGTCGGATGCACCGTGACGACTTCCCCGCTCGAAACCCGTCGCGCCAGCAGCTTCTGCTCGCTGCCAAAGATCACGTCGTAGTCGGTCCTGGCGGTGATGTCGTCGGCATACGTCACGATCGAGTCATCGGCGCTGAGCCGGTACTGCGAGATCATGCCTTCGGGCACGAGTGTGGAAACCCGGCCGCTGGCGAGTTCGATGGACACCACCGACCTGATGTTTCCCAGCCGCCGCAGAGCGTCCCACGCGAGGAACGGATCGCGGGAGTCCTGGACGAAGATGGGCCCACGGGTCATGCGATCAAACTCGGTGGAGACGCGCGTGAGCCAGGATTCGGGACGCACGGCGACCAGGATGCGCGACCCATCAGCGGTCCACTGCAGATCCGAGTTCTCGGCGACATAGCTCCCGGCCGGCACGACGTGCCGCGTGAGCCGGCGTGTCGCGCGATCCCACGTGTGCGGCACGAAGCGCTCACCCTGAAGCAACAGAAGGCCAAGACGCTGACCGTTGGGAGACCAGGTGACGGCGCGGACGTTGGCTGGACCGGGAAGGACCGCAGTCGAATCGCCCGTGCGGGAATCGATGACCTGCAGTCGGAGGCTCGCCGGTCGGATGTACGACGGGTCGCCGTCGCGTCGGTAGTCGACGCCAAGGGAGGCGCGGCGCGTGGTGGACGTCGCGGCGATCCATCGGCCGTCAGCAGAGAGGTCGGCGACGGTCCACGTGGTGACATCCAGCGCGTCGCTGGCGGTGAAGGCTGCCTGACGAGTCGTGCTCTGCGCGACGAGTGGCGCGGCCGCGCAGAGGACGAGAAGGGTGGACCCGACGGATCGGCGCATGGGGCGGGCTCAAGAGGTGATACGGCCAACCTCGGGGCTGCACCGGACCTCGGCAAGAGGCCGCCGCGGGCCTGTCCCGACCTGGGCGGCCGCCTCGCTCAGACTCAGCCAGTCGGCTGCGAGATGGCAGGAAAAACCGTGCTCCCCGGGGCGGCGAAGCGACGTGTGAACACGGGCGTGCCGAGGGAACCGCGCGTCCGTTCGACCGCTGGTCCGACACCGTTCATCACGCCAGGGGTCCGGCCATCCCCAATCCTCTCGTCACGATTTCTTGACTTACTACGGCCGCCAGCGAGAATTGCCGGCTCGTGGGGGCCCCAACCTCCACGCGCCGCCTGCGGGTCGCATGCCCGCACCTGGCGGCGTGCCTTCATTCCCTACCCAGGGGAGGTTCCAGTGCGAAAGTTCCTTGTGTTCACCCTCGCGACGTTGGCGATGGTGGTCGGCAGCCAGCCGGCCGCTGCCCAACAGCGCGAAATCAGCGGCACGGTCACGGTTGCAGGGACCGGACAGCCGTTGAGCGACGCCATTGTCGGAGTGGTCGGGAGCGCCGGCGGCGCCCGGACCAACGAGCAAGGGCAGTACCGCCTGCGCGCGCCGAGCGGCGATGTCACCATCCAGGTGCGTGCGATCGGCTACAAGCGCGCGCAGCTGCGCGTGGATGCGAACGCCAACACGCAGAACTTCTCGCTCGAGAAGGACGTCCTGCAGCTCGAGGGCGTGACGATCACCGGTGCCGCCACGACGATCGACCGCAAGAACGCGGCGACGGCGATCTCGGCCGTGACGGCGGAGAACATCGCGCGCGTCCCGGCGGTCTCCATCGAAAACGCGCTGCAGGGCAAGACGGTCGGCGTCCAGTTCTCGATGAACAACGGCGCGCCCGGCGGCGGTGCTCAGGTCCAGGTCCGAGGCGCCTCGTCGCTGCTCGGCAACATTCAGCCCCTTTTCGTCGTTGACGGCGTCATCATCTCGAACTCCGTGCGCGCGACCCGGCAGTCGGTGCTCACCGGCCAGCTCAACTCCGGCGAAGAGAACGGCACCAACCGCCTGGCCGACATCAACCCGAACGACATCGAGAGCGTCGAGATCCTGAAGTCCGCGGCCGCATCGGCTATCTACGGATCGCAGGCGACCAACGGCGTGGTCGTGATCACGACCAAGCGCGGTTCCGGCGGCGCCCCGCGTTTCAACCTGACGCAGCGGGTCGGCACGTTCACCCTGATGAACAACCCCGGTTCGCGCCACTGGAAGAACGCGCAGCAGGTGCTCGACTTCTACGGCGGCAATGCCGACGCGGTGCCGGTCATCAACGCGAACTGCACGCCCAACTGCCCGTACTACGACATGGTCGACCAGCTCTTCGGTCGCAGCGACCCGTCGTATGAGACCGTGGCGACGTTGACTGGCGGCTTTGGCTCGAACTCGCGCTACTTCGTCTCGGCCAACAACAAGGACGAGCAGGGCACGGCGGTCAACACGTACGCCAAGCGCCAGGGCATCCGGGCCAACGTCGACCACTCGATCGGTTCCAAGATCAATTTGTCGGTCGGCACCAACATCCTGCGCTCCAAGGGCGCCCGCGGCATTTCGAACAACGACAACACATTCTCGTCGCCGCTCTACGCCTTTGGCTACACGCCGGCCATCACCGACTGGAGCCGTCGTCAGGCGAACGGGATGATCGTCGACAATCCGTTCCCGGGCGGTTCGATCCGCACCAGCTCGAATCCGTTCCAGACGTACGACCTCATGAAGAACGATGAGGACATCTGGCGCATGATTTTCTCCGGGCGTGGCACGTACGCGGCCTATGCGTCGGACAAGAACAACGTGAACGTGACGGCGATCGGTGGGGTGGATCGCTACAGCAACGAGTCGTATGTATACGGCCCGCCCACCCTGCAGCAGCTGCGTCTTGGCACGCCGCAGGCCGGCAACTTCCCGGGCGGTGTGATTCAGGGCAACGGCACCAACCGCTTCATGAACGGGACGCTGTCCGCGGTGTGGAACAACACCTCGTTCTCGTGGATGAACGCGACCACGCAGGTCGGTCTCCAGTACGAAGAGCGCGCCCTGAACGACTACAACCTGATCGCGCGCGGTCTCGGACCGCAGCAGGTGAACGCCAACGCACAGGCCCAGAACCTCACGGCGGAGCAGAGTCGCCAGCTCGTGCGCAACCAGGCGTACCTCGCACAGGAGGAGTTGCTCCTCTTTGGCGAGAAGCTCTACCTCTCGGCCGCGGTTCGCGCCGAGCGATCGTCGGTGAACGGCGACCCGGAGAAGTACTTCTACTTCCCGCGTGCGTCAGCGTCGTACCGGTTCGTCAATCCGATCCAGGGCGTCGGCGAGTTCAAGGTCCGCGCCTCGTACGGGAAGGCCGGCAACCAGCCGCAGTACGGCGAGCGCTTCCTCGTGCTCGCGAGCGGTGGCCAGATCGGCGGCGCCACGTCGGTGGTGCAGTCGACGGTCGTGAACAACCCGGACGCCAAGCCCGAAGTGAACAACGAGGTCGAAGTCGGTTTCGACGCGTCGATGTGGCGTGATCGCCTGCGGGTGGAGGCGACGTACTTCAACCGCCGCATCACCGACCTGTTGGTGCGCCCGGTGCCAGCGCCATCGACCGGTGTGACGTCGAGCATCATCAACGGCGGCGAGATGCAGTCGAAGGGCTACGAAATCGGTCTCACCGCCATCCCGGTCCAGACCGACAACCTCACGTGGACCTCGCGCTCCACGTGGTACCAGAACCGTCAGGACGTGACCGAGTTTCCTCCGGGCGTGACGCCGTTCGGCGCGCCGTCGGGTGGTGGCTTTGGTGGCGCCTACGGCCGCCTGTTGTTCACCCAGGGCTACCCGGTCTCGATGATCTTCGGCAACAAGAAGATCAACGGCCAGACGGTGGGCAACTCACCGCTGGGCGATGGCAATGCCCGGTACACGATGAATTTCGCCAACGATGTGCAGTGGAACCGCCTGACCCTGACCACGGTGGCGGACTACAAGCACGGCGGCTACATGTCGAGCCTCACGCTCAACCTGTACGACGAGGGCGGCAACACGTGGGACTACGACGATCCCTCACCCGACCCGGCGATCGGCGCCACCAAGGGTGAGTGGCGCTACAACGCGTGGGGCGGTGGCTCGGACGCGACCTACTACGTCCAGAAGGCCTCGTTTGCCAAGCTGCGCGAAGTGGCACTGTCGTACGACATGCCGCAGGGCTGGTTCAGCAAGATCCCCGGCGCCCGTTCCGGTCGCCTGACGTTCTCGGGTCGCAACCTCTTCATGATCACGCCGTTCAACGGCTTCGATCCCGAAGTGAACAACGGTGGCTCCGTGGTCGCGCGCGTCGTCGACCTTGCGCCGTTCCCGCCGACCCGCTCGTTCTTCCTCTCCGTCGACCTCGGGTGGTGATCCTCATGACAACCACCTTCATTCCCTCGAGGCACTCCATGAACCGCCAGTTCGCACGCGCGGTGATCGCCGCCGCGGCCGTCATGGCCGTGTCGGCGTGCAACCCCGACGCGCTCAACGTCCGCGACTACAACCGGCCGACGGTCGAGGGCGTCGCGAAGGACCCGAACGGCATTCAGCTGCTCGCCACCGGTATCCTCGATGCCGAGCGCGACCAATGGTCCGGGATGGTCAACGACTTCGGCTACTTCGGTCGCGAGTCGTACCAGTACTCCACCACGGACGCCCGTTCCGTCTCCAACTACCTCATCGGCATCCCGGGGCCCAAACTGGACCCGGCGGGCTTTGCGGCGGGGAACTGGAACGGGCGATTCCAGCAGATGCGCAACGTCAAGGCGTTCAACAAGACCATCGACGCCTCGACGCTCACCGACGCGCAGAAGCGGGCGGCGAAGGGCTTCTCCAACACCATCGCGGCCCTCGACGCGCTGTACCTGATCATCTCGCGGGACACGCTCGGCATTCCCGTGACGATCACCGACGTCATCACGCAGCCGGCGCCGTTCGTCACGCGCGACTCGGCCTACAAGTTCATCGTTGGCACGCTCGACGCGGCCAAGGCGGACCTGCAGGCCGGCGGCGCCGCGTTCCCGTTCACCATGCACACCGGGTGGACCGGGTTCAACACGCCGTCGACCTTCCTGCGGTTCAACCGGGCCATTGCGGCGCGGGCGAACATCTATCGCGGGTCGTTAGGCTGCGGCGCCAGCTGCTACCAGGCTGGTCTCACCGCGCTGGCCGAGACGTGGATCCCGGCGCTCGGGTCGGCCGTGACGCGCACGATCCTCGACCAGGGGGTGTATCACATCTACTCGACCACAGCCGGCGATACGCAGAACGGGGCGTCGTCCGTCGTGAACGGGCAGCTGTACGCGCACGCCCAGCCGATTACGGGGGCGGACAGCGCTGACCTGCGCAAGGCCAAGCTCACGCCGCTGGCCGCTCCGGTGCCCGCACCGGGTGCCGGTGGCATTCCGGCCACGCAGAAGTTCGCGATCTATCCCACGAACTCTTCGCCGGGTCCGGTCGTTCGCGCCGAAGAACTCCTGCTCCTTCGCGCCGAGGCCAATATCATGACCGGCAACGCCAACGCGGCGCTGCAGGACATCAATGCGGTACGCACGACGTCGGGTGGCCTGACCGCGCTCGCCTCCCTCGGCACCACGCAGGCGCAGCAGCTGGACGCGCTGTTGTACGAGTCGTGGCTCTCGCTGCTCTTCGAGGGACACCGCTGGCACGACATGCGGCGTTATGGCCGGCTGGGTCAGCTCCCGCTCGACCGGCCGAACCACTTCGTCGCCCGGGTCATGCCGATTCCGAACGCCGAGTGTCTGGCGCGCGTCACGATCAACAAGCCGCCTGCAGGCTGCTAGGCGCGCGTCCGTAGCTCCACGTGAAACGGCCGGGCCATCGCGCCCGGCCGTTTCCGTTCATGCACCTGTCGCGCCGTACGACCCAATGTGTTTCCGGATCCAGGGCCGACGCCGGACGGCGTTGTCAGAGCGTGGCGCTGGCCGCAGCGGCCGCCTGCTGCGCCGCATATTCGCCGAGCGCCTCGATCGCGGTTGAACCCCCGAGGTCCGTGGCGATCGTGACGAGTCCCGTGCCGAGCTTCTTGAGTTCGTCCTTCCACTGCAAGGTTCCGTTCCTCGGATCGATGGCGAAGATCTCGCCCGCGCACGCGGCAAACAGCCCGTCAGCGTCGCGAACCACCGTCACGAAAGAGGCGCTGCTCTTGTACTTCGCTGGCAGCTGAACACGCCAGACTTCAGCGCCTGTCTTCCGGTCGAAGGCAACGACGTGCGACTTGATGCCGACGTATACAAGGCATGTGCGAGCGCGGGCCATGGAGGAGATCCGTTGTTGAGGATTCACGGAGCCTTTGGCCCCGCACGGTGGATCGGAAACCTGCGGACCTCGGCTTGAAGGCGCCATTGGGGAGTGGGTCAACTGACCCACTACCCGCCATTGGGAACGACGTTCGCGGGAACGCGCGGGCCGCGGGAAACGCCGGCCACCCGCGGCGCGTAGGTTCCTTCATGCGCCTGACGCCGCTTCCATCCACCCGCCGAACCTACCTGCACGACAGCCGGGCTCCGCGCTACAGCTTCACGTTCGCCCTCCCGCTCTTCGTGCTCTACGAGCTGCTCGCCGCGGCGCTGAGTGGCGCAAGCGGTGGGGTGCGCAACGGCGCCGACGTCATGATCAAGGCGCCGTTCATCGCCCTTTTCGGCGCCCGCGGGCCGCTGGTGTTTGTCGCAGTGCTCGCCGGTGTCGTCGGCGTCGCAGTCTACCGGGACGTCAGGAAGCATGGCGGCATCCACGGCCGGATGTTCATCCCGATGTTCGCTGAGTCGCTCGTGCTCGCCGTCGTGTTCGGCACCGTCGTCGGAGCCATCACGACGCGGCTGCTGGGCCCCATGGCGCGCCTCGCCATGGCGGACCAGAACCTCGGCGCGCCGGCCACGCTCATGGTGTCGCTCGGTGCGGGACTCTACGAAGAATTGCTGTTCAGGGTCATCCTGGTCGGCGCGCTGCTCTGGGTCGGCCGCACGGCATTTTCGTGGGGGCCGTGGGCGAGCGGCCTCTTCGCCACCATGGCGGGCGCCGTGATCTTTTCGGCGTTCCACTACGTCGGCAGCTACGGCGATCAGTTCACGATGGCGTCGTTCACCTTCCGGACGGTCGCCGGCCTCGCCTTCAGTGGGCTGTACGTGCTCCGTGGCTTCGGCATCACAGCCTGGACGCACGCGCTCTACGACGTGCTGCTCCTCATACTGCGCATCGGCTGAGGCGCCAGCGAAGCTTCGGGCATGTAGCTTCTGTCCATGCGTCTCGCCACCATCGCGGTCCGGGCCGGCCGCCAGCCTGATCCCGCCACCGGCGCGATCGCCGAGCCCATCACGCTCAGCACGACGTACCTCCGCAACGAAGACGGATCCTTCGCCAGCGGATACATCTACTCGCGCGAAAAGGCGCCCAACCGCACGAGTCTCGAGTCCGCGCTGGCCGCGCTCGACGCCGGTGCCGACGCGGCGGCGTTCTCGTCCGGGCTTGCAGCGACGACCGCGGTGCTGCAGGCGCTCAGGCCGGGCGATCACGTGATCTGCCCGCGTGAGGTGTACTACGGGACAAAGAAGCTGCTCGCCCAGGTGTTTGCGACCTGGGGGTTGGAGCACTCGATCGTCGACACGAGCAACCTGGCCGCGGTCGAGGCGGCCATGCGGCCGAGCACCGCACTCGTGTGGGCCGAGACGCCGTCGAACCCCACGCTGACTGTCAGCGACGTTGCCGCCCTGGCGGACATCGCACACGGTGGGCACGCGCGGCTGGTGGTCGACAACACCTGGGGTACGCCGATCGGCCAGCGCGTCCTGGCGCTCGGGGCGGACCTCGCGATGTATTCGACCACCAAGTACCACGGCGGCCACTCCGACGTGCTGGGCGGCGCCCTCGTTACTCGCCACACGGACGACTTCTGGGCGCGCATACGGCTGCTGCAGTCGACCACTGGCGCCGTGCCCTCGCCGTTCGACGCGTGGTTGGTGCACCGGGGGATCGCCTCGTTGGCCTGCCGATTTTCGCAGCAGTGCGCGAGCGCGTCTGTTCTCGCCCAGTCGCTCGCCGCGCACCCAGGGCTGGAGGCGGTCCACTATCCGGGGCTCCCGACCCATCCCGGGCACGAGGTCGCGCGCCGGCAAATGACGCGCTTCGGCGGGATGCTCGCCATTCAGGTGCGTGGTGGCGCTGCCGAGTCCATGGCCGTCACCGGTCGGTTGCGTCTGTTCACCAGGGCCACCTCGTTAGGTGGGACCGAGAGCCTCGTCGAACATCGCAAGTCGATCGAAGGGCCGGATTCACCGACGCCGGACAACCTGCTCCGGCTCTCCGTCGGGCTCGAGGACGCGGAGGATCTGCTGGCCGACCTGCTGCAGGCGCTCCCGCGATCCTGAATCGGGCCACCGGGTGGCGCGCCCCACGGGGGCCCATCGTTCCTCGTCAGGTAACGTCCGGGTCGGCCGATCGAGATCGGGACGGCTTCCATCTTCCGGAACCCGCCCCCCATCGGCTCTCTTCCACCTTTCGTCGCCCACACCGGCCTCCACCGCCCCCACCGACTACCCTCTGCATCACATGGACGATCGCAAAAGCCAACACCTGTACGGGCTCGCCGCCCTCGCGCTCGGGCTCGTCATCGGGCTCATCGCCGTTTCGAGCTCGCTCAAGGACATCCGACGCGGCAATGAAGAGGTCGCGGTCACGGGCTCGGCACGACGCCCGATCCGATCCGACTTTGTCGTCTGGCGGCTCACGGTGGCGGTACAGTCGCCGTCGCTCGCCACCGCGTCACAGGAGCTCTCACGCCACGCCGTTCGTGTCAGGCAGTTCCTTACGTCCGAGCGCATCGGAGATTCCCTGGTGACCGCCCGGCCCGTCGAGGCGGCCGGAGTTCCCGAACTCACCGACGATGGTCGCGAGACCGGGCGCATCCTCACGAATCGGGCGTCACAGAGCTTCGAGGTGCGCTCGCCCGACGTCGACGGCATCACCCGCTCGTCGCAGCGCATCAGCAGCCTCATCGCCGAGGGCATCCCGGTTCAGGCGCAGGCGCCGGAGTACGTGTACACCCGGCTGTCCGACATCCGGACACAGCTGCTCGAAGAAGCCACGCGCGACGCACGCGCCCGTGCCGAAGCCATCGTGCGGAGCACCGGTGGCCAGATCGGCGCAGTGCGCGAGGCGCGTATGGGTGTCTTCCAGATTACCCCGCGGTTCTCCACCGAAATCGCGGACTACGGTATCAACGATGTGACGTCCATCGACAAGGACGTGACGGCCGTCGTTCGCGTGACCTTCACCATTCGTTAGGCCTGCCATGAACCATCTCGCCCGCGTTGCCCTTGCCGCTGTCGTGACCGTTGGCGCCGTCCAGCTCGAGGCCCAGGTCTGTCGCCCGGGATCCGATAGCCGGGAGGCGAAGATGCTGGCCTTCTTCGCGGCGCCAATCGCGTTTTCGCCGGGCGGGAACGTGGTCCCGATGGCGCGCGGCGAAGTACGGCTCGGCTTCGACGCGACCTATGTGCCGACGCCGAGCGAGGACATCCGCCGACCGGAGACCTGTTACACCAACAGCAAGACGGAGAACACCGAGCTTACGCCGGTGTTTCCGCGCCCGCGGGTGGCGATCGGCCTCGGCGCCGGGTTTGCCCTGGAGGCCACATACCTCCCGCCAATCACGGTGATGGACGCGACGCCGAATCTGTTTGCCGTGGCGCTCGGCTACGGTCGCGCGCTCGGCGGCGGCCGCACGTCGGTCCTGGTGCGGGCGCACGCCACCATCGGGGAGGTCAAGGGTCCCATCACGTGTTCGCCCGACGTGATCCAGGTGGGCAACCCCGCGGGCACCTGCTACGCCGACCGTCCGTCGGAGGACACGTACGAGCCGAACATGGTTGGCGTGGAGGGAGTCCTCACCTTCCGCGCGCAGTCGCGGCTCCGGCCGTATCTCGGCGTCGGTGCAACGGCGCTGCGTCCGCGGTTCAGGGTCGGGTTCACCGATCGGCTGAACAACGTGGACACCACGGAGGTGGAAGTGGACCTCACGCGTCTGACCGCGGTTGCCGGTGCCTCGCTCGAGGTGAACTCGCGCGTGCGGCTCGTGGGCGAGTTGTTCTCGCAGCCACAGGACGTGACCACGTTGCGGTTGGGCGGGGTGTACGTGCTGCGTCGTTAGGTCCGCCCGTCGCAACGAACGACGCGCGATGTGGCGAACGCGGCCGCGCAGGGCGACCCCGGGACGGAGCAAACCGGCTGGACGGATCTGAACCCGCGGCGCCGACGAACCCGGCTGCCCCGTGCCGGCGCATATAGGGCGCCGCCCATCCCGCCCACGAGGACTGACGTGTAGCTTGAACCCATGTCCTCCCTCCGCTCACGCGTTGCTGCCGCGGTGTTCGTGCTTTGGGCCCTGAATGCCGGGGCCCAGTCCACCGCGGGAAAGGTCGCTCCTCGACCCGAACCGCCGACCCAGGACTACCTGGTCTTCACCGTCGCCGAGTCCGCGGATCAGCTGGCCCTCGTGCGCTTTGGCCCCAGGGGCGCGCGCATCGAGCGGCAACAGCGCGTTGGCATGATGCCGACCGAGATCAATGGGCCGCACGGCGTGAGCGTCTCGCCCGACGGGTCTGCGTATTACGTCTCGATCGCGCATGGGACGCCGTACGGCACCTTCTGGAAGTTCAGCACCGCCGACGACAAGCTCCTCGGCCGCATCACGCTCGGCCTCTTTCCGGCCACCATCCAGACGACGCCCGATGGCTCGCTAGCGTTCATCGTCAACTTCAATGTGCACGGCGAAATGGTGCCATCGTCCGTCTCCGTGGTGTCCACCGATGAGATGGTCGAGATCGCACGCATCACGACCTGCACCATGCCGCACGGCTCGCGCGTGAACCCACAGGGTACGCACCAGTATTCGGCGTGCATGATGGATGACGTGCTGGCGGAGATCGACACCCGTTCGCTCGAGGTGTCTCGGCACTTCATGCTCGCGAGGGGCAAGGAGGCCGGGATGAAGGGTGCCCCGGGCGCCATGCCGCACGCGGGCCACGGTGGCGCGGCCAGCCACGATGCGGCGATGGCCAGTGCCACGAACGTGCAGTGCTCCCCGACCTGGGCGCAACCGTCCGTCAAGGGAGATCGCATCTACGTCGCGTGCAACAAGTCCAACGAGATCGTGGAGATCGACTTTGCCACATGGGCAATGACCCGCCGATTTGCCGCGGGTGATGGCGTGTACAACCTCGCGGTCTCGCCCGACGGCAAGCTGCTCCTTGCCACCAACAAGCGCGGCAAGTCGCTCTCCGTCTTTGATCTCGCCACCGGCGCCGAGCTGCAGCGCATCCCGACGTTCAAGGGGGTGGTGCATGGCGTGGTCGTATCGCCCGACAATCGCTACGCCTTTGTGACCGAAGAGGGAAAGGGGTCGGAGCCAGGGACGCTCGAAATCTTCGACCTTCGGACCTTCACCAGCGTCGCGACAGTCGACCTCGGCCAGCAGGCGGCGGGGATCGACTTCTTCAGAGTGGAGCCCGTCCGGTAGCGGCCCACTGCCGTATCTCAACAAGGGTATGAGGGGTACCTGAGTGTCTCAGGCCGGGGACGCGTGCGAACGTCCGGCTCCGGCCCCTCGGATGCGTACCCCGCGTGTCACCACCGACCACTCGCCGTGCTGCGCATGAAGAACCGACTGCTGTTGCTCGCCCTCGTCGCCCTCGCTGCCTGCCGGAGCGAGGATACGGTTGACCCGGGGCAGTCCGCCACGACGGTGAGCCTGTCAGTCTCGGCGGAGTTCGTGGTCGTCGGTGACTCCGTGCAGTTCACCGCGCGCGTGGTCGATGGCAATGGGCAGACCGTGACCGGCGCGAGTCTGCAATGGTCCTCGTCCAATCCGGCAATCGCCACGGTCTCGAACACGGGGTGGGTGAAGGGTGTTGCGCCAGGCGAAGCCGCCATCACGGCCCGCAGCGGTTCGGCGACGGCAAGCGCGCTGTTCATCGTCGACCCCAATCCCTGCGCGGCGCCCACCGCCTACGCGGTCGGTGAAGTCCGGCGTCTGCGCGGATCGGCGGCCTTTGGGTGCACGACGCTCACCGCCCCCGCCGCGCAGCAGGACTTCCTGTACGTGGTTGGCAACGCGAAACCGGTGCAGGACGACACGCTCAACTTCACGTTTTCCCTGTCCTCGACATCGGCGAGCGCGCGCCCGCTGGCCTCGAGCTACGGTCTGCGCGATCCCCGTGCTATTCTCGCCATGCAGGCGATGCAGCGGGTCGACGACGTCGAGAACCGCCTGCGCGCCTACGAGCGTGCCGTCACGAGTGACGCGTTGCCTTCGACACAGGGGCGCCGTAGGTCACTCGGCGGCGCCGGGAGCGCAATGTCGGTGCAGGCAGCGGCCGCGGTCGCCGCGCCCGGCGACACGGTCACCATCCGCGTCCCGAACCTCAACACCGGCAAGAACATCTGCCGCGACTTCATCACGGTGCGCGCCGTCGTGCGCACCGTCTCGGCGCGCGCGACCATCATGGAAGACCTCGCGTCGCCACCCGGCAAGCTCTCGACGACCGACTACAACGAGATAGCGCAGGAGTTCGATCAGGTCATCTTCCCGGCAGACACCCTGTGGTTCGGAGCCCCCACGGACCTCAACAACGACCAGCGCGTCGGCATCCTCTATACACCAGAGGTGAACAAGCTCACGCCGGCGGGCTCCGGCGGGATCGTCGGCGGATTCTTCTTCGGCGGAGATCTCATCCGGCGCAACGAGTACCCCGCGACGAACGACTGTCGCAACCAGACCAACGAACAGGAGATCTTCTACCTGCTCGCGCCGGACCCCAACGCCACGATCAACGGCAATGCCAGGACCACCGCCGGTGTGCGTCAGGTGACCCGCGGCACGATCGCGCACGAGTTCCAGCACATGATCAACCAGAGTGTGCGGCAGTACAATCCCGAGGTAAAGGCCTTCGAGGTCGCGTGGCTCAACGAGGCGCTGTCGCACTTTGCCGAGGAGGTCGTGGGTCGACGCGTCAGTGGCTTTGGTGACTTCCAGAGCCTGCGGACGAGCGATGTGAACCCAAGCGCTTCGCAGCAGAACGACTACCTGGCCTTCTATCGCCAGAACCTCACGCGCTTCCGCTTCTGGCTGCTGCACCCGGATACCGCCAGTCCGACCTCGGCGCGCACGCGCACCGAGCTGGCGCAGCGGGGCGCCGCATGGGCGCTCGTGCGCTACGCCGCCGACCACTATTCCAGCGGCAACGCGCGGGCCTTCTTCCGCAACCTGGCGAAGGGCCCGGAGGTGGATATCGCCAACCTCACGCTCCGCGCCGGCCGCACGTTCGACGAAGTCATCGGGGGCTGGCTGGTCGCCAACTACACCGACAACCTCGCCATCCCGGGACTCAACCCTCGCTACACATACGCGAGCTGGGACATGCGCGACGTGCAGAGCGGGGTGAACAACGGCGTCTATCCGCTGCTGGTGACCAGCTTCCCGGGCACCTTCACCTCGACGTCGTTCTCCGGCTCAGGGAACTACTACCTCCACCGCCGCGCCGCCGGCTCCCCGGCGGTGACACTCAACCTGAAGACGCCAGGCGGCGGGACGGTGACGAACTCCGGGGCCAGGATCTGGGTGGTGCGGCTCAACTGACCGCCGCTAGTTCTCCCGCAGCGCGGTCATCGCGGTCTCCCTGAAGACGTCGCGACCGCTGAGCAGGCCGATGCCGACGGCCATCAGCAGCATGGCCACGCCGATGCCGATCGCCGCCAGCGTGGCCGGCGCAAAGGGCTGCTCGAACGTCCACCGCATGATGGCCCACGCGCCGCCCATCGAGAGCACGATGCCGGACAGGGCGCCAAGCGAGCCTAACAACGCGTATTCGGACAGCAGGATACGGCCGATCTGCCGCCGGGTCGCACCAAGCGTCTTGAGCAGCACTCCCTCACGGACGCGTTCCCGGCGCGTGGCGGCCACGGCGCTGAAGAGTACCGGCACACCCATCGCCAGGCTGAAGATCGTGAGGAAGCGGATCGCCAGCGTCGCGCGGTTGGAGATCTCCGAGATCGTGCGACGGACCATCGTCAGGTCGATGCTCGCTACATTCGGGTAGCGCTGCACGACGGAGCGCTGGGCTTCGCCGATCGGACGACCTTCCTGGGCTGCGGCGAGTACCACAAAGGTCTGTGGGGCGTCCTCGAGCGTTCGCGACGGGAACACGGCAAAGAAGTTCGTCTCGAAGCGCGCCCAGTTGACTTCGCGGAGACTGGTCACGCGTGTCACGACCTTTGCGCCCTGCACATCCCAGGTCACGCTGTCGCCGACGGTCACACCAAGGTCGGCCGCGATCTCCGCGTCCAGAGACACCTCATCGATCAGCGTGCCTCCGGGTCCCTTCGTCGCGCCGAACCAGGTCCCGGCAACGAGCTTCTCCGATGAGGTGAGCGAGTCGCGATAGGTGGATCGGTACTCGCGTCGTGTGGCCCAGCCCCGCGGTTGCGCGCTGTCGGGCGACTGTCGCTGCTGCTGCCGCTCCGCGTCCGTTGGATTGAGCCGCTGGCGGGTCACGGGGCGCCCGTTCACCGCCGAGATCCGCATCGTCACGATGGGCGTGCGCTCGATCAGCTGTACCCCGTCGATGCGGCGGAGGATCGTGTCCATGCCGGCGCCCTGATCGCCCTGCACATCGAAGAAGATCAGGTTCCCTCTGGAGGACTGCTGCGTGACGCGGAGCTGCTGCAGGAGGTTGGCCTGTACCAGGTAGAGCGTCGAAACGAGGAATGCGCCAAACCCCAGTGACAGGATCACCGCACGTGTCTGGTTTGCCGGACGGTAGAGGTTCGCCACGCCCTGTCGCACGACATATGGCCATCCCTGTCTGAGCGCGCGTCGCGCGCCGCGCGACAGGCCAACGGCACTGGCCCAGAGCAGCAGGATCACGCCCGCGATTCCGCCACTGAACGCCGCGAGTTCGCGGAGCGAGTTTGCGCGCGTCGCCGCGATCCCGATGACCGTGGCGACGATGAACAGGTTCACGAAGCGAAGGGCCCAGTCCGCCCCGCGGCGCCGGCCGGCGGTCGGATCCACCGACCGTCGAATCGCCTGCAGCGGAGAAATGCGCCGAATCGCCACGAGGGGCCGCAGCGCAAAGGCCAGCGCGATCCACACGCCGAGGAGTACACCGGTGCCGATTGCCATGGGCTCCAGGCGCGTCGTCACGTCCACCGGGAGGTAGTCCCTGATGAGCCCCGGGAGCGCGAACTGGATGCCGACCCCCATGAGCGCGCCGGCCGCGGCTCCGATGAGCCCCATCGCCGCGGCCTGCGTGGCGTAGATCAACATCACCTGGCGGCTCGTCGCGCCCACGCACCGGAGCACGGCCACGATATCGATCTTGCGGGCGACCCACGCGTTCACGCCGCTCGCCACGCCAACGCCACCCAGGAGCAGCGCAATGATGCCGACGATTCCGAGAAAGTCAGCCAGCGTGTCGATGCCCTCGGTCACCGAGTTCTCGCGCTGGGCAACCGTCCGGGCCCGCACGCCCGACGAGTCGAAGCGCGCGCGCAGCGGCGCGAGCCAGCTCTCGACGTTCGTGCCGTCGGGGAGTCGCACGAAGCCCTCGTAGTCCGCGCGGCTCCCGAACGTGAGCAGCCGGGTCTCGCCCAGCCAGCGATCGCTGATGTAGATGCGCGGACCGAAGGTCGACGCAAAGCCGGGGTCTCCGGGCACGCTGGAGAGGGCGGCGGAAATGACAAACGAGGCGTAGCCGAGCCGTACCGAATCCCCCACCTGTGCGCCGAGCGAGACCAGCAGCGACGGGTCGACCACGGCGACCTTCGCCTCGTGCAGCCCGGACCAGGCGCCGGCGGGCGCCGTCGTGACCTCACCGTAGAGCGGGAAGCCGCTGGTCACCGCGCGCACCTGGGCCAGCCGCGTGGAACCGGTGCGCGGCGTGAGGGCCATGGACGCGAAGGACGACTGTCGCACGATCGCCAGGCCTTCTCCCGCGAGTGAGTCGAGCAGGGAATCGGCACGAGGGGTGAAGGCGCCGCGAGGATACAGCGCGACGTCGCCCCCAAGAAGGGCCTTTGACTGTTCGCGCACCGACCGCGTCACGTTCCCCGCGTAGGAGTCGATCGCCACGAGCGCGGCGACGCCTAACGAGATGGACGACATGTAGAGCAGCAGCCGCCGGCGCGTACTGCGCGACTCGCGCCAGGCCAGCGAAAAGAGCGCGCGGAGCGGCGCGTTGGTCCCGGAATGGCCGGCGGCGTTCACGCGGGTTCCCCGGCCGTGCGCGCGCTCGCGGAGGGCAGGGTGCCGTGGCCGTTGCCGCCCGGCACGGCGTGCGCCGTCCGGCGGTCTTCCACCACCACGCCGTCCGCCAGGCGAATCACGCGCTGAGTACGCTCGGCCAGCCCGATATCGTGCGTGACGAGGACGACGGTGGAACCCGATTCACGGTTGAGCTGTTCGAGCAGCGCCACGATCCGCGCGCCGGTGGCCCCGTCGAGGTTGCCCGTGGGCTCGTCCGCAAAGAGAATCCGCGGCTGGTTCACGAACGCCCGCGCAATCGCCACGCGCTGCTGCTCGCCCCCGGAGAGCTGGGAGGGGAAGTGGTCGAGGCGGTCCGCCAGCCCGACACGCTCGAGGAGATCACGGGCTCGGCTCGCTGCCCGCGTCTCGCCACGAAGTTCGAGAGGAACCTGCACGTTTTCGATGGCGGTGAGCGTCGGGATCAATTGAAAGGACTGAAACACGAACCCAACTTTCTCGCCGCGTAGCTGGGCGCGCTGGTCCTCGGTCATCGCCGTGAGGTCGGCGCCGTCCAGCAACACCTGGCCGCGTGACGGGGTATCGAGGCCGGCGAGCAGGCCGAGCAGCGTCGTCTTGCCGCTGCCCGACGGGCCGACGATCGCCACCAGGGCGCCCTGCTCGATCTGGAACCCGACGTCGCGCAGCACCGTCAGGCGATGCGTCCCGCTGTCGAACTCTTTCGTGAGCTGTCGAGCTTCAAGCATGCGATTTGGACTGAGTGTCGTTCTCTGCGCGTCGTTGGCCTGCAGCAACGCGAAACAAGATACGTCCGGGACCGCCGCGCCCGATTCGGCCACGCCCTCTGCCGCGACCGCCCCCACGCCTGAGACCCCGGCGTCCGGTACGGCCGAGGTGCTGATGGTCGGCACGTCCCTCACCGCGGGCTACGGGCTGGATGATCCCAACGACGCCTATCCCTCCGTCATGCAACGGATGGCGGACTCCGCGGGTTACAGGATCGCGATCCAGAATGCGGGCCTGAGCGGCGAAACCTCCGCTGGCGCGCTCCGGCGCATCGACTGGCTGCTGCGAAATCCCTACGCGGTCGTCGTCATCGAGACCGGGGCCAACGATGGCCTGAGGGGTCTCGACATCGATTCCACGCGAGCAAACCTGCGCGCCATCATCCGCCACGTGCGCGAGCGCCTGCCCAGCGCACAGGTCGCCCTCGTGCAGATGGAGGCACCTCCCAACCTGGGCGAGGCGTACACCCGCCGTTTTCACGAGAGCTTTGAACTGGTTGCCCGTGAGGAGCAAGCGACCTTGCTGCCATTCCTGCTGGACGGGATCGCGGGCGTTGCCAGCCTCAATCAGCGCGATGGGATCCACCCCAACCCCGCTGGGGCGAAGGTGGTCGCCGGCAACGTGTGGCGTGGCCTGCAGCCTCTCCTGGCCGCCTGGAAGCCCTCGGGTCGCTCGTAACTGCATCGGGGTCTCCCGTACTGCGTCGGGTCTTCCGCAAGTGCTGTCCGCCTGCGGAACCTCGCGAGGCGCCTCAGGGAAACCTCTCGACACGCCTCCCACGTATCCGGCCCGCGGGCGTGCTCGAATCGACGGAAGCGGCCTCACTCGAGTCGGTCACGATCGTCACACTCGCGTCGACACGGACGAAGGGATCACGGATCGCAGCTGCGCGATCTTCACGCCCGCGCCGACGATCGCAGAGTCGCGCCAGTCATGATGCTGCTGACCCGCGCTCCCGCCCCGGGGCGAGGGCACACGGCGATCGGCGGCCGGTCGGCCAGGCCCCGGTAGCTGGGTCAGGCCACTACCCGGTAGAGGGCCAAACTCACCCGCTACCCAATACCCCGGGCCCTTCACAGCAGGCTTGCTGCTGCATAAGTTGCATGGCTGCAAAACTTTACCGCTTTCCGACTGACCAATGGCTGTTCCCGCGACCCAGATTCGAAAAGGCATGGTGATCGTCTTCGAAGGCGATCCCTGCCGCGTGATCGACTTCCGCCATCACACACCCGGCAATCTGCGTGCGATGGTGCAGACCAAGATGAGGAACCTCCGGAACGGCTCGAACTTCGAGCATCGCTTCCGCGCCGACGACGCGATCGAAAAGGCGTCCATGGAGACGCACGAGCTGCAGTTCCTCTACTCGGGCGGCGACACGTACCACTTCATGAACACCGAGAACTTCGACCAGATCGAGATGGACGCCGAGGCCCTGGGGGACAATGCCCAGTGGATGGTGCCCAACATGCAGATCCTGGCCGAGTACTATGACGGCCGCCCGATCGGGATCGAACTGCCGCAGTACCTCGTGTTCGAGATCGTGGACACGTCCCCGGTCATGAAGACCGCGACCAAGACGTCCTCCTACAAGCCGGCCAGGCTGGAGAACGGCGTGACGATCAACGTGCCCGAGTTCATCGCATCCGGCGAGCGCGTCCGTGTGAATCCGAGCACGGGCGAGTATCTCGATCGCGCGAAGGACTGAAGACGGCTGGGGTTCGATTGGGCCCGCGACGGCGCCGATCAACTGATCGGCGCCGCTTTCGTTCGCCCCCTGCCGAGCTTGCGGCCCCCTGGAGCCGGCGAACAGGCCACATCGCCATGGTGGCGTGACGCCGAGCACCGCAGCGGCACGACGTGGCCCAGGGCAGGGGGAAGGTAGCCCCCGACTATCCGATCGCCCCATGGCTCGCCAGAATGAGGCAACGCCTCGCTCGATGGCGTTCGTCGTTGTCCCCCACCTGACCGTCATGCGTGCATCCCTCTTGGTTGCCCTCGCGTTCGCCGCGCCCCTCGGCGCGCAGCAGGCACCGACGTCAGCGCCGCGCCGGATCGCGGTGCGCGCCGCCCATCTCATCGACCCCAAAGCGGGACAGCGGGTCGACGATGCCGTCGTGCTCATTGACGGCGACACGATCGTTGCGGCGGGCGCAAAGCTCGCCATCCCGAGCGGCTACCGGGTGATCGACCTCGGTTCGGCCACGCTGCTCCCTGGCCTGATCGACGTCCATACACACCTGACGAGCACGCGAACCGACTACTACGAGGGGTTGTTCCGCCGCTCGCCGATCGACATCGCCGTCACCGCGCACCTGAATGCGCGCCGGACGCTCGAAGCCGGATTCACCTCGGTTCGTGACGTCGCGGCCCCGGAGTACGTGGACGTCGCGCTGCGAAATGCCATCGATCGCGGTGACATCCCCGGCCCGCGGATGGCGGTGGCCTCACGGGCGCTCTCGGCCACCGGTGGCCACGGCGATCTCAACGGCTTCTCGCCGTACCTCGCGATCAGGTCGTCGGGCGGGACCGTCGACGGCATCGACGAGATCCGCAAGCGCATTCGCGAGAACGTCAAGTACGGCGCGAACCTCATCAAGTTCTCCGCCGGCGCGGGTGTGCTCTCCGAGGAGGAATCGGTGGGAGCGCCCCAGTTCTCGCAGGAGGAGATGAACGCGCTCGTCGCCGAGGCAAAGATGTGGGACAAGCGGGTCGCAGCACACGCCCACGGCGCCGAGGCGATCCGCATGGCGATCAAGGCGGGCGCAAACAGCATTGAACACGCGGGCCTGATCGACGAGGAAGGTGTGCGGCTCGCGCTCGAGCACGGCACCTACCTGGTCCCCGACATTCTCACCGACGAGTGGATCCTCTCGGAAGGGAAGGCGATGGGGCTGCCAGACAAGATCATCGAGAAGGAGCGCACGCTCCGCGTGAACCAGAACGCCAACTGGGGACGCGCGATCAGGGCCGGCGTCAGGTTCGCCTTCGGCACCGATGCCGGCGTGTACCCGCACGGGCTCAACGCGCGCCAGTTCCGCTATCTCAAACAGTTGCCGCTGACGAGCATGCAGATGATCCAGATGGCGACGGTCAACGCGGCGGACCTCATGGGATGGGGAAAGAAGGTCGGCCTCCTCGCGCCGGGACACTTTGCCGATCTCATCGCCGTGCCCGGCGATCCACTCGCCGATGTCACGGAACTCGAGCGGGTGAACTTCGTCATGAAAGGCGGCGAGGTGGTGCGCGGAAAGGGGAACCCGGTCCTGCCCTGAGGCCGGGGCCCGGCCTAACGCGGCCAGCGCGCCGCCGGATCGAACTCCAGCACCTTGACGGTCGGCAACGCATCGCGGCTCACCACACGTCCACCCTTGATCACCTGGTGGATCCGCCGAAGGTTGCCGACATCGCGCAGTGGGTCGTCGTCGACGACCAGCAGGTCGGCCACTTTGCCGACCTCGATCGTCCCCAGCGAATCGGCCAGTCCGTAGGCTTCGGCGCCGTGGCGCGTGGCGGCGACGATGATGTCCATCGGACGCGCGCCCGCCTGTTGCAGGCCTTCCATGACCTCGAAATGCCGCCGACCCATGCGTCCCCAGACCACGGGTCCGAGCTCGGCGGCCTCCGGTCCCTGGTCGGTGCCGATCACGAACTTCACGCCGCTGGCAATCCATCGTTGGAGCAGGACGCGGCGCGCCTCGAACGCTTCGCGCGTGCTGCCGCGCTGACGCCCCTGGATCACCGCGCCCAGGTGCGGGTCGCGGCGCGTGTCATCAGCGGTCCACGATTCATAGACCGCCTGTTGCGCATCGTGAGGCACGGCGAGCGGCGCTGAGTAGATGCCGAGTCTCCGAATCTCCGCGAGCAGCGAGTCGAGCATCGCGAGCTGCGCCGGTGTCGACGGAGGTACGCTCATCACGTTCGGGTGCTGGAGCAACTGCGGGTGCACGGCCACGGCCTCGCGCAGGCTTTCGAGCGAAAACGTGTGCGTCTGGAAGTGCTTGCCGGCCTGCCGCGTCGCGTTTCGCATCGCCGCCAGTGCGGCGGACGAGAACATCAACGGTTCGACCGGCCCGATGCCGTGCGCGCTGACCGCCACCTTGAGAAAGTCGGGACCCTGCCCGAGGTACGTCGCGATCGCGCGACCCGCTTCGGTGGCCGTCATGCCGAGGAGTTCAGGACCGGCCCCGGCCTCCCACATCGCGTTGATGCGTGCCTGGATGATCGGGTGGACCCAGCCGCCGTAGCGCAGGTCGGTGCCACGGAGGTCGTATGTGCCCATGAAATACGGGCTGAACGGCCCGCCGAGCCCCGCGATGTTGCCGGCCACCAGCACACGCGCGGCCTCGACGCTGCCGTTCGAGATTCGGCGACGTGCTTCGAGCAGCGGGCCAAGTGGCCCCCACGAGTCCATGACCGTGGTCAGCCCGAACTTGAGCGCGATCTGCGCGCCCTGCACGGCGATGTCAGAAAAGCGCTCTTCGTACTTCACGTAGAACTCGGGCGTGATCATCAGCACGAGATGCACGTTCGCGTCGATCATCCCCGGGAGGATGAAGCGCCCGCGCGCATCGACTTCGCGCGTACCCACGGGCAGGCGCGTCGACGCACGAGGGCCCACCGCGCGAATGTGCCGTCCCTCCACGAGCACCACGGCATCGGTGACCGCTGCGCCTCCGGTTGCCGGAATCACCGTGCCGCCGACCAGAGCCCAACGATCCGGCGCCTGAGCAGCGAACACGCGTGGAAGCAGCGTGAGCAGGGCGGTGAACGCGAGCACCGCCAACGCGTTTCGGCGGCGGGCGGCGGGAAGGAATGGTGCGGGCATGGAGGCGAACCTGCGCCGCGCGCAGCATCGGTACAAGTCCGCGGGTCACCGACGAGGGATCCTTCGGAGGGGAGGGCCCTCCGCACCGAGGCCGGCAGGTACCCTGGGCTCGTGTGCTGTTCAGGTCGGCTGCACCTCTGGACGCGTCTCCCTGAAGTCGTAAGATCACCGCTCCGCGAGGTCACCAGCCTTTCGCTCCCAAACACCAGGGAAATCGCACCATGGAAAACGATGACGCGCCGGTAGGAAGAGTCTTGTCGCGGCGGGAAGTGCTCACGCTCTTCGGCATCGGAGGAGCCGGCCTGCTTGGTGTTCGCGCCCTCAACGCCGAGGCAATCGCCGCCGCGCCGCGCACCGCTCCGGGGTGGCTCCCCGCGTGCGTCGTGCGGCCCGAGCAGATGGAAGGGCCCTACTTCGTCGACGAGAAGCTCAACCGCACCGACATCCGCGCCGACCCGACCGATGGCTCGGTGCGCCAGGGGACGCCCCTCGACGTTGAGCTGCGCCTGACGAAGGTGGTCGCGGGCAACTGCATGCCGCTGGTAGGTGCGACCGTCGACCTGTGGCAGTGCGATGCCGTTGGCGTCTACTCGGACGTCGTCGACTTCCAGGGCAAGTTCGACACGCGGGGCAAGAAGTTCCTGCGTGGGCTGCAGGTATCGGACGCCACGGGTCTCGTGCGCTTCCACACGATCTATCCCGGCTGGTACGAAGGCCGTGCCGTTCACCTGCACGTGAAGGTGAGGACGCCGGTCGAAGGCGGCAAACACCACGACTTCACGTCGCAGCTCTATTTCGACGAAGCGCACACCGAAGCGGTGTATGCGCGCGCGCCGTATTCGGCGAAGCGCACCGGATGGCTGCGCAACGCCCAGGACGACATCTTCAGGAGCGGAGGCACCAGTCTGCTCCTCGACCTGTCCCGCAAGGGCAACGGCTACGTCGGGAAGTTTGACCTCGGTGTTGACCTCACGGCCTGATCCCGGCGCGCCTGGCGGGAAGTGCGCCGGGCGCGTACCGAGGGTGTCGACCTGACGGCCTGACCCCGGAGGCGCCTGGCGGGAACACCGCCGAGCGCGAACCGAGGTGTCGATCTCAGGGTCCGGTCTCGGAGGCGCCTGGCGGGAACATCGTCAGGCGCGTTCCGCCGAGCGCGGCCGGTCAGCAGTGATCAGAAGTCGCCGTCGCGCACATAGGCGTGGCTCCACAGGGTCACCTGCAGGAGGCAGGACTTCACCCACGCCGCGTACATCCGATCGACTTCGTCCGCGGTGCGCCCCTGGCCCGCGAGGAACGGCTTGAGCGTGACGGTCACCGGGAAGATCAACAGGAAGAGATCTCGGAACGGCACGATGGCGCTCGACGCCGCCCCATCGGTGCGGTTCTTCTTCGTGCGGTGGTGCCGCAGTCCGATCTCGTGCTGGTAGTCGAGCCATGCCTGGTCGTATTCGGCGCGTGCGGTGTCGAGGATCCACTGCCCGAATCTTCGCCGGACGCCGCCCAGGTACGCACTCAGCGGCTGGCCATCGGTGGTGCCGGTGAACGAGGCCAGCAGGTGCGGGTTCGAGCCCACGAATCCGTACCACACATCGAGGATCGCTTCGACCTGGTCCTTCACGATATCGTGCGACCGCCGGAGCGCGGCTACGTCGTCGCCGGTGAAGAGGACGCTCTTCTTCATGAGCTCGAAGTCGGAAAGCGTCACCGGGGACCGAGCAAGGGCACCGGTGCCCAACGTGTATCCTGGAATGCGGACGGCGTCGCTCAAGGCATCTCCTGCGCAAGTGTCGGGTGATGGGGCGCCTTGTGCGCCCGTGCTCCGCCGAACGTATGTTGGTCGGGACACGTCGTCAGGAACGCACTTTTCGGTAAGGTGGAGCAGATGATCCAGCGTGATACCCGGTTCGATGGACCCGCGGCGGTGGTGCAGCGACAACCCGTTCCCGTCGCCGCGATGGTCGAGAACATCGTCGGATGCAAGTGGTCGGTGCGGCTGCTGCAATTGTGCGCCGAAGGCCATCACCGACCCAGCGCCTTCCTGCGCGCCTGCGAAGGTCTGTCGACCAAGGTGATGAACGAGCGGCTGCAGAAGATGATTCGCTTCGGGATCCTCGAGCGTCGTGCATTCGGCGAGAAGCCTCCCATCGAGGTGGAGTATCGCTTCACGCCCTTCGGCAACCGTTTCATGGGGATCCTCGAAGAAGTGCGAAGACTGCAGGCCGCGGTCGACGACGGCGTGCCCGGCGTCCTCGAGCAGACGAGCGACGCGTCCCTCGGCCCTCGGCTGCCTGCGCCATGAGGTGGAACTCGTCAGGCCTGGCGATCGACGACGCGGACGGTCGACTGCATCCGGTGGCTTTCCTCGATGCGGTGCTGCGTGGCGTTGGTCAGGTCATGCTGCAGAACAACAGCTTCACCGGACTGATCTTTCTGGCCGGTATCTCCTGGCACTCGGTGCTCTACGGCCTGGCGACGCTCATCGGCGCAGCCGTTGGCACGGCGACCGCTGTGTTGCTTGACGCCGATCGCAGCGACGTGCGCGCCGGCCTCTTTGGCTTCAACGGCGCTCTGGTCGGCGTCGCGCTGGTCGTTTTCCTCGAACCGAATGTCCTGACGTGGATCTGCGTGGTGCTCGGTGCCGCGTGCAGCACGGTGGCCATGGCCGCCTTGCTCCAACTGTTTGCAGCATCCCGACTGCCCGCGCTGACCGCGCCGTTCGTGGTCACCACCCTGTGTTTCGTTCTCGCGGCGTCCCGATTCGCCGCGGTGCTGGCCACTGACGCACGTCCGATCGCCGGGCTTCCCGGTGCGGCGACAGTCGAAGGCGTCGTCAGCACGTCGACCGTGGCCCACGGGCTCGCGTCAGGTGTCGCGCAGGTCTTCCTGCAGGACAACGTCATCACCGGCGCACTGTTCGCCCTCGGCCTCCTCGTCAGCTCGAGCGTCGCGTGTCTTGCCGCTCTCGCTGGTTCCCTCGCCGGGCTGCTCCTCGGCTGGGCACTCGGCGCCGGTGAGCCCGCGCTTCGCAGCGGTGCGCTCGGCTTCAACGGCGTGCTCACGGCCATCGCACTGTCGGCCGCGTACGCACCGAGCGTGACATCGCTCGCGTACGTCGCAACCGCCGTGGCCCTCGCGACCGTGCTCTCGGCCACGCTCTCTGCGGCGCTGCAGCCGATGGGCGTACCGGCGCTGACGGCGCCATTCGTGCTCGTCGTGTGGGTGTTCGTGGCGGCGGCGCCCCGGTTCTCTCGGCTGCTTTGACTTGACGCGTAAGCTATCGCTTACATATTGCAGTCATGGCGACTGCGCCCGCCCGACCCGATCTGGTTTTCGCTGCCATCAGTCATCCCGCGCGTCGCGAGATGCTGGACCGGCTCACGCGGGGGGAGCGCTCGGTGACCGACATCGCCGCACACTTCGACATGAGCCGACCCGCCGTCTCGCAGCACTTGCGCTTGCTGCTCGATGCGGGACTGGTCGCCGAGCGGCGGCAGGGTCGCGAGCGTCGTTACCGGCTGGTCGCCGAGCGACTGGCGCCCGTCCGTGATTGGATCGCCACCTACAGCGCGTTCTGGGTGGAACGCGGCCGACGCCTCGAACGCCTTCTGGAGACCATGGACCCATGACATCCGCCGACCCCAGGGCCCAGGCAACCGCGCAGACCCTTGTCGTGGAGTTCGACCTCGCGCACGCGCCAGCGAAGGTTTGGCGTGCGCTGACCGAGCCCGAACTCCTCGCCGAGTGGTTGCTTCCGGCCCTCGACTTCCGGCTCGAGCCCGGAGCTGCGTTCATGTTCCGCACGCAGCCGTACCCAGGCTGGGACGGCACCGTAAACTGTCGGGTGCTCGAGATCGAGCCGCAGCGGAAGCTCAGCTACACGTGGACGGTGCCGTTTCTGGAGACCGTGGTGACGTTCATCCTCGCGCCGAGCAATGCGGGCACGCATCTGACCATCGTGCAGTCCGGCTTCACCGCGACTCAGAAGCGGGAGTTCGGTGGCGCGCGTTACGGCTGGAACATGATGGGCGGGAAGCTGGTCGACCTGCTGAGGCGGCTCCCGTGAGCCCACTCGTCGCGGGCGCCCGCGCCGGCGTGCGCCATGACGTGATCCGTGTGCAGGGCGCGCGGGAGAACAACCTCAGGAACGTCAGCGTGGAGATTCCCAAGCATCGGCTGACCGTGTTCACCGGCGTCTCCGGCTCCGGCAAGTCGTCGTTGGTGTTCAGCACGATCGCCGCCGAATCCCAGCGCCTGATCAACGAGACGTACAGCGCGTTCCTGCAGGGATTCATGCCTTCGCTCGGCCGGCCGGACGTGGACGTGCTCGAAGGTCTTACGACCGCGATCATCGTCGATCAGGAGCGAATGGGCCCCAACGCGCGCTCGACGGTCGGCACGGTGACCGACACCAATGCCTTGCTGCGCGTGCTGTTCAGTCGCATCGGCAAACCGCACATCGGGTCCCCCAATGCCTTCGCGTTCAACGTGCCGACGGTCAGCGGGGTCGGGCGCCTCACGGTGGAGAAGGGGGAGGGGAAATCAGAGAAGAAGACCTTCACGATCGCGGGGGGCATGTGCCCGCGATGTGAGGGCATGGGTTCGGTCAACGACATCGATCTCACGCAGCTGTTCGACGAGGGGAAGTCGCTCAACGAAGGTGCGATCACCGTGCCGGGGTACACCGCGGACGGCTGGGGCGTGCGCATGTTCATCGCCGCCGGCATCGATCCTGACACGCCGATCCGCACGTTCAGTCGCAAGGCGCGGGAGCAGTTCCTGTATCAGAAGGCCACGAAGGTGAAGGTCGCCGGCGCCAACCTCACGCACGAGGGGCTCGTCCCGCGCATCCAGAAGTCGTTTCTTTCAAAGGACGTCGACGCGCTGCAACCGCACATCCGCGCGTTCGTCGATCGGGCGGTGACCTTCACGCGGTGTCCGGACTGTGCGGGGACGCGACTCAATGCCGCCGCACGCTCGTCGGAGGTCAACGGCCGCAACATCGCCGAGGTGTGCAGGATGCAGGTCAACGACCTCGCGGAGTGGGTGCGCGGTATCCATGAGCCGTCCGTGGCGCCGCTCCTCGCCTCGCTCCGGCACACACTCGACTCGTTCGTCGAGATCGGACTGGGCTACCTCAGCCTCGATCGCCCGTCGGGCACGCTGTCGGGCGGCGAGGCTCAACGGACGAAGATGGTGCGGCACCTCGGCTCGTCGCTGACCGATGTCACCTATGTGTTCGATGAGCCAACCATCGGGCTGCATCCGCACGACATCCGGCGCATGAACGAGCTGCTGTTGCGCCTGCGGGACAAGGGCAACACGGTCCTCGTGGTCGAGCACAAGCCGGAGATGATCGCCATTGCCGACCATGTCGTTGACCTCGGGCCGGGCGCGGGAGCGGCGGGGGGGAGCATCGCGTTCGAGGGATCGCTCGACGGCCTCAGGGCGAGCTGCACGCTCACCGGTCGTCACCTGAGCGATCGGGCGTCCCTCAAGACCGCGACGCGCACGGCGACCGGGGTGATGAAGGTCCGGGGTGCGAAGACCAACAACCTCAAGAACGTCGACGTGGACATCCCGTTAGGCGTGCTGGTGGTGGTTACCGGCGTCGCCGGGTCTGGCAAGAGTTCGCTGATCCATGGGGCGGTGAGTTCGCGCGAAGGTGTCGTGACGATCGACCAGGCGGCCATCCACGGGTCGCGCCGCAGCAACCCGGCCACCTACACCGACCTGCTCGAACCGATACGCAAGGCATTTGCGAAGGCCAACCACGTGAAGCCGGCGCTCTTCAGCGCCAACTCCGAGGGTGCCTGCCCGGCGTGCAACGGAGCCGGCGTGATCTACACCGACCTCGGGATGATGTCGGGCGTGACGACGGTCTGCGAGGAATGCGAAGGGCGGCGATTCCAGGCGGCGGTGCTGAAGTATCGGCTCGGTGGCCGGAACATCGCGGACGTGCTCGATCTCTCCGTCGATGAAGCCTCGGTATTCTTTGGCGGTGGCGCCGCGGCCCTCCCGGCCGCACACGCCATCGTGCAGCGGATGGCCGACGTGGGCCTGGGGTACCTGCGTCTCGGGCAACCGCTCACCACGCTGTCGGGCGGCGAGCGGCAGCGGCTCAAGCTGGCGACGCATATGGCGGAGTCGGGCGGCGTGTATGTGCTGGACGAGCCGACGACCGGCCTGCATCTGGCTGACCTGAAGCAACTGCTCGGGCTGCTTGACCGGCTGGTGGACGCCGGAAAGTCGGTGATCGTGATCGAGCACCATCAGTCGGTGATGGCGCATGCCGATTGGATCATCGACCTCGGTCCTGGCGCGGGCCATGACGGTGGTCGCGTGGTGTTCGAGGGGACGCCGGCCAAACTCGTCGCTGCCCGATCGACGATCACCGGCGAGCACCTCGCCGAGTATGTGGGTGGGGGCGTGGGCATGGCGGGACAAATCACAGAAACCACCCGCCGGCGTGGGCGGGGGAGGTTCGCATGACCTGGAGCAAGGGTGTGCGGCAGTTCCATCGCTGGGTGTCGATCGCGTTCACGGTGACCGTCATCGCCAACTTCGCCTTCAGGATCCGAGGCGAGCCGCCGGCCTGGGTCACCTATTCACCGCTGTTCCCGTTGGCGCTCCTGGTGTTCTCGGGGCTCTACCTGTTCGTGCTGCCGTACCGTTCGGCACGTCGTCCGGATGGCCGGGCGGGAGCCGTGTCGTCGTGAAGCGCGTCGTCGGCGCCGGGACGCTCGCGCTGGTGGCGCTCGCCCATGGCGAGTCCAATGCGACCGGGCGCGCGCGGTGGAGCTGCGCGGACTCTCTGGCTGTGGCAATTGAACCGCGCGCGCCCGTTCCGGGTGCACTCTTCCGCGTCCTGGTCGAGCAGACGGAGGCGTTGGGGGTTCGGCCGGAAGGCGAGGTGGCTGGGCAGCCGCTGCATTTCGTGCCGAGAGGTGGAGGGGCTGTTTCGTTCGCCGCGTTGCCGATCGATGCGGAGTCCAGCAGCGTGACCCTCCGTGTTCGCTGCATGCCTGGCGAGCAGACCGACACGGTGCGAGTGCGCGTGGTGCCGGCGCGGACGAGCTATCCAGTGGAGCGGCTTCGCGTCTCGCCGGCATTTTCCCGTGCACCAGATTCGGCGCTCGCGTCGCGGATTCGACGGGAGTCGGATCGTGCGCGCCAGGTCGCGGAGGCCTCCCACGCCACGCCGGCGCTCTGGGAGGGGGCGTGGCGTCTGCCTCGGGCGTCGCGCATAACGAGTGGTTTTGGCCGCGGACGGGAGTTCAACGGCACCATCACCTCGCGCCACATGGGGACCGACTTCGCCGGGGCGACCGGCGCCGCGGTGCGGGCAGTCAATCGTGGGGTCGTGCGGATCGTGGACCGGTTCTATTACGGCGGGAACGTGGTGTATGTGGACCACGGAAGCGGCCTCACCAGCGCGTATCTTCACCTCTCGCGTCAGGATGTGGCCGTGGGTGACACCGTGGCTCGTGGGGCGATCCTTGGCGCCGTGGGAGCGACCGGCCGCGTGACCGGTCCGCACCTCCACCTGATCGTTCGCTACGGGACGGTCACCGTGAACCCGATGTCCCTCTTCGCGCTGGCGGGGGACTCCCTGGCGCGGCGCGCGGCTGCGCGGGGGACGGGAGTCGGCACCGGCACGGGCGCGGGGCGCGGGGCCCAGCGTTGATAACGTCCGGGGCGGTGATTAAACTCTCCCCGTTGGGTGCCCGATCTGCGGCGAGCGCAAGCTCGCCGCTGTCGTCTCCGCGCCTGCGGTTTCGCTGGTGGCTGTAGCTCAACTGGTTAGAGCACCGGACTGTGGCTCCGGGGGTTGGGGGTTCAAGTCCCCTCAGTCACCCCTTTTCTCGTGGGACCGTCGCGACCTGCTTCGTTTGCTCGGGGGGCGGTGCCGGTTCCCGCGGGTGGGTGTAGGTCAGTAGCTCAATTGGTAGAGCACCGGTCTCCAAAACCGGCGGTTGGGGGTTCGAGTCCCTCCTGGCCTGTCGCAGGACGTTCGTACGCTGGCCGGTGTATATGTTTGTGCGCGGTTGAGGTGGACGGGGCGCTCAATTACTTTGCAAGGCTTCGGGTTACGGGGGCCTGCTGGTGTGCGATGGGCGATGGTGGTGGGAACGGCCAGGAGCAATCGCTCGGCGAGTGCGACAGGAAAGGAAACGGTGATAACGCCTCTGCTTCGCTCGAGGCGGGTACGACCAGGAGCAATCGCTCAGCGATTGCGACAGCAAATGAAACGGTGATAACGCCTCTGCTTCGCTCGAGGCGGGTACGACCAGGAGCAATCGCTCGGCGATTGCGACAGGAAATGAAACGGTGATAACGCCTCTGCTTCGCCAGAGGCGAAGCAGAGGCGGTATCGTCTAGGGGACTAGGACACAGCCCTCTCAAGGCTGGAACACGGGTTCGAATCCCGTTACCGCTATGTATGGTGCAG